>CAJTTA010000004.1 GCA_910579305.1 uncultured Muribaculaceae bacterium
GGAATCAGTCCTAATTTTTTGAGACCTCAAAAAGTTTTATCGGACAGCAATAATTTTTTATCTGTTTTATATTTTTCACCGGCAACGGAACCATAAGATGTAGTGATTGCCGAGATATGAGGTTATGTCTTCGTTCCTTCCCGTGAGCAGATTTCTACGCAGTGAACCTTGCTCCGGCATCATTATTCCTGCTATTTTCTTCTCTGCGTCAATTATTACAAGATACATATCCGGCTGAATCTCTTCAACTCCACGCGCGAAGGAATAATCTGTGATGTAGCCCTCCTTCTTGTATTTCTTAATATACAGCGCTGCTTCATCATATGTGGCTACAGATGACAGAGCTGTGGCCACAAAGTCGGAATCCACATTACCCGGAGGCAATGGATTATTCCGGCGCACCGGCTCTGGATCCCTGCGCGGGGCAGGGGGCACAGGCGTCGCCGGCTTTTCCTCCGGCTTAGGCCGCGTAACTGGGGGCTGATCTTCTGACATACCGGCAAATATATCGGGTGCCTCTCCCGATGCATGCCGCAATACCTCGCGCGGCACAACCGGATGACTATCCTCTGCAACTGATATTATATCCGCCCTGGAGACATAAAAGAACACATTGAAGTATCCGTCCTCTTCATACGTAATCTCATGGGCATACTCCATAATCTGCCTGGGCATCATCACAGATTTGCCTGCATCAACACGCATGCCGTTCACCTGGTCGGCAAATTCATGAAATGCTCTTTTCCTCGCGCTCAATTCATCGCTGCGGAAGTCTGATCCATTCACATATGATGCATCTCTCTTGATCTTGACTATCTTTTCATCAAGCTGCTCTATAGTCTGAGCATGCATACAGAATGCCGAGAGAAGAGAGACAAGCAATATATGTAGTTGTTTATTCATTCTCTATCTTGATTTTTATCGGTGTGGTGCGTGCTCGCTGCTCGTAATAGAGATCAGCTACATTGCTCACGGGTACATACAGGCTTGTGCGTGCCAAGATCTCGCCTCTTCCCTGAAGAGCAGAGAGAGGAACCTGGAGTCCGAGCACATGGACATACCCCACCTCTTCATTCTGGAGGTATATGCTCGCAAGAATCTTCTCGTCATCCACGTGTTTCACTCCGAAATATGCCTTGCATCCTTCCTTGTCACAGAGATACAGCAACCGGCCGAGGGTAGTCTTTACCTCCTGTATCTCGCCATACGTGTGAGTCAACACCCGCAATGTGACATCAGGGTCAATCCTATCCACTCCACACACCACCATATTGGCAAGTGTCTCACATGGATTCCGCTCATCGGCCACAAATTCCTGCCTGCCCTCTTCATTCATGCGCAGATACACGTTGCGACTCACTTCAGGAATACGGAATATTTCTCCTTTCAGGTAAGTCATTCCTGACCTATACTCCTCGATGCGTGCCTCGTCAAGCTTGAACCCCGGCCTGCGTAAAGTGTGACGCTCCCGGCTCAAGGCAGATATGAAATCCCGCTCAACTTCGCCGCGAGATTTACCCGAAAGCGACATATAGTCGAGAGCGAAACTCATTTCCACTTCTCTGCCATCAGTCAATTCCCAGCTTATCATGTGCTCACCCTTGTCATTGCATTCATGCCCGAGAGCAGTATAATCACTTAAATCACGGAGCGACAGGGGGGTGCCGCGTGTGAATTTCACGTCTGAGAAGCGATCCTGTCCAAGCCCTGAGATACGATCGAGAATGGCACCTTCGGCCATAGTCACCACTCTGCGGTCAAGAGCACTCCGCATAGCGGGCGTGAAAGCATAATATCCCACACTCAAGACTTCCCCGCCATCCGTCACCACATGCAGAGGCAGCTGCTGTGCGGGTGAATACACTACAGTGTCGGCATAGGCAGGCACCGCGTCAGGACTGACTCCCATGAGCGCGAGAATTTCCGCCGGGCTTAGATCCCGCCCGGCAAAGATGGCCGGAGCACACAGAGATATAAGCGCAATATTTAAAAGTAATCGTTTCATCGTGTGAGGTCTTTATATAATAAAATCTATCTGGACATATGCAGAGGCTCTGAGCAATTTAGCTTTCAATACTTGCTTCCGAGGAGATTGCCCGAAGCATCATAAATCTTACCATATCCCATGCGCCCGTTCTCCCATGTGCCTTCGTAATAGCATCCCGGTTCCACTCTCACTCCTGCCACTGAGCGCGAGACGGTATAGGTCAGTCTGCCGCGGCCATGGGGGCGTCCGTCAAGCAATTCTCCGGTATAGCTGCCGGCACTCATCGATATTGTCCCTCGGGATACCGACGGGGCCACTTCCGAATCAGGTTTGCGTCCCCTGGTATCAGCCCTGCTATCCGGCTGCGTCTCCTGCGTCTTCATCTGCCCCGGCTCTTTCTTATTCTCTGTTTCCTGCCGAGGCTTTTCTTCCGGTTCTGCATTCTGCATCTCATCATTCTGCCGTATGGCCTCTGATTGCTCAGTGCCCTCATTAGCATCAGCCACAAGGTATTTGCTGTCAGACACCTGCCTATTATCTACCAGGGCTGTCTCTTCCTCAACAACTTTTTCTTTCCCGGAAGAATAAACAGCATAACCGCCTGCCGCCACAACAAGCATTGCCACTGCACATATGCCCCACTTCACGGCTTTCGACAGGCGCTTAGCCCCGCCCTTGTTTTTCTCCACCTTACGCGTGGAGCCTTTGCCGGGCTTTATGAAAGCCGTGTATCCTCGCTTGCCGCCATCTCCATCACGGATGCCCAGTTCATCCATAAACGTCAGCACATTAGGCGTACGGTCATCGGCGGAGAAAGCCAGCGCGTTACATATGGCGTCGATTGCCTTAGAAGGAATCTTCAGAGCCTCAAGCTGCTCTCTCACCCTTGCCGTCTTAAGCTGCGAAGCCTCGGCCGGCTGCTTGCCCGTGAGCACATGGAGCATCGTGGCGGCCAGTGCATAGACATCAGCTCCGGGAGAGAAGGAGCGTATCCCGGAATACTGCTCTATGGGAGCATAGCCGTCGCTGGCTCCGAGAGTGCCCCTGTCGCGAGTGAGGTTTCCCTTTGAGTCATAATGCATGCTGAGTCCGAAATCTATCAGGACAGGCGTGCATTCCGACCCTTCGGCATTCTCTGCGTGAAGCATGATGTTGTCGGGCTTGACATCAAGATGATTCACACGGTTGGCATGAAGATAAGCCACAGCACCCATCACAGGCAGCATGATCTGCAATGCCTCTTCATATGGCAACCCGCCATGCTCGTTGACATAAGAGAGCAGAGAGCGCCCATCGACAAACTCCATTACATAGTAAGCCGTATTGTGAGAGGCAAACACCTCATTGACACCTACAATATTAGGATGCTTTGCTCCAAGCTTATGCAGGCGCTCAGCCTCGCTCTTGAAGTCGGACAGAGACCGCTGATACATCTCTCCGTTGCTCCCCACAGGCTGGATGGCATCATCCTTGCGCTCGGCAAAGGCCATGGGGAAATGCTCTTTTATCGCAACAGTGGCCCGGGCCTTGATATTTGCATCCACTATCGCATAGGATGCACGGTAAGTGATACCGAAGCCGCCTCGACCGAGCACGGCTTCTATTTTATATTCATTGCGTGTGCTCTTCAGGCGTGAGCCTGAAGCAAGTGTATCACGAAGCTCTGACATGAATGTGTGAAATTAGGTATTCGTTAGTTTTTTTGCAATAGATATCTATCGGCGGAAAATCCTCTTTATCCGCTGAATGAACGACAATCGGGGATGAAGAGGAGCAATATCGGTTGTAATTCCTTCTGATGTGCTTATCGACTTGGTACGCGTGCCGGATTCCTCTGCATCCTCTTCTATTTCCTCGACATACTCCTCGGGGCCCTCTATTTCCACAATCATCGCTGTGGCATTGTCATGAGACACTCGGCATATATCTTTGAGCCGCTTGCATTTATCCTGCAACGATGCCTTGCCGAGCATAATCCGCTCCAGCTCTTCATCACATATACATTCCAGGACGCCATCGGAACAAAGCAGAATTATATCTCCGCGGCATGGAGTGGAAAATTCTCTCACAGTCACAGGCGAACGGTCATCATAATCCTTCGCAGGAGACAGCGAGCGGGTAATAATATTGCTCTGCGGATGCCCCTCGGCATTTTCAGGAGTGATGAGTCCGCGATGCACCATTGTGTTTACCAGCGAATGGTCATTGCTCCTATAGATAATGCCTGATCCGGGTCGGAAGAGATATATTCGGCTGTCGCCGGCATGGATGGCTGTCACCCCGCCAGGATGTATGTGCACAAGGGTGAGCGTGGTCGCCATCTGCCTGGCTCCTTCGCCCGCAGCTTCTTCCAGATCATAATACGCTCTGGTCACAGCTCGGCGTATATCAATGTGAGTGAGCGGACGCGTCTCCGGCACACCTTTCATGAACTGCGCCATACTGCGACACACTGTGGCACTGGCCACATCACCGGCCGCCGCCCCGCCCACGCCATCGCACACTATGAAGGTACGGGTATCTACCGGAGGTGTGTCGGTGTCAGGCCAGCGAGAATCCTCCTGATAAGGCCGCTGTCCCTGGAGACGGAACGAGACGGCTGCCTTGACACTTATATGTTGTGTAATCACTTTATTACATGTTAAATGTTAGAAACTACCGAAGCGCGGAGCCTTGTCATCAGGCACAAAACGGAAGAGCGTGCCTCCAAGACGTATCTCATCTCCGAAATTAAGGTATATCTCCTCTCCCTCTGTGAGCATATGACCGGCATGGCTCACCGGATTCGTGGCACTGAGCACACGCAGCAGATACCTGAAGCCTTCATCCTTGCTTATCGAGGCTGTGATCGATATAGACCTGCGCGACATGGAGGAGTCTCCCTTTATCGATATCGTGCTCGGCCGCTCATGATCATAGCGGCCTATAGTGTGCTCCCCTATAGGCAAAGGATAGTGGGTGCTGAGCCAGAGGGGACGCACATGCACGAGCTTGCCCTGGCGGGAATTGAACTTCTCAGGGCTTATCAATTTAGTGGGATTCTGAAACCAGACTCTGATCTTTCCCTTGCATCCCGGACATGTGAAAGTGGGCATACCCTCTTTCTGGGCAGTATATGCAAGCTTGCGTTCTTTGCAATGCGGACACGTTATTATGACGCGCTCTCCTACCAGGAAATAAGAAGCTCCTTCAGGGTAATCGGTATAATCAATCACCGGTTTCGAAGAATTATCACCCGACAATTCCTCTGCTTTTTCTTCGGATGAAGCATGCATTTCGCCCACTTTGACTGTAACCTTGGATAAACAGTGCGGACATGACACTTTAAACACTCCGGCCTTGCCCGGATAACGCATCTTGAAGGGCTTGCCGCACTCGGGATTCGTGCACTTATATGATAATATTGGAGCTTCTGCCATAACTTTTTCTTTCCTGTTAATATATATCGATAGTATGAGACCCGGAATATTCTTGAATCACCACAGGCCTCCGCGTGAATTTGTGTCGGCGTCAAGCATGAATAAAGAATTGCCGAGAACAAATTTCTGACCCGGACATAAGTATATCTCTTCCCCTTGACAAAGGAATTTGCAGCCACAGCGCACCGGGTTAGTGGCATTTAGCACTTTGAGCATATACCTGAAGCCTTCGCGTTCGCTGAATGTAACTTTTATTGAAACCGACCGGCGCGACATAGAGCTGTCGCCATCTATGGATATTGTGCTTGGCATTCCGCTATCGGCACGACCTATGGTATGCTCTCCTATGGGAAGATGATAAACTGTCTTGCGCCAGAAAGAGCGCATATGCACCAGGCGGCAGGCTTTGCCGAATGGGGGTGTCGCCATGACTTCAGGAGGCCTGAAGCTCACCTGCACCTTTCCCTTGCATTGCGGGCATGTAAAAGTGAAGATTCCCGTTTTCTCCGATGTATATGAGAACTCAAAGGTTCTGCAGTGCGGGCAGGCAAATTGAGCGACTCTTCCCACAAAGAAGCCGTCGTTGCCGCCGGGATAACCGGAAAACGGGATGACCGTATCTCCTGAATGGTCGGTGATCCGTGGAGGCCTCTCGCCTTCCTCCTTCCTGCCCCCCTCCTGTTCAAGGACGGATGCAGTGGATGACGTGGTGCTGCTACAGGACTCTACACTCTTCATCTCCTCAGTCACATCCTCTAACTGAGGGGCCTTGGCGCCGGGCATCTTTACTACTACGGGATGGCCGCAATAAGGGCATTTCACTTTAAAATACCCCGGCTTGCCCGGATGACGCATTTTAAATAGTCTGCCGCAATCGGAATTGCTGCAATTAAAGCCTACTACTGCTATTTCTGCCATACTCACGCAAAGATTTATAGCCATGGAAGGGGAGGATGCATGAAGAGATCTTCAGCACCTCTCCCCAAGCTTCTAATTATTAAGAGATTATATCCTGCGAGAAATCATTGCCGTCGAAATTCTCTACATTCTCACCGTTATTGGCCAGATACTCATCTTGAGCGGCAGCTTCATACTCGGCATCGCCTACGTTTATAGCCAAAGCCGACACATCTATGTCGGAGCCATCTTCATAATAGGCATTGTCAAACATGTGATCGCCGTCCACATCCACTAACAAGACCTGATTGCCATTGGGGTCATATGCCACTGCCGCCATCTGAGCCTCACCGTCCTGGCCATAAATCATGCCCACATCCTCATAATCATGAATGATCATGTCGCCGGTGACGTCATTATCGCCGTTGATGTCAATCTCTTCGCTTGCAAGTATCTTATCCACCTCTGTGTCGGGATCAAGATTATTATCATCATATTCTCTCAGCTCCTGCTCGGTAGGTTCAGAGACCTGATCCTGATCCTGAGAATCATCCTTGTGGCCTTCATCTTGCTTCTCGTGTGTATCCTCAGACTTTTCTTGAGGCTTATCTTCCCGGTTGTCATTCTCCGGCTGGTCTTCAACTTGATCCGCTTTCGCTTCGCCACGCGGATCATTATGAGTGTCGTTATTCTCCTGCATCGGCTCCTTGCTATGGACATCTATAGGAGTCTCCTCCACAGGAATCACCTCCTCGGCCTCCACTACAGGAGCGTTGTCGGTGATATTTGTCGCAGCATAAGCAGCAGCGGTTCCGATGCCGGCCACGCCCGCCACACCGGCAGCTATGCCGGCCTTCTTTGAGGCATTGGAATTGTTTTTACCCTTGTTTTCGGAATAAGGATTGATGCTCTGAGTGTCGTTGTTCATTGTGATAAGAGTTTAGTAGTTTTTCTGATGCAAAATTACAACCGTCGATGCGCGTGTGCAAATATTTTGGTTTCTCTTGTACCAACACTGCGGGTTCATGGATGAAACTCATCGTTTCCCGCATCGAAACAAAATTGACACGCAAGCGGCTCACAGTTTGGCATCAGCCTCATTTATGCCTTATTATTACTCTGTTATGCAGAGCCTTCGGAGCAATGAGAGTGGGATGCTGATAATGATGGTAAGTGTTGCCATTTTCATCAGTATACACACTTTTGGAACTCTTATTGGTGATATCATTATATATGTACTTGAACAGCTCTATGAGGGTGACATCTTTATCTGAATTATAGTCGGCTTTGCCACGAAGCCCCTTTGCCACGCTGCCTCCAAAATAATATGGCGTGGCGCCGGCCTCGGCCCCGAGTTCATCTGCACGAGTGGCAGTGATCCAGGCCTGGTCGCCATAATCCAGCACACCTGCATGCTTGGCTGAGCCCGAATGACATCCGCCGAGAAAGACCAGTTTGAGATTCGCCTTGGATTTTGCCAGTGTCAGAGCAAGTTCATTGTAGGTTATAGTGCCGTCCACACCGCAGAAACCACCGTCATAGCCGTGGCCTTCATGAAAGAAGACTATGCGGTCTTCCTTCTGCGCGCGATTAACTATGGCTTGCAGCTTCTCGCGGATATTCGCCACAGTGGCATATTTAGACGTAAGCAGCGTCACATCCTTTGTCTGCAGCTTCATTGCATCGGCAAATTGCTGCGCAGCCCGGCTGGCCTGAGGCAAATTATTCTCTGCACCATAATAATTAGACACACCCACTGACAGCACATAGACACGAGCATGCATCGAGAAGGCAATGAAGAGTAGGGCAAGTATTGTAAATAGTTTTGTTTTCATGTTAATATATAATTAAGTTGATATTGATAATACGTTATGATATATCGGTCACGATGACTTGCACACCTGACACTTGAGATTATTTATAGCAAAATCACTCATGGGCATGCCGCACACCGGGCATACAAACTCGCCTTGCCTGAGCGACATAAGACGCTTTATGCCATCGGTCTTAGGCCCGAACAGAGTGCGGCTGAGTGTGGCTACAAGTCCGGTGAAAATCATGGGGGAGCAACCTGTAAGGCCATGCCCCATAAGCAATGCCCCCACCACTATGGCCACTGAGACTACTGTGAAAATCACCATAATGGTATTGGCGAGCTTCATGCGCTTCTTATTATTCTCCTCCATCTCGGCTATGGCTGCCTGGTATTGCTTGAAGCGCTTGCGGAGAGCGAGAAATTCATAAGCATAATTTCCCGGTTTCTCAATGGCGCGATGCGCCATGAAGGTATAGCTGAGATGCGATCCCTCGCCGAGCCTGATGATTGTATCCTCTGTAATTCGGCGTTTTTCTACCCGCTCAAATGTGTCCGGGCCGGTTTTAATAAACACGCCGTTGCCGCCCGGGCCGGTAATATTCTCTATCCACCACTCGCCATGATCATCTATGATCAGGCGTGCGTGCTTGTGGCTCACACCCTGGCAGGTATCGGCAATCTTGAAGGGCTGCGTGCCGGCACGTCCTATGATAAATTCTTTCGACATAATATTGTAATTTTTTTAAGCTTCCACAGTGCTCTTTACTTCAGGAGTATTCTTCGACACCAGTACCTCTTTGAATTTCTTAAGCAGAGGTTTCGACACTTTCAGAGGATAAATATGTCCGTCGCAGTCGCCGAATACCAGACGCTGACGGATAAGAGATATTTCTCTTACATAAGTGATATTTATTATAAGGCTTCGGCCTAAACGCGCAAAGGGACTTGCCATATTGCCACGCCATACGAGCCGGATAAATTCTTCCATTTTACTAAGTCCGAATGCCACGAGATGCTTTTCACCGGAAATATACACAAATTCAGTGTAATTGCCGTTAGCCTGAAAATACACCACTTTCGAAAGATCTACCATCATGAGCTCGTCACGGGTATTAAGACAAAGTTGAATCATGTAAGTCATATTAGTTCAATTAGTTAAGCGAGTCAAAATTATCATTTCACAACGCTTTAAGGTTAATTATTGTGCAAATATAGTATTTTTCATGAATAAAAGCAAGAGGATATCCGCAAATTTGCGGATATCCTCTTGCTTTTATTCATATTTAGAAGTGATTTTATTTGACTTCCCAGGTTTCCTTCGTTTTCATAATCATGTCGCGCAGAGACGCGTAATTTTTCTTGGCTTTCACCTCTGCCACCTGCTGCATGACATCTGTCTCATAAGTCGGAGCGTTAACATCGCGTATCACGCCTATGGCCAAGGGGAGGGTATCGCCATCCATCATGGCAAGTTGCTGATGCAGGAAATTGGACGGAGTGTGGGCATCATGCACCAGCACATCATCCATAGTGTATCCATCCTCGCCCACCGTCACGGCCTTGAGGCCGAAACCATCCTGCACAAGTCCTTTCTCCATATTATCGCCAAAGAGCATCTTTTCTCCGTGACGCAGATGTATCGTGTGATTGAAGCGGCGCGTCTTCTCCGTGAGAGATGAGTGGATGCCGTTATTGAATATCACACAGTTCTGGAGAATCTCCACCACAGAGGCACCCTTGTGGCGTGCCGCAGCGATCAGCACCTCCTTCGTGGTGTCGAGAGCCACATCAATGCCGCGGGCAAAGAAAGTGCCACGCGCGCCGAAGCAAAGCTCGGCAGGAATGAAAGGATCCTCCGTAGTGCCATAAGGGCTGGACTTCGAGACCGTGCCACGATCCGAAGTAGGCGAATACTGGCCTTTGGTGAGTCCGTATATCTTGTTGTTGAACAAAAGCATGTTCAAGTCGATATTCCTGCGCACGGCATGAATGAAATGATTGCCGCCTATGGCAAGGCCATCGCCGTCGCCGGATATCTGCCACACGGTGAGGTCAGGATTGGCAATCTTCACACCGGTTGCTATCGCAGCCGCACGACCATGGATGGTGTGCATGCCATAGGTGTTCATATAATAAGGAAGACGCGAGGAGCATCCTATGCCTGAAACCACTACAGTCTCATGCGGCGGCACGCCTATCTCGGCCATTGCCTTGTGCAGCACATTGAGTATGGCATGGTCGCCACAACCGGGGCACCAGCGTACACTCAGTTCGTTCTTAAAGTCTTGGGGCTTGAAGATTTGATTTGATTCCATGGCTTATTTATTCCCGGTTAATATATTTTTCACTCCTTCGGTAATCTCATGCACGAGGAAGGGCTGACCCTCGATCTTGTTGATGCGGCGTATCACCTTGCCGGGCAGCTTACTCTGCAGATAGTCGGCAAACATACCTGTGTTCAGCTCCGCCACTATGATATTGTCATATTTCCTAAGCACGTCGAGAGCGTTGGAGGGGAGTGGGTTGATATATCTGAAATGAGCGAGAGCCACAGGAGTGCCATGAGAGTTCAAGTCATCGGAGGCCGTGAGCAGATGGCCATAGGTGCCGCCCCAGCCCACGAGTATTGTGTCGGAGGCTGCATTGCCCTGCACGGTGAGGGGAGGTATATTCCGGGCTATGCGGGCCACTTTCTCGCTACGTGTCTTAACCATCTTCTCATGATTGGCTCCATCGGTGGAAATTACCGATGTCTTGAAGTCTTTTTCAAGACCGCCTACACGATGCTGGGCACCTTCTGTGCCGGGCAAGGCCCAGTAACGCACCAGAGTCTCCATATCACGCTGATAAGGCTTCCAGCCCTGGGCCAGGGTCTCACTCTTGAGATAATTAGGATGTATCTCCGGATAATCGCCGGCCTCAGGCACACGCCATGCACTTGAGCCATTGGCAATGAATGCATCGGTAAGGAGTATGACCGGAGTCATGTGTTCCAGGGCTATGCGTGCGGCTTCGAAGGCCATGGTGAAGCAATCGGTGGGAGTCGATGCGGCCAGCACACAGATAGGCGACTCGCCGTTGCGGCC
Organism: uncultured Muribaculaceae bacterium; assembly: GCA_910579305.1. Lineage (GTDB taxonomy): Bacteria > Bacteroidota > Bacteroidia > Bacteroidales > Muribaculaceae > Lepagella. The sequence continues at coordinate 11,206 of CAJTTA010000004.1, forward strand.
ATAGAGGGCCTGCATCAGGTCTGTCTGCTCCGTCTTGGTGGGAAGACCGGTAGAGGGGCCGCCGCGCTGCACGTCGATAGCTACGAGCGGCAGCTCTGCAATGACAGCCAGGCCGAGTGCCTCACTCTTCAGAGCGAGGCCGGGACCGGATGTAGACGTCACGGCCAGAGCACCGGTAAAAGAAGCGCCTATAGCAGAGCATATGCCTGCTATCTCATCTTCCATCTGGCAAGCCTTCACTCCGAGATCCTTGCGCTTGGCAAGCTCATGAAGGATGTCGGTGGCAGGCGTAATAGGATAGGAACCGAGGAAGAGCGGACATCCGCTCTTTTCCGACGCCAGAATCAGGCCCCATGCAGTAGCGGTATTGCCATTCACATCGGTGTAGATGCCGGGACGGCTGCTTTCAGTCTCAATGCGGTAAGTAGGCATTGAGGCATGTGTGTTATGGCCATAATCCCATCCGGCGCGTATCACCTTGGCATTAGCCTCATACACGGCTGGTTTCTTGGCAAATTTTGCCTCAAGCTTGCGCAATACGGCATCTACATCGCGGTCGAAAAGCCAGCATACGATACCTAACGCGAGCATATTCTTACACTTCATCATCGACTTCGGATCCATGCCGGAGTCCTTCAGTGTCTCTTTAAGCAGCGTTGTCATCGGCACAAGCATAACCTGGGCAGGATCTATGCCGAGCTCTGCTATGGGATCCTCTGTGGCATAGAGCGCCTTTTTCAGATCCGCATCGCGGAATGTATCGGAATCACATATTATTATGCCTCCTTTTTTCAGGAAACGCAGATTGGTCTTCAGTGCCGCCGGATTCATGGCTATAAGCACATCGGCCTCATCACCCGGAGTGTGGACGCCCGCACCTATATGAACCTGAAATCCCGACACACCTGAAAGCGACCCTTGCGGAGCTCGTATCTCTGCCGGATAATCAGGGAAGGTGGAAATCTGATTCCCTTCGCCTGCTGACACATTTGAGAAAATATTGCCTGCAAGCTGCATGCCATCGCCCGAATCACCCGAGAAACGCACTACTACTTCGCGCAATGTTTTCACATTGGTATTCTCTAACATAACTTTTATTAAATTAGATATGCTGATTTATAGGTTTACTCTTTCTTTTTGCTAATTTCACTTTGCGCTTTTTCTGCTAACGCGATGCAAATATACAAATTATATCCCGACCCCACTAATTTTAATGGAATTATTTTCTAATAAAGAAACAATGATGGCGTGTCGCATGTTATAGCATATAAAAAGCTTTCAGACGCACATATGCCGCCTGATCTAAAACATTAATTACTATGAAATATCTTACTGATGAAAAACTGGTGATCGTGGGAGCTGCCGGCATGATCGGCTCAAATATGGCTCAGACCGCTCTGATGATGCACCTCACGCCCCACATCTGTCTTTACGACCCATATGCTCCTGCGCTTGAAGGTGTGGCCGAAGAGTTGAGACACTGTGGCTTTGAGGGTGCCGAGATTACTTTCACCTCAGATATCAAAGAGGCTCTTACAGGAGCAGGGTATATCGTAAACTCAGGAGGCGCGGCCCGCAAGGCCGGAATGACCCGCGAGGACTTGCTCAAAGGGAATGCCCAGATTGCCGAGCAATTCGGCAAGGATGTGAAGGAATATTGCCCCGATGTAAAGCATGTAGTGGTCATTTTCAATCCGGCTGACATAACCGGTCTCATCACCCTGCTATATTCCGGGCTGAAGCCTTCTCAGGTAAGCACTCTGGCAGCGCTCGACAGCACACGTCTGCGATCGGAGCTGGCCAAGTACTTCAATATTCCGGCAGATGAAATAAAGAATGCCCGCACTTATGGCGGACATGGTGAGCAGATGGCCCCCTTTGCTTCTACCACCACCGTGAGTGGCGAAGCCCTTACTGAAATCATCGGCACACCCCGATTCCCTGAAGAGGCGTGGCAGGAATTGCGCACGCGTGTCATACAGGGGGGCAAGAACGTAATTGATCTGCGCGGACGATCATCCTTCCAGAGTCCGGCTTATCTGAGCATTGAGATGATTGCGGCAGCAATGGGAGGACAGCCTTTCCGCTGGCCGGCCGGCACTTATGTAAACAATCCTCGATTCTCTCACATAATGATGGCCATGGAAACTACCATCGACCGCAATGGTGTGACTGTAAAGCCGGTGGCCGGCACTCCTTCCGAAGAAAAGGAACTGGATGAAAGCTACAGTCATCTCTGCCACCTGCGTGATGAGGTAATCTCTCTCGGCATCATGCCGCCTATAAATGAGTGGAAAAACATAAATCCGTATATGGAAGAAATTATTCCTGCCGTATAGGCATCTCCCCCTTCCTGTTTTTATGATAATCAGGGAAGAGACAACTCTTACAGGAGAGTGCGTCTCTTCCCTGATTATTTATTAGACAATCATTGGTCAATGTGGCGTATTAGTGGGTAAATTTTACATATTTCTCAAAATTATTTGGCTTAATTAAAAATTTTAACCTACCTTTGCAATAACTCTACGAGACAAACCCCTGTCGGCATTATGCCAACATTAAGACATTTTGACCGACTAAATGTGTGCATAAACTATTTAATCAAAACCATTTAACTATCAACATGATTATGAAAAAGCTTTTAATTGCAGCCTTAGTGTTAGGTAGCGCAATGTGCGCAAACGCTGAAGAGAGTTTCGCTCCCGAGGCAGGTGATTTCTCCACTGAAATCCAGTTCACTCCCTTCAAGAGCACAGGCGAATCTTTCAGCATGACTGTGCTTCAGGGACGCTACTTCTTCTCCAACAATGATGCTTTCATCATCGAGCTTGGCCTCAGCGGCGACCACAACAAGGAAGTGCCCGACACCGACCACGACAACATCTTCACCAAGGACTACAGCGGCCGCTTCCAGCTCAACATCGGCTATCAGCGCCACTTCTACAACTACAAGCGTATCGACCTTTATGCAGGTGGCAAAATAGGCTATATCCATGACTTCGCCGGCCACAAGAGCCAGGCCAGCGATGACAACTGGACATGGAACAATTCCGGAACCGGCAATGGCTTCAACATCTATCTCACCACCGGCATCGACTTCTATGTATACAAAGGACTCTACCTCGGTGCTGAAATCAATCTCGGCATGACTGACGTGATTGCCACCAACACTACCTACAAGACATGTGTAGCCGGCACCGAAAATGAGACAAAGACCAAAATCGGCGGACACAAGTTCCACGGAGGCTTCGACTGCAATCCCCGTCTGCGTCTCGGCTGGACATTCTAAGCCACAATCCATCAGCACATAAATATATGACTACATGGCATGCCTGAATAATGGTGTGCCATGTATATTTTTTGCGCAATGTGTGGGGGGGGCAGAAGAGAGTGTGGCGCCTCCCGAAATCGCTTGACTACTTGTTTTACCATGTTTAACACTGCCGGGCAAAACAATTCAAGCTATACTCCCGTTATTTTCTACAGCAGTTGCATACAATTTGATAATCGAACATAAATTCACTAAATTTGCATCCGTTTCTCCTCAAAACATAACCTGATAATATCAAAACAAGAACAGACCATATTTAATTTCCAAATCACACTATCATGCTTACACCCCAAAGAGGCAACATGCTCCACGGCGTGCTCCTCATAGCACTGTTTTCATGCGCAGCTTTCTACATAGGAAGTGCCGGAATCTTCACCGCCCTATCCATCAGCCCTATGATCATAGGCATCGTCCTGGGTATGATCTATGCCAACTCTTTACGCATGCATCTGCCTGAGACGTGGGTACCGGGTATCATCTTCTGCTCCAAAAGGTTACTCCGCATAGGCATCATTCTCTACGGCTTCCGGCTCACCTTCCAGGACATAGCTGCCGTAGGAGTGGCAGGCATAACGGTCGACGCCATTATCGTGGCCGTCACAATAATAGGCGGATACAATATCGGGCGACTGCTCAAGATGGACAAGGAGACCGCCATGCTCACCTCTGTGGGCAGCGGCATATGCGGCGCTGCAGCCGTGCTCGGAGCAGAGGCCACAATGCGCACAAAGCCCTATAAGACGGCCGTGGCCGTGGCTACGGTAGTGATCTTCGGCACAATCGCGATGTTTCTTTATCCCATAGCCTATCGCACCGGCCTCATATCGCTGTCTCCAGAGCAAATGGGCATATTCAGCGGGTCTACACTGCATGAAGTGGCTCATGCAGTAGGTGCCGGCAACGCCTTGGGCGACAACATTGCCACTACCACCGTAATCGTAAAAATGATCCGAGTGATGATGCTCGTTCCCGTGCTTCTCGTGCTGGGCGTGTGGGTAGCCCGCAGGAGCCGTGTCTCAGCAAGCGGCGATGCGGCGCAAGGAGGAGGCAAAGTGGCCGTGCCCTGGTTTGCTTTCGGATTCCTATTGGTGATCGGCATCAACTCCCTCTCCGTATACCTCAACACACTGAGCACCCCCATGGGAATTCCCGACACAGGCATAAAGCTGATTGAATACATCGACACATTCCTGCTCACCATGGCCATGGTGGCACTCGGAGCAGAAACGAGCTTCGACAAGTTCAAGAAAGCCGGAGCAAAGCCATTCATCCTCGCATTCATCCTCTTCGCTTGGCTCATCACGGGAGGATATCTCCTTTCAAAATACCTTGCACCTGCTTTAATGTAATATGTCAGGGATATTTCCTGTTTAACATTAAACTTTCTCCTATTTGTCTTGTCATTATTTCAGAAGGGAAGCACAAGACTTCCCTTCTCTGAATCCACAACACAAGCACCGATAATATGAACAGACTCGCAATCTCATTCCTGGCAGCAATATTAAGCATAGGCTTTATATCCGACATACAGGCCCAAGGTCGCCCCGGAGGCACCGGCGGCAGAGCTACATCCACTCGCACAGGCACACAATCCCGGCCTGGAAGCAGTGCTTCACGCACACCGCAGACAATGCGTCCGCAACATGGTGGCACCTCACGGCCCGCATCTCGGCCCACTTCTTCCGGAAGAGTGACACGTCCCCAGGGAACATCCTCACAATGCGCCCCGGCACAAGCCCCACCTCAAAGCCCTCTGCATCCCGGCCGGGCGACACTCGCCCCGGAAACGCAAGACCAGGCAGTAATGCATCAAGCCACACCCGTCCTGCCACACCCGCGCGGCCAGGCACGGCCAAGCCGGGAGCAGGTGCTCTTCCCGGCCACTCGCGGCCGAACAATGTCTCTCAGCTGGGCATGCTGTGGCCCGAAGTGGCCATGAACTACACCAACGGCCTGCTCACCAACAGTCAGTTCTGCTACTATTCTGCCGTGCCGGGACAGGGACGTTTCAATTCGGCCTACTCCCAACTGTGCGCTCTCTACGGAGCACCGGTAGCCAATACAGGAAATACCGTGACCTGGTGGGCCGGCGATAATACAGGCTACATAACCCTGCATTATGCCTACTCCAATTCTCTTTCCGGGATGCCTGGATATTACACGACTCTCACCTACAGCGCATACTATTAAGGAGCCTACACACCACTATTCCCTGCTCTATCGCAACGGCTGAATTGCGACCGGGCAGGGAATTCCTATATACTCCCCGGCATGAGACATGTCATACCTGCGCGAAAGCCTGGCTGCGCTGTCGAGACTCTCTACAAGGCCCGCCATGACATAATAAAGACTCGCGCCCGATTTGAGGACTGCCGAATGGTAACCCTCATCGGCCAGTCTGTCGGCATGAGCGCGGGCATTTGTCGGCATTTTGTAAAGAGCCACCGCCACATTATACGCCTGTGGCACACACGTTTTCACAGAATCAGCACCAGGGCAATAGAAAGCGGCAAGCGGCAGACGCTGCACGCGCACACTATCGCCAAGCACATGAATCATGGGAGGTAACTTTTCCTGCTGCATGAGTTCATATACACCTTCATCAAGACCCTCTCTGTCTCGCTGGCGGGCTGTCTCATAGGCGAGTCTGTAATTTTCCTCACTCGGCTTGCAGGCTCCGAGTGCAATCAAAACGGCAAAAGCAATCAAAAGTTTACGCATACATTCAATGAGTTTCAATCGGTACTTTGCATTGGCCCCATTTAAGAGAGCGTGTGAATTGAATGCTAATTAAACATTCAGTCCCTCCGGGCGGATTCCTGATTTCTTCCTGTGGCTCGCTTTGACGCTTTCATCCAAGGACTCATCGGAGCATAGCGGACTAAGCTCTCTTCAGCTTGCAGAAATCACTCACAATCGCTCTCCGGGATAAAATCATTTAAATCAAGATGATCTATATGATAATTCTTCAGGGCCGGCTCACAGGCCAATTAAATAAAAAAAGAGGCAAACCTCTTATGGGCTTGCCTCAATAGTCGGGGTGACAAGATTCGAACTTGCGACCTCACGCCCCCCAGACGCACACTCTAACCGGACTGAGCTACACCCCGATAGGTGACTTTCTCAGGTCTTCATCTTTACTCCTTGGGGGAACCGACATGCGGCCTGAAGCAGATGTTGAGATTCGGAATCTCGGTGAGTACCTTCCCGAAAGCGAGTGCAAAGTTAGACACTTTTTTTCAAACCACCAAATTTTTCATCGATATTTTTTACACCGCCCCATGCAATTTATAGTCATTTGCACCGTAACACGCTGAATAACCCACATTTACAAATCAAAAAAATTTAACCGATTGCATATATAAAAGTCCACACCTTATCGCCTTAATCCCACGCGAGGCACTGTCTTGACGGGTAATTTAAGAGAGGTTTATAATATTCGTATAATATTCCTTGACTTAACGGGATAAAAAAAACAGAAATGGCGACAAGGATTATTTCATATTTTTTGTTACCTTTGCAAGATGGTTGGCCCATGTTGCAGGAGCTGCATGCCTGCATTTCATTCAGGGCAATCGTTGTTTTATTGAAACATACTTTTAATTAATCCGCGATCGACTGATTCATGCTTAAATCCATATTTTCACTCATCATAGCCGGCGGTCTCGCATGTCTTGCCATGACTCCCGCATGTGGCCGCAGTGATGATGAGGAGCAATCTGCCGCACAGGCAGAGAAAACATCCCTGTCACCCTTCGAAGACAGGCTCAATTACAAAGCTCACACATCATCTCATGTCACACCCAAGGGGATCGCCATACCTTCAGGCCCGCGCCATCATGACAGGATATATGTGCGCAACCTTGGCAATCTGCGGGAAGTGTTTCTCGACAGCAACAAATACCAGTATGCATGGGCTGAACGCATAGGCATAACCCCGATACACTCACTGAATGAGGCTTACCGCACCACACGCCCATTGGTAAAAATTGAAGACTGCGAAGCCTATGGAGTGGACCAGCTCACCCACTCGTTTCCTTTTCTTGTGCCTGAGGCAGCCGACCTGCTCAAAAAAGTAGGCTACGACTTTATCGACACCCTCGCCCGCAGAGGTGTAGACGGATATAAGATCAAAGTGACCAGCCTCCTGCGCACTCCTGCCACAGTAAAGTCTCTGCGTCGCCGCAATGTCAATGCCACCGACAGTTCCACACATCAGTTCGGCACGACATTCGATCTGAGCTGGAGCAATTTCATCTGTGCCGACTCGACTCGCACCATCCATGAAGGCGACCTGAAAAATGTGCTTGCAGAGGTGCTGTATAATCTCAGACGCCAAGGTAAATGCATGGTAGTGTTTGAGCGCAAGACGGCATGCTTTCATATCACAGTCACTCCGGGTCGCAAGCCCGATGAAATATAATAGTTTTCTCCTCTATCTTTGTTTAAAAATATGAGCAAGCAAGCACCACACCCCGCATCTTCGGAGCAAAAGACATCTACATCCCCACGCCGGCACAGATGGATACGCCCGGCGATCAAAGTATCGGCATGGATTATCGGCTGCCTGCTCGGCCTGATATTGCTCTTAATGTGTGCGATCGCCTGGGTGCTTACCCCGGAGCGCCTCACGCCTCTTGTAGAGAAGTATGCAAGTGAGTATCTCAAAGCCGATTTAAAGGCCGGAAAGATCGAGCTTACCGTATGGAAGTCTTTTCCTTATATAAAGCTTGACGCAACTGAAATCCATCTCAAGTCCCGATCCCTGGACGGGCAACCCGACTCTATATTGGCAAAGCTTCCGGCCGATGCTTCCCGTCTGCTTGATGCTGACGCACTGAGCGCATCAATCAATCCATGGAAGCTGCTGCGCGGTTGTGTAAGCCTTGGTGACATTAAGATCAACGGGCTTGGCATACACCTTGTGGCTTATTCTCCTGAAATAACCAATTACGATATTCTCCCCCCCTCCGAGCCTTCGGAAGACAGTCAGCAGATGCGCTTTGAGTTTGACGAGATCAGCATCAGTGCCAATCGTGGAATCAGTTACTTCGATGTGTCATCCGGCATAGATGCACGGCTTGTCTCTCCCCTACTGTCAGCTACTCAGAATAAAGACATCATACACCTGGATTTCAAGACCCCGGCAGACCTCTCCTTGAGCGGCCATAAATATATAAGCGGGATGCCTCTCGGATTGGCGGGAGACATAATATTCAGGCAAGATCCTATAAATATCTCTACAACCGGGCTGAAACTCTCGGCATGGGGAATCACAGCCAATATCGATCTGGGAATTGACCTCGCCGGAAATCCTATACTCACCAAGGCCGGCGCTTCTATCCCTCCCGTAAAAATCCTTCCTTTGTTAAAGCTGGCTCTCCCCGGCCTCTTAGCCGACATGCCGGCTCTAAAAGGGCTTGACACACCTCTATCCTTTGGAGTCAACGCAGTAGTGAAGACACCCTGGGACATGACTTCTCCTACCCTGCCTGATGTAAGAATGGATTTCGGCGTGCCCTCATGCGAGTTGACATTCACCGACAAAGGCTCCTCAGCAAGAATAGACAACCTGGAAATACGTGGAAGCTTTGCATTCAACGGCGCCGATCCTGCAAAATCCTCACTATCCGTGCCCCTGCTTGACCTGGGCGGCGACGGAGTGGCCCTCAGCCTCACGGCAGAGGTAACCGAAGCATTAAGCAGTGATCCTATAATACGGCTGACTTCCAAGGGTAATGCCGATCTGAGCCACTTCCGAGCATTGCTCCCTATCGCGGGGGCCACAATCCATGGCATGCTAAATGCCGACGCCTCCATAAAATGCCGACTCAGCGATATAACAGAGATGCGGCTGCAGAATATCGATGCCGACGGATGTGTGGAGATGCGGGGCCTGCTATTCTCAATACCCGCCATGGCCGTAAAACTATACGCCCGCATGGCCAAGCTCACATTCGGCAATGACATGCACATGCACGACACGGGCTCAGGTCTCGTGCAGGGAATGCTCAGAGCCGGCGCGGCTGTCGACACCATGTATTGCGCAGTGCCGGGCATCGAAGTAGCGATGCGCGGAATAGACCTGCGTGCCGGCACAACACCTGCAATGCTTGTCGAGAAGAGGCCTGAAGGGGTGATGCCCATAGGAATGATTCTGAAGACCGAGAGGCTCAAAGCCGACTCCGACGTAGACACTCTCCACATATCGGCCCGGGAGCTTAAGGCCTTCGGAAGCATAACCCGCTATCAGGGCAATAATAAGTCTCCTTTGCTCAAAGCGGAGATCGACGCATCGCGCCTTCGTTACACTGACCCTCTCACGCGTCTGGGAATACGCAATTTCTCGGCTGACATGCTGGCGCATATACGGCCGCGCAACGCCGGCACAAAGACGGCCTATCAGCGCCGTTATGATGCCATAGCAAAAGCATATCCTCACCTCAGCGCCGATTCCGTGGCCGCTCTCGCGTCGGCGCCGCGTGCCGAGCAGCCCGCCATCCCGGCCATCGACATGAGTGTGGACAATGGTCTTAAGGCCCTCATCCGCCAATGGGGCATCGAGGGAGGTGTGCGTGCCGAGCGCGTAAATCTCACCTATATCCTCTATCCGGTGAGAACCCGCATACAGAATCTTGCACTTGATTTCTCGCTGGATTCCCTCAGGCTTCATCGAGCTATAATTTCCAGCCAAAACAATAAAATGTCGATAAGCGGCACAGTATCCAATCTCCGTCAGGCCATGCTCGGACGCGTGCGCCGACCTCTCATCGTGAGACTGTATGCCGATATTGACTCCATCGATATAAATCAGATGGCCTATAATTATGAACTGGGCCGCGGCCTCCAGGCCAGACGTGGCGTGCTGGCGCGCATCAATCCTGAAGATGAAGACGCGCTTGTGCGTGCCGCCGCAGAAACAGCTGTGGAGCCGGAAGAACCGTTTGACACCACAACGCTTATACTGCCAAGAAACATCGACGCACAGATAAGACTATCGGCCAAGCAGGCTATTTACACCAATCTGGCGCTTCAAGATCTCAGCGGCAATCTTGTGCTGAACGACGGGGCTCTGAGCATCGACTCCCTTAACACATCCACCGATTTCGGACAGGCCTATATCAATCTCCTCTACTCATCGCGAGACCCGAAGGATCTAAACCTGTCAGTAGATCTTGGCTTCAACCGTGTGAATCTCGTCGACTTCTATACTGCTTTCCCGCAGGTGACAGAGATGATGCCTGTGATCACTAATCTCAACGGAATGGTGGGTGCTTCTCTCACGGGAAGCGTCAATCTGTTTCCCAATATGGATATTGACATGAGCTCGCTTAACGCTATGCTCAACATAACCGGCACAGACCTGAAACTGTCGCAAGATCCTCTCATACGAAAGATAGCCCACATGATGCTCATACGAAAGAAGGGAGACCTGAATATATCCGACATGAACATCCAGGTCTCGGTGCACGACAATGTCATGCGGCTTTATCCCTTCGCCTTCTCCATGGAGAAATACAAGTTCGCTCTGCTGGGAGAGAATGATCTCGACCAGAATATGTACTATCATCTTTCGGTATTGAAATCACCCGTTCCCTGGAAATTCGGCATAAACATAAAGGGTACATTCGAAAATCCGAAATTCCGCTTCGGAGGTGCCAAATATCATGAGAATGAGGCACGTGAGGTAGTGAATCTTGTGCAGACGGAGCGTGTGAATTTTGTAAGGGCCATGCGCATGCAGCTGCACAAGCTGGTAAACCGCGCCGCCTTGAAGTATGCTGACCGCCACGAGCCGGATGAAAGCAAAGAGCGCAAAGACCAGTCAATGCAAGATTCTCCTTACAGTGACCCGGCCGAGATGATAAGCCATGCCATATCCGATCCTATCACAAGGGCTCTGGGCAAAAATGCCGACTTGCTGCGCAAGGTGCAGAGTGAAAACAATAAAAAGCAAAAGAAATGACCGATATAATTGCTACGATAAATCAGGCTGTGGAAAGATATAAAGCCTGCCACAATTTCACACATTGGCGCCCTCGGGCCGCTCTGATAGACATGGACGGAGTGCTCTACGACTCCATGCCCAGGCATGCGGCCGCCTGGAGAAGGATGATGATGGAGGCTGGAATAGACATTCCTGAAGAGGAATTCTTTCTATATGAAGGCATGACCGGCGAAGCTACGATCAATCTTCTGTTTAACCGACATCTCGGCCGCTCTGCCACTCCTGAAGAAGTAAAAGTCCTGTATGGACGCAAGAGTGAATATTTCAAGGCATTCGGAGATAGAATACCTATGCGTGGTGCCGACTTAATGCTTGATATCCTCATGAAGGCCCACATCAGGAGAATCCTTGTCACAGGAAGTGCACAGGCAAGTCTTCTTGATGCTCTCAATCATGATTATCCGGGTGCATTCGATGCCGCAGGGCGCGTCACTGCTCATGATGTGAAGCATGGCAAACCTGCACCCGAGCCTTATCTCCGAGGGCTTGAGTTAGCCGGATGCCTGCCCTCCGAAGCCTTTGTGATAGAGAATGCCCCGCTTGGAGTAAAAGCCGGCCACGCCGCAGGATGTCTCACCGTGGCAGTGGCCACCGGGCCTATCCCGGAGAAAGTGCTCGCCGAAAGCGGAGCCGACATAGTATTCCCCTCAATGCATGACTTTGCCTGCAATGTAAGATATCTGATAGACAATGAATAAGCTGATATTCACGCTGGATGCCTCCGAGGCATTGGAGGCCGTGCTCAATAAGCTTAATCCCCCACAGGTATTCTATATTCTGCCTGAAGCATCTTCGGCTCTTATTTTAAAGAATATACCTGGAGTCGCGCCATCCCTGCTCATCAATGATGCTGAACCCGCAAAGACTCTGCGCGGTGCGGAAAGCATATGGGCATCAATGCTCGATGCGTCGCTGACGCGTAATGCACTGGCGGTGAACATAGGCGGCGGTGTGACTACCGACATCGGGGGATTTGCCGCAGCCTGCTATATGCGTGGCATTCGATATGTGAATATCCCCACGACTCTCCTGGCAATGGTCGACGCTTCCGCCGGAGGCAAGACCGGTGTGAACTTCAATGGTGTGAAGAATATCATAGGAGCTTTTAAGTCTCCGGTGACCACAATAATAAGCCCGGCATTTCTTTCCACACTTCCACACACCCAGCTCCTCTCTGGCTACGGAGAAATGCTCAAGCATGGTCTGCTGCAGGGAGAGCCTTGCCTCAGCCGTATGCTCGCCTTCTCCCCTCTCTCAGCTTGTCAGGCAGATTGGCAGGAATGTATCAGAGAATCAGTGCTGTTCAAAGATAAAATCGTGTCAGCCGATCCTTATGAGCAGGGAGCCAGAAGAGCGCTTAACCTCGGGCATACGGCCGGTCATGCCTTTGAGTCACTCGGGCTGGGCCGCGGAGAGCAGGTGACGCATGGAGCTGCAGTGGCCCAGGGACTTGTCACAGCGTTGGTGCTGAGTGTGATGAAGGCGGGGTTCAGTTCGCTGACAATGCAGTCGGTAGCAGCACACATCAAGAGCCTGTACTCTCCCTTGCACTACTCCTGCAAAGATTATGACCGGCTCCTGGCATTTATGCACCACGATAAGAAGAACCGTGACAAAAATCACATTTCCTTTACGCTTCTCAAGGCGCCGGGATCTCCGCTATGCGGCATGGAGACGGATGAAGAGGAGGTAAAAACCGCACTCGACATCACATGCGATCTTCTCGGGATATGATACCCGCGTGCGAGAAATGTGGCCTGGAGTGACAATCGCGCATAATGACCTTTGTTCAGCTCAAAAAATTTCGTTAATTTTGCTTTGTAAAAATTTTGATACTGTCTATGACTTTCGGATGTGACATATCTTCCACTGTATGGCTCCTGATGGCAGTCTGCATCATATGTGCCCTTGTCTCAGCCATAACAGGCCTGCGCAACATGCGTGCCCTGGCACGAAAAGGGAAAAGACTGATGGCAGATGACTCTCTGCCCGGTAATGAGGGCGACCTGCCCGGCGTGTCGGTTATCGTATACGCCAAAAATGAAGAATCCCGCATACGCGAATACATCGATGCCCTGCGCCGGCAGGAATATCCTGAATTTGAAATTATTGTAATCAACGATGCCTCGATCGACAATACCGCCGGCATAGTGGAGGCTATGCTTGAGGAAGATGACCGGCTTCGCTTCTCTTTTGTGCCGGAAAGCAGCCGCAATGTGTCGCGCCGTAAAGTGGCATTCACCATCGGGGCCAAGGCGGCCAGATATCCTGTGCTGCTCATCACGGCCGCCAACACGGAAATACCGTCTCCTCACTGGCTTCGCCGCATGGGTGCGCCATTTGCCGATCCCGGCGTCGAAGTAGTGATCGGAACATCGGTCTATCCCAAGGAGAGACATACGGGAGCCGGAAGATGGTACAGGCAGTTCGACACCATGACAGTCTTATCCCAATGGCTCGGGAGCGCTCTCGCAGGAGAGCCTTACAGGGGAGACGCCTATGCGCTGGCCTATAGAAAACAGACTTTCTTCGACCACAATGGCTTTGCCCTCACCAACCGCTTCGTGGCCGGCGAAGATGACATCTTCATCAACACCATTGCCACCCCCGGCAATACAGTTGTGGCACTTCATCCGCAGGCCATGTTGCGCAGAGTGCTGCCTGCCGATGAATATCCGCGCCTGTGGCTGCGAGAGAAAGAGCGATATACTTTCACTCAACGCTACCTCGACACCTGGGCGCTCCGCAGGCAGGCGGCAATGAGCCTGTCGCTATGGCTCGGATTGATCTCCGGAGTCGCAGCTTCGGCATTGGCCCTGCCTGATGTGCTTCCGGCCTGCATCATGCTCCTTACAGGCCTGTTGCTCTGGGGCTATCAGATATGTCTGTACCGTCGTGCGGCCCGACTCATGCACTCCGTGTGCCTTTTCTGGAGCGTGCCCCTGTTCTGGCTTATGCGTCCCCTGCTCAACGCTGTCATGCGCATAAGATTCAGTGCCAACAAATCCACCAACTATACATGGCAGCACGCAAAATAGACTCCGCTCTGCGCTCAGGCACACTGCTGCTTGCCTTCATCCTGTCTGTCTTCACTGCATTCTCTCAAGATCCGGAAGTAGACTCTCTGCCCGGAGTAGAGATAATAGCGCCCCTGCGGTCGCGATCAATAATAGCGCCTCAGGAATTATCCGGCGCGCGGCTTAGTTCACTGAACGCCCACTCTGTGGCCGATGCCCTCCGCTATTTTTCAGGAGTACAGCTCAAGGACTACGGCGGGGTGGGCGGTGTGAAGACCATAGACCTGCGCTCTATGGGAAGCCACCACACAGGTGTGTTTTACGATGGAATCCAGCTCGGCAATGCCCAGAACGGACAGATTGACCTGGGCCGTTATTCGCTTGACAATATCGAGAGAATAGCTCTCTATAATGGCCATAAAAGCGAGATCTTCCAGCCGGCCAAGGATTTCGCCTCTGGCGCCTCCATCTATATACGCTCCCGAAAGCCCCACATTCCAGCCGGCAGAAAGCTGGCCGGAAGCGTCACGCTGCGCACAGGTTCATTCGGACTTATAAATCCGTCGGCACGCCTCGACTGGCGAATTTCCGACTCCATAAGCCTATCTGCATCGGCCGAATACACGTATGCCGACGGCAAATATAAATTCCGCTATCACAAAGTATTTTCCGATGGCACTACTGCGTGGGACACCACGGCTACCCGACGCAACGGAGACATACATGCTCTCCGCTTAGAAGCCGGTGCATATGGACAATTCCATGGCGGCTCATGGCATGCCAAGGCCTATTTTTATGATTCAAGCAGAGGTATACCCGGTGCCATAGTCAACAATGTGTGGAAAAACTCTCAGCGACAATGGGACAGGAATTTCTTCATTCAGGGACGCATAGAGCATCACCCTTCATCCCGATACATGTGGATGGTCAATGCCAAGTATGCCAATGACCACATGCGTTACCTCAACCCCGACACCACGCTTCTATACATCGACAACTCTTTCAGGCAACAGGAGGTGTATCTTTCCACCACCCACAAACTCGCGATTCTCCCGCAATGGGAGGCGGCCGTATCGGCCGACTGGCAGTATAACACTCTCAACAGCAATCTATCAAATTTCGTATACCCGCGCCGTCACACTATCCTTGCGGCACTCAGCACTCAGGCTACCCTTAACACGCTCAGAGCACAGGCGGCTCTGCTGCTCACCCATGCTGATGACCGGTTTCTGTCAAATCCCTTACAACCGGGCTCCGGCCACAGGCACACATCATTCACACGTCTCTCCCCGTCACTGTTCCTGAGCTGGACACCGGCTACTTCCGAGGGGATAGAGACCCACGCATTTGCCAAGCGCATCTTCAGAATGCCTACCTTCAATGACCTTTATTATACCGACATAGGCAATGCTGCACTTAAGCCGGAGAATCTCAATCAGTTTGACCTGGGAGCCACCTGGCGCATATTGCCCGCCACCACATGCGTGACAGCCCTCAGCATCGGTGCCGATGCTTATTACAATCTCGTGACCGACAAAATAATAGCCGTGCCTAAAGGCACCGGTCAGTACCGATGGATGATGATGAACATAGGCAAGGTGAAGATTCTCGGCATAGAGGCTGCAGGAGACATAAGCATCTCCCCTCTCAGTGAATTGCTGATGCACATGCGCGCCTCCTACACTTTCCAGAGCGCACGCGATTTCTCCGACCCCACTGACAACGCAGATGAGGCAGGCACCTATAAGGGGCAGATAGCATATGTGCCACGTCACAGCTTCTCGATCACAGCAGATGCCACATGGAGAGCCTTCAAGCTGAATTACAGCTTCATATATGTGGGCGAGCGCTGGGATAATTCCTCCAACATACCTGTTAATTACGTGCAGCCATGGTATACCCACGACCTCTCCGCCTCCTATTCCTTCCCTCTCTGCGCAACAACAGCCTCTGTCTCACTTGAAGTGAACAACCTGCTTGACCAGCAATATGAGGTGATACGCAATTACCCTATGCCCGGCCGTAATTTCAAACTTATTCTGCGCATTGACATATGAAGACACTTAAATTCCTGCCACTACTTATGCTGCTCGCGCTCTTCTCCTGCCGCGAAGATGACATAATATTCATACCTGAAGAAGTGCCCACCGGCACCCCCGTCCTCTCGGATGTGCGAGGCTTTTATCTGCTGAACGAGGGAAATATGGGTTCTAACAAAAGTACTCTCGATTACTATAATCTCCTCACCGCCACTTATTTCAGAAACATCTATGCCTCGGCCAATCCCTCTGTGCCCAAAGAACTTGGAGATGTGGGGAATGACCTTGGCGTGTATGGTTCAAAATTATATGCCGTGATCAACTGCTCCAACAAGGTGGAAGTCATGAGGGCCGACGATGCCGTGAGAATCAGTTCGATAGAGATTCCCAACTGCCGAAGCATAGCCTTCCATGGAAGATATGCCTACGTCACTTCATATGCAGGCCCGGTAGAGATACGCCCCGATTACTCCCAGCTCGGATTTGTGGCAAAAATCGACACCGTCACACTGCAAGTGGTAGACCGGTGTATAGTAGGCTATCAGCCCGACGGCCTGGCTGTGAGCGGCGACAACATATATGTGGCCAATTCCGGAGGCTACCGCGTGCCAAACTACGAGAACACCCTGTCAGTAATCTCGCTGGCCAGTTTCTCAGTCACCAAGACCATTGCCATAGCTCCGAATCTCGACAATGTAATAGCCGACCGACACGGACGCATATGGGTGAGCAACCGGGGCGACTACTACGATGTGATGCCCTCACTCACATGCTATGACACGCGTAAAAACCGCATCGTGGCCACCTTCCCCATAGGAGCAAGCGCAATGTGGCTCGATGATGACACACTTTACACCGTTGGGACTTCCTGGAATGCCGAGACACAAAGCAACGTGCGATCCTATCACAAGATCGACACCGAAGCCTTGCAGATTGAAGAAAAAGGCCCCATTACAGACGGCACAGAGACAGAGATACGCGTTCCCTACGCCATAGCAGTCAACCCGGTGACAAAAGAAGTATACATCACCGATGCCCGCAGCTACCTCAATCCCGGATACCTTCACTGCTACAGCCCCGAAGGCATACGCCAATGGTCGGTACGCACCGGCGACATCCCCGCCGCCTTCGCCTTCATAGGCCAATAAAAAAGCCGCCCCCGAAGGAGCGGCCACAGAATGATGATAATCTAACAGAAATCTCAAGATTCTTTTATGGAATCTATATAATGTCCAGGATAGATAGTACCTCCCAACGACAATATTTTACGTATCGATTCTTCTGCCTGCGCTCTATTGCCTCCGGGAAGACTTGTCACGGTCTTAACACCAGGGATATACGAATCTCCTGAGAATATCATCTGATCAATCATAAATGTAAGACATGAGGGATTATGGCCGGGAGTCGGAATGATTGACACCTTACGATGACCCATACATATTCGATCTTCTTCAATTATTCTTATCCGATCTTCATATTCAAAAACAAAAGGGGTCTCATGAAAGCGTGACATATTTTTACGGTCGCTAAGAAGCATTTCTCGTCCTACTGTATTTGTAATTACAACAACATTGGGATTCAGGGCAACGGCCTGATTCAATCCATATATATGATCGAAATGCGCATGTGTCAGCAGGACAGCTTCCACCTTATCAAACCCTATCCATTTATCACCAGGATCCACTAATAAGTCCCCAATTCTATATGAAATTGAATTGAAAAATGAATTTACATGAAATGAAATATCTCCCGCTGTATTCACACTTCTACTATATCAGAGATTCTCAAGTCATGAAACGGAACTATGGCAGTGGCCCATGTCATGCCTACACCGAATGCACTCAAAAGCAACCTCTTATTACCATCCATATTTCCTTTAAGCCTGTCGACAATAGTCAGAGGAACAGAAACTGAAGAAGTGTTGCCATATTTGGCGATGGTTGATGGAATTTTATCTTTATCCAGTTTCAGCTTCTTTATCAGATAGCTATTGATAAAATTATTTGCCTGATGAAAGACATAGTAATCCAAGGCAGAGACATCTGTATTCGTTTGGGACAATAGTTTCTTTATATCCTTTGGAATTTCAACTATGACAAAATTGAATACATCTGCACCATTCATATACCCTTGTTCATCTGATCGGATATTGCCATATTCATCAACAATACTCTCCTTAACAGACTCGAATGATGATGGATAACGATACCCTCCGGCTTTAATTTTGATAAGATCTTCAAGAGAGCCATCAGAGTTCAATGAGAAATGGCTTGCTCCAAACTTATCAGAATTTTCTACAAGAGCCGCAACTCCTCCGTCGCCAAACAGGAATGCAGTGCGCCGATCCTTCGGTGAATACACTTTAGAGCGTGTTTCCCCATCCAATATCAAGGCTTTTCTCAGACAACCTGTCGACATCATAGAAAATACTACGGACATTCCATAAATAAACGCAGAACATCCTAATGTGATATCGAAAGCGATAGTTGATTTGGGAAGTCCCAACCTTTCTTGAAGGATAACGGATGTTGCCGGCATCCTATAATCAGGAGTCTGGGATATAAACACTAACAGATCTATCTCACTTCTGTCGACATTATTGTCTGCAAGCAGCTTCTCTGCCGCAGCGTAGCATAAATCTGATGAACATGTGTTTTCATCTGCAAACCTGCGTTCGTAAATACCAATTTTATCAACAACCTGGCGAACCTGTTCCTTATCAAAGAAAGCAGTATATTCATAGTTGTTGATAACTTTTTTAGGAATAGCAGCGGAGAGGGCAGAAATGCCCACCCCGCTGAAGTTCATTAGTGCCATTGTATAGATTTATCAGATAGACTTACCGCCATCGATTACAAATTCGGTTCCTGTCACCCATGCTGTGGCATCTGAAAGAAAATAAACTACTGCCTGGGCCACTTCTTCAGGACGGCAATAACGCTGAATCGGATATTTCTTACGGTCTTCTTCGAGTTCTGCCTCCGATACGGTGCCTCCGTGAATCAGAGGAGTTTCCACCATTCCCGGACATATGGCATTCGCCCTTATTCCTTGCGGGCCAAGCTCACGCGCCAGGAATTTCATCCAAGTGGAAAAAGCCGACTTTGCCGAACCATAGATAATATTGCCGTTGCCACAACGTGTAATTCCGCTTATGGATGCGATTGCTACGATTGAGCCGTCTTTCTTGATCAATTTCTTTTTGAGCATCAATCGTGTAAGCTCAATGGGCGCAAATAGATTGGTATTGTACACCCAGTCTACTTTCTTACGAGTGGCGAATTTACTCGTACACATATAGCTTACTCCGGCACATAATGCCAATCCGTCCACAGCACCACATTTGGAAATAAGATCCTGCATTTGGTCATCGCACGTTATATCGGCAACGATCAGTTGATGATTCTCTCCCGGCATAAGATCCAGGGTTTCTTTCAAGCGCTCTTCATTGCGAGCTGTAGCAATAACGCGCGCTCCCATCTTTGCACATTCTATAGCTGTGGCCTTACCAATTCCTGATGATGCGCCGGTAACCAGTATAGTCTTGCCGGAAAGTGAATATGGATTATAACATGTGTTCATCGCTGTCAAGTTCTACAAGATTCGATATTACAAAGTCACGGGTCTTAAAGGAAATGGTGCCCCAGGACAGTCCAACTCCGAAGCCGCAACACATGAATTGCTTTTCTCCATTGTCTGCTTTCCCTTTCAACTCCGCTACAATTGTCAGAGGAATTGAGGCTGAAGAGGTGTTGCCGAAATGCGGCATGCAGTTGGGTACTTTCTCAAGAGGCAACTTGAGCTTCTTTACTATCATATCATTCATCTTTTTATTTGCCTGATGGAAAATAAAATAATCTGAATCAAGATAGTTGAACGAGAATTTGTCGGCCAGACGTTTAACGGATTTTGGCGCTGTAGAAATGCCGAATGAGAATACATCCATTCCTTTCATACGCGTGGTAAATCCGGTATAGGTCTTGCCATCTATCTCTATTTCCTTGAATGAATCTTCAGTAATAGGATAACGTGCTCCTCCATTGGGTTTTATAATAGCCTCATAACCGCCGCCATCCGTACCATAATGAGCTTTTATGCCTTCTGAGCCCTCTTCATATTCTAGTGCGGTGACTGTGCCGGCCGAACCGAACAAAGGATCTTCTTTATCCGGACGTATATATTGTCCGCGAGCATCACCGACACATAATAGAGCCTTCTTTATGTCGCCATTCTGCAAGAGAGCAGCCACATTACTCATGCCATATACCCATCCTGAACATCCCAGCTGAATATCTTCGGCATAGCATTCTTTTGTGCATCCAAGCTTGTCTTGCATTATACATGCCGTTGCAGGGAAGATAAAATCAAGTGTCTGCGACACCATCACGATCGCATCTACTTCCTCAGGTTTCCATGCCAAGTCGGCAAGCAATTGCTTTGCGGCTTTGAAACAAAGATCGGAAGTAGTGAGTTCTATATCAGATCTACGTTCTATCACACCTGTTGTAGCAACGAAGTCTGCATTCTCATAATGCGGAGATATGCGTCTCTCACAGGTAAGGTTGTTCTTGATATGCCGAGGCACGCCGGCAGCAATGCCGGCGACCTTGACATTTTTAAAATGGAAGAATGCCATTATGCCTTTGCCTTTACAGTGTTAAATAGGTCTTCCACGGTTACAGCGTCATTGATATCAGCCCCCTTGAGAGTGATGTCATATTCTTCATCTACCATGCCGATGACAGAGAGGGCTGTCAAAGATGACCATTCTTCAAGATCGTGGAAAACTGTTGTAGCGGTGATTTCGGATGCGTCGGTGTCATCGAACTGATTTGCGAAATTCTCGATAAAATCTTTTAATTCCATTGTGTTGAACTTATTTAGGGTTAGTATTTAAATTTCTTGGCAGGATTGCCAATGTACGTATTATTGTCTTTAGGCTTGGTAAGCAATGCCGACAATGGGGACAAAACGACATCGCTTCCTATACGAAGGCACTGTTTCACAAAACTATAAGTACCCAAAAGATTCCGGTCTCCTATTTTGACCTCTCCCGAAATTTTGGATGCAGGCATAAATACGTTGTAATCTCCTATCTGCGTATCATGACCGATGCCTACCATGCCATTTAGAAGGTTGAAGTTACCCAAAGTCACACCGGTTGTCACGTAACATGCTCCGGCAATGATATTTCCTTCTCCTATCTGAAAAGTTTCTTTATCTGAAATCCAAAAAGAGGGATCAATGATATTTGGAAACCTAATTTTAGGATTAGTGATTCGCTGTCTTACGGCTTGCAATGTCCCAGGCACTCCGAAACAAAGGACCACATCTAGCTCGTCAGGCCAAGCATTCAATTCCTTCATGCCTCCCAGCACCAGGCCGAAATGCGACACCGGCTCTCCCGGGACTTTTCCATCATCAAAAAAGCCAATGAGCTTCCAGCGGAGATGCACCTTATTTATAACTTCCAGCATGCATGCCGTCTCGCGGCCTAAACCTCCGGCTCCATAGATAGCTATATTTCTCATGATCAATTATTTCCGTTAAATGGCTCCATTGTGACGCTGGTGGATGAGGATATACCCTCTCTCACTACCACTTTCTTAAGCGTAGTCCACACTATGCGGCAATCAGTAGTAAATGAGATATGATCGACATACCATACGTCAAGCTCAAATTTCTTCTTCCAGGAAATTGCATTGCGCCCATGACACTGTGCCCATCCGGTGATTCCGGGACGCACCTCGTGTCGGCGTGCCTGCTCCTTGGAGTAAAGCGGCAGGTAGTGCACCAACAGCGGCCTCGGACCGATGAGCGACATATCTCCTTTGAGTACATTCCAAAGCTGGGGGAGCTCATCAATGGAGGTGGAGCGGATAAACCGGCCAACTTTAGTGAGCCTGCGGGCGTCAGGCAACAGATTCCCTTGAGAATCACGCTCATCAGTCATGGTCTTGAATTTAACGACCCGAAATATCCTGCTATTCTTCCCCGGTCTCTCCTGAAAGAAGAATGCTCCTGCTCCTTTATTGGCAAAGTGCAGCCAAAGAGTCACGATAGCAAGAGGGAGAGAGAAAATCAACAAGACTCCTCCGGAAGCAAGGATATCGATAAGTCTTTTGAAGAAATTCTTATACATTTCTTAAAACATCATTATAGTATTCTTTAAGACAACTCCTTACGTAAGTCTGCTCATAGCGGGAGGCCACAAGGGGACGCGCTGAACTACCCATAGAAGAGGTCTTCTTAGGATTCATCGCGAATTCACGCATGCTATTGATGAGGCTCTCGGAGTCGCGAGAAGGGATTATCACTCCATTGCGTGTGGGGATTATTATTTCGCGCGAGCCGTTGATGTCGGTCACTATCGAGGGAAGCCCCATCGCGCCGGCTTCGATCACCACATTTGGGAAGCCCTCGCGGTAACTCGGGAAAACAAAGGCATCGGAAGCGGCAAGCCAGGGACGCACGTCTTCCTGACGCCCTACTGCTTCGATGGCTTCGTTATGTTCGATTTCTGCTATTGTTTCCAGACGAAGAGGGTCAAGCTCACGCTCTTCGGGGCCTATCAATATGAGGCGTGTGGCGGGATGCGTCCTGTGCAGGTCAGAGAATGCCTGCACCAGTTCGTTGATTCCTTTGTCTCCCACGAGACGCCCTATGAAGACAAATGTGAAGATGCCGGGCTTGCGGATTTGTGCCGCCTCTGCCTGCACTTCGGGCAGAGAGGGGTCATAATGCCGGAGGTCTATGCCGCGCACGTTGCCGTGGCCGAGTACTTTCAGAGGCTTGCGTGTGATGCGATAGTTGATGAGGTCGGCCTTCACCCCTTCGCCTTCCGGAACGATATGCGTGGCGCAGGCGCAGGTGATTCTATCGGTTAGGATAAGGATTTTCTGAGTCAGACCATTGGCAGTGGGAAAGACCAGGCCTGTGAAGGTGTGCAGTCGCACCGGAACGCGCACAAACCATGCCGCAATCATTGAGAGCAAGCCGGCCTTAGGGGTCATGGAGTGAACCATCGCAGGCTTTTCCCTGCGGAACACCCGGATCAGGCCGAGAAGGCTCTTGAGGTCTTTGAGCGGAGAGATGCGCCTTTCCATAGGGACGGCCACTGTGCGCACGCCCTCCCTGGAGGCGATGGTATCCATGGATTCTCCGGGAGAGGATACGGCCACTACGTCATAGCCTTCCTCCTGAAGCTCGCGGAGCAATCCGCGGCAAAATGTGTCGAGCGAGCCGGGAACGGTCGCCGTGCGTATGAGCTTCATTGCACAATTATAATTTATGCCAGCATGCACGCCAACGTATGTATTTCTTTATAGCCCATGCCGTAATTTCTATACCAAAGAATCTAACCAGAATCTTTATCTTTTGAGTTTTATAATTTACTTTGTAATTAAAAAGATGTTTATATCCTTTTATTGCTTGCATACCCTGTTTCGCCAGTTTTTGGGGCAATGTAGTATACAAATTGATCGCCATACATAATTGATATGCCAAATAACCTAAGTATACCTGCATTTCCCTTGAATTCATATTCATCTCCATAATCTTATTCTCCCACTTGTCTATAATAAATATCACTGATCTGAATGACTCAACCGGTGGAGTAGTCGATCTTGATCCTGGTCGTAATTGCCTATAACAATAATATGGATGAGGATTAAGACATATTGTTTGAACCATAACATACAACTGCAACGACCATTCGATATCTTCTGAAAAAAGACCGTTTGTAAATGAAATTTGTTTGACAATATCTCGTCTTACAAATTTTTGACAGGCTGACATTTTTAGATCAGCATGCTCAAAATACAAATACTCCAAGATTTCAATTTTCCCTCTGCAATTAAGCGTTTCGGCACATATCTTCGAAGGAGGAATAAATGTGTCTCTATGATCATAGTATTTTATAATATCACTTACTATGACATCAGGAGAAGAATGTTTCTTTATTAAATACATTGTCTCTTCCAACACTTTATTGTGCCGCCAAAAGTCATCGCTATCCATGAAAGTAATATACTCTCCGCGGGCATGAGAAACACCTATATTACGAGCTTTACTTGGCCCGCTATTAGAAATATGGAAAACATTAATCGAATCATATGTCCGAGCATATTTATCACATATTTGAGGGCTGGCATCCTCCGATCCATCATCTACTAAAATAATCTCATAATTGACAAATGTCTGAGCTAAAATACTATCAACACATTGTCGTAGATAATTTTCAACGTTATAGACCGGAATGATTATTGAGAAATATGGCTGTTTCATCATATAAACTTTATTATAATCAACGATAATACATTTCTTACAAGCCTAGCGTATTCGAGTTTTATACATTATATAAATAAAGAAACATATTCCTAAAGGCATTGAGAAAATCCATCTCCACTTTTGTGGTGCGCTTTTTAATATATCGACACGACGTGCAATCAATGCACTGGAAACAAGGTGTGCAGCATCAATAAATTTACGTCTTGATGAAATTCCGGGATGCAACAAACGAACTCGCCGCAATTCCGCAAAACTTCGAGGTGAATTTCTAAATTGGCGTAAGATGTTGGCACTCATTCCCGTGCTTTGATAGTCTACAAAACACAGATTTTCATTAGTCAATATATATTTTAATTTCGGATCAATTCTTAAAAAGAGGTAGATTGGGTTGAAATTTTTTTCATGGTCAAAAGTAGGCATAGGCACCAATCTCCTCAACAGCTCTGTCCTATGCACCATTTTAACATCACCTTTATGGTGTAATTTTGGCGTTAAATCAAGAAAATGTATGAGGGCCGAAACATCTGAGAAATATCCTCCTATCGGTTTCTGCGTCCCGGCATAAAAATCCAATCCTATGATACCCGCATATTGATTGCCTCCCTTGGTGCACCATATTGATTTGATAGTTGAAATAGCATCAGCAGGTAAATAATCATCAGAATCGCAACACATGCAAAGTTCTGTAGATATACTTGCAATAGCGACATTATATCCTGAATGCAGTCCTCCATTCTCCTTACGTATCAATCGCATTGATATACGCCCTTCATCAATCCATTTTCCAACTAACTCAGCAGTATCATCAGTAGAGCCATCATCTACGACCAGCCACTCAAAATCCGTACAAGTTTGCCTCAATAAGCTTTCATAAGTCCGTCTGAGAGTATTTGACCTATTATAAGTAGAAGTATAAACAGTGATAAGCGACATAGCCTTACATTTACAATATTAAAATATCAAATTAAAAATCACGCATCCTAATAAAACGAAACCAGCAACTATTCCCTGTCGCTTGAATAATTTGAACTTAGAAAGAGGCATACATAACATCATTGGATACATTGACCATGAAATGTAAGCAAATCTATTGGAATAGGGAATGGCATTCACTAACATCCATGCAGCATTAGTATACAAATACACATTAAGCAGCATAATATATTGTCTCTCACGTATTTTACACTTGAAAACAGCATAATAAGCCAAGATAACAGGGACTGCACTATATAGAATAAAATCCCAACGCCATCCCACACGACTAAACAAATGCATCACACTATCATCATTTCCATATGCACTCATTCTCTCATCCCCAATCATGTGACTGGCTATTGATATGGCAACATCAGATGAAAACGGAGACAATATCAGACATATTGTCCACAAATAAAATGCTACTTTGTAATTATGATAACATAAAGCTGCAACAACAGCAATAGCCACAAGCCACAAGCTGTTATGACATGAACATCCCAATACTGCAAGAACTGCACCTGATACAAACACATGTCGATTTTTATGATAGCCTGTAGAGAGGCAGGCCAACCCGGCAAGTACAAGCGAGGCACCCATACCTTGACGGATACCATTATTAGAATAACTCCAAAAAGAAAATGCCGTAAACATAAACATTACGGCCATCGTAAAATGCTTAGGGAGCCATTTCCATGCAGCAAAGCACATTCCTCCTATATAAAATAAGGCGACTACAAAGAACCATCCATGAGCATCTGTAAATTGCAGACATATTGTCTCGACCATCGTAAAAAACCATTCTGATGGATTCTGAGCAAGACTTGACCATGCCCCGGTTTGTACGAGCTGATAGATACGTGAATACAGAGCAGAGTCTGTATAACACCAAAGAGGTCGGGTCCCAACGTAAAAAATCAGAAATATCATTAAACAAAATCCATAAATCTGATTTTTATCACCCCGTATCAGGACTTGGGTGGACTTTGTCATCAAGCATAATGAATACATTATACCTAAAATCGTAATCAAAACCACCCAATTTCCTGTACTAAACTCCATCATAAGGAAATGATTTTTAAGCTAAAGACGGCAACATTATTTCATCAACTCCTTTATTATACGCTTTGCAGCCATTCCATCACCATATGGATTTGATGCGCTAGACATATTCTTATAATGCTCATCATCTTCAAGAAGTCTAGACACCTCCGTCACAATTCGCATTTGGTCAGTACCAACCAATTTCACCGTGCCCGCTTTAACTGCCTCGGGACGCTCGGTAGTATTTCTCATGACTAATACCGGCTTACCTAATCCTGGAGCCTCTTCCTGAATACCGCCACTGTCTGTCAGGACAATATCTGCCTGACTCATCAGAGATACAAATGACAAATACTCTAAAGGCTCAATGAAAAATATATTGTCATAGCCACTTAAATCATCACCAAACACATCATGAATGGGCTTACGGACATTGGGATTAAGATGCATTGGATACACAAAATCCACATCCGGATATTTTTCAGTCAATTGCTTTATAGCATGACATATTGAAGTAAATCCTGCCCCAAAATTTTCACGACGATGTCCCGTGATAAGCACGAGTTTTTTCCCTGAATCCGTTCTGGAAATATCATAACCCGCTGCAAGCAACGACTCTGAGATGATTTGCTGTAGTGCAGGAGTATTTTTAATCTTATCAACCACTAAATACAACGCATCTATAACAGTATTACCTGTAACAAAAATACTATTCTGCGACACCCCTTCTGCCATCAGATTCTCTCGGCTAAAGGCTGTCGGAGTAAAATGATATTGTGCTATTCTTCCTGTTATTTGACGATTCAATTCCTCCGGCCATGGAGAATAAATGTCGTGTGTACGCAATCCGGCTTCAACATGGCCTACAGGTATATGTTGATAAAATGCTGCCAATGCAGCTACCATTGATGTTGTTGTGTCGCCATGAACCAGAACAACATCTGGCCTCTCTGCAGATAGGACTTCTTTCATCCCAAGTAGCACACGCGAGGTCACATCATACAAATCCTGACCCTGCTTCATTATATTCAAATCATAATCCGGAACTATCTCGAATAAATCCAAGACCTGATCAAGCATCTGTCTGTGTTGTCCGGTAACGCACACTACCGTTTTAAACTTATCAGGGAAAGCATGCAGGCCCTTGACAAGCGGCGCCATTTTTATAGCTTCGGGTCGTGTGCCGAATATAAGCATTATTTTTTTCATTGTCTAAACATTCTTCCAGTTACAAGATCTGAAAATATGGTACCGAGCTTTTCGCCCATACATTTTATCAGTAAAAATTTCATTTTATGCCTTAGACGCCGTGACATTGTTTGTGGCAGCCAAGAGCCTGCAAAATGATGAATGCAGATCGTCTTCTGCGTACATTTTACAATACCGGTTCTGTGATCTTTCGGACAAAAATATTCCGACGGATACATTGTACACAAATTCGGGAAATCTTGATATGTGTTGTTCAATACCAAACCTTTGCTCAACATATAATTTGTTATGACTGTGGTATTGGTAGTCAAATCTTTTGTCCCATCTTTTAAAATAAAATGCCTGTGTAAATAACCGTCAAGCAACTCCTTTGCCCACAATGATCCCTTCTCTGCCGCCATCATTCCTGTTGGGACATTGCCGTCTGTCTCAAAACCGGAAAAGGCATGATGGTGTAAGAAATCATCATACGAAGACAACACCTCTACATCGGTGTCCATATAAATTCCACCCTCAGTATATAAAGCATACAACCGCACATAGTCTGTCACAAAAGCGAACAGTCTGCTGTCATAAGCCTCCTTGACGTAAGTATTACGATCGATATCAAAATTATCTTCGTTCCACTCTTTAAATTCATAATCCGGCAAATATTTATGCCATGAATCAATATACTTTTTTATAGTAGCCGATTTTTCGCCTCGGCCAAACCAACAATAATGAATCTTTTTAGGTATCATGATAAAAGTTGATATATCTTTTCTACTTCAGTTCTATTGCCATAATCATGCTTTGATATATGACTGATGATGTGCGTCTGAAGCATTTCATCACAAATAAAGCGAGTCAACTCCCTGGCACAGCCCTCATTGTCAAGCGGCACTATCACACCGTCATTATGGTCACATATCTGAGAAGATGCCGTTGGATAAGCAGTCACCGCCACCGGCTTACAAAGTATCTGCGCCTCCCGCACAGTGACTGATTTTCCTTCATAGCGCGAGGGCTGCACATATATGTCACATGCTTTGATATATGGATAGGGATTATCTTTCTTCCCAAGAATGATCACATGCTTTTCCATCCCGGACTCAACAATCTTTTGACGGATGAGAGCCTCATTGCCAAAGCCTATGATATACCAACGCAAGTTATTCAAGCCGGCCTCTACCATGCGTTTTGCTATATCAGGCACATTATCGTAATTTTTAGCATTACAAAATCTACCGACAGACAGAAGATTTATATGATTCTTATCAAAAACGTCAACAGCATAGTCGGCACGCATGCGGATCAATTCCGTTGGTATAATATTTTCAATCTCAATGATCTTATCACCAAGTTCGGGAAATCTTTTGCAAAACGACTGAGTGACATCCGATGATATGGAAGCTATATGGTCATATCCGGCCCACATCGGCAATTCCTGCGTTTTATTAATATGGATGGCTCCATAATCTGTATGAATCCACGCAAGATACCTGTTTGCTCTCACTTTATTCAGAGCATAATTGTGAGGGGCCATAAACGAAATGCACAGATCATATTCAACATCAGGATTGATATCAGGAAGATAGCGTTCTACACATTCAGCCACATATTGGAACTCAGATGCATCCAATGAACGCTGAGACTCATTAAGATTATCCGCATACCGTCTGTGACGCATCTTAGCCTTCATCCGTGCCCATGCCACAGATAAATAGCCTTGGCGCACTACCTCCTTTATCGGAGCCTCAATCATGGAATATGCCTTGATTTCTGGCAGAAGATTGACCCGGGCGGGAATTTGGGTCATAAGCGGACCTCGGTGCGCATGGATGAACAGATCGACATCAACTCTGTCGTAATCAAAAGCAGTCAATAAGCCTATCAATGCTGACTCGGCACCGCCCAGCTCCATGTAATGCATCAATATTATGATTCGCGGCTTTTTCATGATTCCTTAAGACTTGAGTTTTTTTATCAACAGAGGAAAGAAATTGGTGATCCGATATTTAAGTACTGCCTTTTTACGCTGCTTTACAAAGTCTGTTGAACAAAACCAGTCTACCAATTCTTTATCGGCTATCAGCTCATAATTCTGTCGTATGCGCCGTCTGATTTCCGGCCAAAACAGAGCCGCCTCCCTGTCAATTCCAAATTCTATGTAATGATGTTTGATATAATTTTCAAAAAATGCCTTTTTATTACCCGGTATATCAAACCCAAATTTCTCGATTTCTCCTACTTCCGCTATTATTCCCATTATTGAACGGAAGCATTTTGAACAGACACAACAATTATGGTCATTAAACGAACATACTCTTATGGGATATGGCTTTCCTGTCGCCTGCTGGTGCTTGACAAGTAGTCGAACCTTGTCCTGTCTTGTCAATTCAAAGCCGTCATGCGTTACATATCCATTCCTGGCAAATCGGAATTCAGTATCTGTTGTCGGATACGATGCACAAATGCCTTTTGCTCCGATAGAATGTGAACTTGCAATTAAAAGCTCACATATACCGTGGATATAAGCTATAGGAATGGCTATAGAGATGAATGCCATAGAGTGCTGAAACCCATGCCACCAGCTGTCATGAAGACGACTTGAAATATGCTTCGCAAAATATCGGGCATCAACAATAAGTGCGAAATTTGATTTAATCAGAGAGCATTCATTGGAATGAATTTCTGCAAAATATTTTATATCTCGGAAATCCGCCTTCTGCGCCTCTGATTCTGCATCCGGTGTATGCAGCCATCCCTGCACATTACACAGCAATAAATGCTTGTTGATATTCCTTATATAGGAAGTGTGAGCGTCTATACCTCCACTAAATAGTAGCAATGATTGGGAATATTCTTCATTTTCTACTACATTGGGCTTCCTATAAGCTGCGACAAACCGTCCTCCCAAAGGATAATGCGGATACAACTCCTGGTAAGCGCGCTTCAATTCTTTTATCGAATGATAAAACGTATCGTCAATTTCTTTGACCCAAAGTATACTGTCTGTCAGCCAAGTGAGCGCTATAATCGAACCCACAAATGGTATTACCAAAATACTTTCCGGCAAGTGAGACACATCTCTGTCATATCTCACATACATCTCATCAGTCGTAAAATACGGACGCAACCCTGCTGACACACTGAATTTATATCTAACAGTGTTTCTATCCAGGATAATATCTTGCAGAATTAAATTTTCTTTGATCTTATGTCTGCCCATATATTATAATGTTCTTATTTCCCCATTATGTCAGATGTCAACAAGTGCGCTTAAATCGTGCCATAAGGAGAATTTTCACCTTAGCTCTTTCCGCCGCACTCAAGCCTATAAAGAAACATACCGAGACGCAGATTACAAAATACATTATGATATCTAAAATGAAATTATCATATAATGCGTCGGCTAATAATTTATATGTTCCGGCCCCGAGCAACGACAAGACTACGACAAGACACTCATAATAAGTCACTTCTCTCAGAAATTCTCTTACAGACAAAGAAAACAGTCCGCGAGATATGATCAACCGTGCCATAAATGCGCAGAAATATACAATCATATCAGCGTATATCATTGCTGTCGGAGGCATATCCATGCGAAAAGCTAAATATACCAACAGTATGTCACTCAGCATTATCATGGTAACAACCTTCGTATATTTTTGAATCTTACCCGTAGCCAATGCCGTATGCTGCAATGTGCCTGAAAGCGAATCAATTAAAGTTGCTATGATTATCAACTGCACGAATGCCACTGCATACTCTGGCACCTTTCCAAGCCATAAATGCAATATATCAGTTGCATTCAGCAAAATAGGAAATGCAAAAACAAACAATAACAGAAAGGACATCTTAGAGCTGCTGAAAAGCAGTTTATGCATACTTTCAATATTTCCAGAAGCATAGGTCTTGACAATCTGCGGATTTGAAGCCATCTGAAAATTGCTTACTAACGAAGTTATTCCACTGTTTACCTGCATTGCCAAAGCTCTTGAGGCATTCAAGGCCGGCCCGAAAAAGGAATTCAATACCAAATTGACCCCCTGATTGCGCAGCAACCAGCTGAATGATCCGACAACTTGCCAACCGACAAAACCATATATCTCTTTGAACAGACCCTTGTCAAACTTATTCTGAAACTTACAATAACTATATTTCCTACGAGAATAAATGCGTAACAATATACGAATGACAACAGAGACGGTGAATGTAAGAATGGCATATGCCTGGAGATTCCCGAATTGCGGGAGCATAAGCATAAAGGCAACACCCAATTTCAATATTCCTTCCAGCAAACTCACA
This sequence comes from uncultured Muribaculaceae bacterium, assembly GCA_910579305.1. Taxonomy (GTDB): domain Bacteria; phylum Bacteroidota; class Bacteroidia; order Bacteroidales; family Muribaculaceae; genus Lepagella. The sequence goes on from CAJTTA010000004.1 coordinate 43,408, forward strand.
TACGCATAGATCCCCATGTCTTCATGAGAAACAATCAATGACATGGAAGGGACATTATTGATGGCAATGAACGTCGAAGCTATGGACAATTGATAAACCCACATTGCCGCCCCCATGCTCTTGACCGGAATGTTAAGATAATTATAAAAATACCACAGCCCTACTGTCTCGGCAAGAACAACAATGATTACAGAGAACACGAAATGAATGATTACAGTCGTGCTATATGTGCGATTAAGCAAGTTTATATCTTGTTTTCCCAGCGCGAAAGAAAAGAATCGATTAGAAGCAAGAGACATAGAGTTGCTCACAAAACTGAGCATCGCCACAATCCCGCCTACGACATTATAAACGCCGAAATCATCCACTCCCAACACCTTCAAGACCACTCTTGATGTATAGAACGAGATGAACATCAACAACAACATTCTAAGATACAATAAGATTGTATTCTTAGCAATTCGCTGATTGGAAGTCAATTCGCTCATATCGGAACAGAAATGTAGTGTAATGAGGTCAGGAAATGATCCAGAGGCGCATCAATAATCAATAGCCGAATTGTGCTTTCCACTCAGATATTCGTTCCAGCGGCATCGTGATCTCAGTCGCGAAATCAGAATTTATCATTTCATCCAGATCATAATGCACTCGGTCACGCTCTATGCACACGAGATTATTGGAATTATTAATCTCACGGGCACGCTCATCTATCACTATTATGATGCTTCTTTTGGCATGCCTCATGGCATATACGCCAGCGTGCAATCGTGTTCCGACATAGTCAATATCAGGCTCATTCAACAAAGCTTCATAAGCTGCTTTGGAAGGGGGGAGGAGACCGACTCCGTCTATATTATTAAATCCGCTAAAATATGCCCGATCCTTGTCTCCTTGAATCCATATATACACTTCATTATAATTCTTCTTCAAAGTGTCAATGAGACATTGATCTGACGGCAAACGCGTGCTGTTCGCAGTAAGCGTACACACCACACGAGAAGCCTTTTTAGTTGGGATACTTCTGCAAAACTCCGGAGTAAGCATCCACATCGTGGCACATCCGGTATTGATTGCACGCAGGCCGAGACTCTCGACATACTTTTTGGTCCTTTCATCTCTCACACTATGAGCATAATCATGACTGAGAACCTTTTTATATAGAGACGTAGTATACTTATTGGTATAATCATGCGAACTTGCTCCAACTCCGACCAAAATAGTATTTCGTAAAGGCCGCGAATTAAAAACATTGATATTCCACTGCGGATAATGCGTTAACATATCCTTTATCAGCAAATTAGAGCCACAGGCAAATTTAAACGCACAACTGGCATATTTCTGCACCGCAAAAGAATTCCTCCATACCTGATACCAATGAAAAGGCGATACATGCGTCGGAAGCCGAAATACAAACCTATCGCGCAATATCGGCTGAAGCTCTTTCATCACACACTCCATTATTATCTCATCTCCAACATTCGAAGAAGCTATCGAAGGGTCTAAAAGTAATATATTATCTTTCATTTCGTTGTTCTTGCTTTATGACAAATAAAATGCATACTCGTTCCTTAAGCTATTTTGAAAGATCGAAGTCTTTACAGAGATGTCCAGGAACTCCGCACCTTCGGAGAGAAGGGAGGGTGTGTGCGTCAGGACGGCCTCGCAAAGGAGGGCGAAGGCACGGGTCGATGGATTGGTCATTGCCGCGGCATATTTTTGCAGCCTCGTCTCGGCTCTCGCCTCTGCCTCGCGGTCACCCATAAGGCGAGCTATGGCAAGCAGAATCACCTGCAATCGAGCATTCAGCTTGGGTGTCTCGAGCTTCACGCTCCCCATCCGCCGGCAGAACACCAGCAGCGGAGCCATTTCCTCTCGACGCAACTGCCCTCCAGCACTATACGTGCGCATCGCCTTATATAATTTCGGAATCACCGCATCCATCTGGTCATTAGGGCGCTTCGATCCCTTGGCAAATTTCAGGATTCTCACATAATCAGCCTTGATGTCATAGACCACGGCCGCAAGACTCTGCGTCACCTCTATAAGGAGATTGCCACTACGCCCACCCCTCTTAGGAATATACGTGCCCCGGAGACCCGGGAAATCACCCTCCACGACCTCCACCTCATCCCCCTTCTCGAGGTCTATTTCATAAGTGGAGAAACATGGCACCTCATTGTGATACATGCGGGCCACCTGCATGAATGCCTCCACAGCAGCGGTAGAGATCACCAGATAACCGCACGATCCCGCCCTGTCCTTTATAAGAGAAAAGCCATTGGTCGCCCCGCACAGTGCCCTGACATCCTCAAGCCGCCCTCTCACAAATACATAATGGAATAACAGAGGAGACTCCTGCATTCTTAATTTTTCCCTCCCCTTCACCATCTTCACAAGAGTGGGGGCAAACAAGAAAAGATCACATCCCGAAATGCGCTTAAATAATTCAATTTCAGCATCGGCCCTACTCTGCCTCGACTGAGAAAGTGGTATATGATTAAGCACAAACCATCTTTCCTCATCAACGCGACACATCGTTCCAGACGCAAGCATTTCCAACGGGATGACAACAATTTTAGTCTACGATTCTATAAATAGCTGTAAATCAAAAATTTACAGCACCAAGAATCATAAACCTCCGAAAACTGATTATTCAAGCACCCCGCATCGAGAATAATATCTCTTTACAAGAGATGCTTTTATGGATGCAAAAATACAAAATTATCCGTGAATCACCAAATATTCAAAAAAATTTAACTCCGATTCCCCGCACACACAGTAAAATACCCTTTCAGAACACAATCGCAATTTCATCTCTCCACAGAAATATACACAAAATGAGCGGCCTCCCGTAAAGGGAGGCCGCTCTGTATTATCGAGGTCTGCTTCTATAGCCAAACCTCGGCCATGAAAAGAATTTCTCTTACTTGGCGATCTTCGCAGTCTTCACAGTGCCGTCTGCCTTGATCTCACGCTGGATGAAGATACCCTGCTGAGGAGCTGCATTGAGGCGCTGACCCTGGAGGTTGAAGTACTGAGTGCTTACTACAGGTGCATTGCTGATTACCTCTTCTACGCCGGCGTCATCAAAGGCCTTGTCAATTACATTGTAATTAGATGCAGAAGTTGAAGGAATCTGGCTCATGCTGTTCCAGTTATTGGCATCATCGTGAAGGATGATAGGCTGAGTGGAGTAACCCATGATAGTGTGGCCGTTCCATCCGTCGGCAGAGAACTTGAAGTTGAAGCCGTAGTTCTCATCGCCGGCACCTATGAGAGAGAGCTCTTCCATGGGGAAAATTTTGTAGCCGTTCCACCAGCACTTGAATCCGTCCTGATCACAAAGTGCAGTGTTGTAGTAAGCGGGAGCGAGCTCATAGGGAGTAGGCACAGAGTTCCATTCCGCGATAACCTCCTGGCCGCCTACAATCTCGGTTTTGTAACTGGGCACAGGCATCTTGTATATGCCATTGAAGCCATTGGAATTGGCAGGCACGAAGAGTGCAGCTGAGAGGAAATTCATCTGATAGTCTTCGGTGCTGCGGGCTACGGGAGCGATATTCTGAAGAAGTCCACCCTCAAGAACCTCCTCGCCGTTGAAAGTAGGCATCCAGGCAAATATATCCTGACCATTGCTTGTACCCATGTATGATACAGTCTCATCACACCATGTGAGATAATAACGCTTCACGGGCTCAAACTCTTTGAAGTAAGCGACACCATACTCTGAGTCGATATCTACAAGACCGCAGTTGAAGGCATGAACCTCATCGAAGTTAAGATAGAGATCGGAGAAGCCGAGGATGACGGGATTGCCGCTCAGAGAATATATAGCGCTGACAGTGGCGCCGGACACTACACCCTGGCCGTTACTTGTGCCGAGGATCCAGTTGAAGTCGATGGCTGCCTCGCTGAATTCGGGGTCATAAGCCCTCCAATTCACATAAGAGCCGTCGAAGCTGATCTGCTGCGCACCTACTGTACAGGGCTTGGTAGCATATTCGACATCATTCCATGTAACTTTAGCACCGAGGAGATCGCTCTGAAGAATGCAGGTAGCGGAATAGAAACCTGCGAGCACAGGGATACGGCTTTCGCGAGTCACAACTGTCTCAATGGGCTCCGGGGCAAGAGCGGCTTCAAGAGAGCCATACTTTGCTATTGCCTTATTCTTGTCGAGTCCTGCTTTAGTCCACACGTCATTGTCGTATGCGCAAGCGGCAGGCCACAGCATGTAAGAGGGGAAAAAGTCTTTGCCGGTCGAAAAATTCTGCGAAGAGAAAAGCACGGCATAGAAGGGGAAATCCTCAAGAGTGAGGATAGGTGAACCCTGCTGCTCTGAGAGGCCGAAAGTCTCACCTGCGCCGCCGAGCAGACGGAACATCATGGCCCAGCTTTGACCTGTACCGCTCTCCATTGCTCTGAACATGCCGTCGGGAGCATCCTGCGCGGTGATAGCCTTCATATTACCCTGGAAATACATCTGCGCTGCGATGTTGGGATCTAAAGCGTTGTTCTTAGTGCTTACAACCTGCTTCACGGGGAAAGCCATGGCTGATGCAGCTACACAAGCGCCAACAAGAAGAGTAAAGATTTTCTTCATTGTAGAGTCTTTTTAGTTAATTATTAATTTAGTTGTCTTGATATTCAAAATTCTGAAGCGACCTCCTCTCTATGAAGAGGTCAGCGAAATATTGTGTGAGGGAACATTCCTCCTGTCTTCAAAAGATTCATTATGCCTGAGGCCACACAAGGCCGTCACAAAAGATAGGTAGCAAAGATTATCGGAACTAAATGACTCACCGAATATTTCAAGCGCAAATGTAGCGTTAATTTTTGAATAGCACAAATATTTTAAGAAAAAAAACTCACCACCCGCCAAAAAAGCCGGACTTCTCTACTCCGGCCACCCTGAGTCTGCGGCATAAGCGCTCGCTGCCCACATAAGCTAACATGCCTGTAATCAAGCGAATGAGGCGGCATTAGCCACCTCTCAAGACGAAGCGGCCCCGCTCCTTAACCGGGAGCGGGACCGCAACTATAATAAGATCAAGTATGAGTCAATCAGAGATTCATATTACTCTCCTACGATAACCTCGCCCGGGATAGGCTCAGTGATCAAGTCATTGTAGGTGCGCTCAGAGTTAGGAATGCCGTAGCGCCAGCCATGATTGGAAGAAGGATCCACATCGCATGCGAGACCGGCGGGAATATTGCCTGAATTCACATTACCTGCCTCCCAGGCCGTACGGGTCATGTTCAAGCCCCAGCGCTTGAGGTCAAACCAGCAGAATCCCTCGCCCCAAAGCTCGATGCGGCGATACAGACGCACCTCGTCGATAAGAGCCTGGCCTGTGAGCGAGCAAGTGTAGGAAGCGTTGCGGGGCTGATTGATCTCCAGCAGGAGAGCCTGGGCATCGGAAGTCATGCCGAGCTCGGCACATGCCTCAGCCTCGTAGAGATACATCTCCGTAGCGCGCATGAAAGGCACCTGGGCGAGGCCGTCCTCACCGGTGAGGCCGTTACACCAGAACTTGATCTGAGCTCCATCGCGTATGATAGAGGTAGTCTCATCATTGGTAGTGGCAGTCTCATAAGCATTGTTTCCGGTCACGCCGGCAGGCTTGTGCTCATCCATCCAGCTTCTTGCTGCGCTTATCATACGCGCGTTCTTGAAGGCGCCGGTAGCGGGATTCACAGCGGTGTTCAGGTAGAACATCGAGGGACGCAGAGCAGGCATCTTCTCATAAGTGAGCCACCAGTTCGTGCGCTTGTCCTCGGCAGGAATCATCTTGTAGAGGTCGCGGTTGATGGCGTTGGTATAGCGGGCATTGAGAGCCGCGTAGCTGTTGCAGCACCAGAACGTGCAGAAGTTGCCATAGATAAAGTTGTCGATAGAAGCGAACGAGGGCGCCCACATCCATTCATTCTCATTATATGACATATATCCGCCGAACGCCTCTTCATCGGTGGCGATGCGCTTGCCCTGACGTGCATTGTGAGCCATGGTGCGCACAGTCTGCCAGTCATTCTTGAGAGCGGCCACACGCGCATAGATACCGTAGGCCACATTCAGATTGATCTCATAGTTGAGAGTGCGGAAGCTCTTGCCGGCTGAAGTAAAGAGACTGATGGCGTTATCCAGGTCGCTATAGCACTGGTCGAGCACCTCGTTCATGGTGGACACGGCTTTGTTCTGAGGATCATTGGGAGAAGTGCGGAGCACTACGGTTTTCTTTTCGCCATTGTTGGAGTCAGCCCAACGGGGGGCATACACCTGGAGCAGACGCCAATAGCAGTGAGCGCGCAGGGCGTAGGCCTGAGCCTTGGTGAAGTCGCGAAGGGCCACCTTGTCGGGATTGTTTTCACCCACGTCAGTGCCGTCTATCACATTGAGCACCTCATTTACCTGAGCGATCATGGCATAGGCATAATACCACCATGTGGTGTTCCACCTCATGTCGCCCGACGAGAGAGCATTATCCTGCATGCTGTAGAGAATCACCCATGAGGGAGCCTGGTCATATATCGCATTGATATAGCAGTCGGAGCCGGGAAGCTCGCCTGTGTAGTAGCTATAGCCGGTCTCTCCCTGCCAGAAACCCTGAATGGGAGACATATACTCGTTGTTCCAGGGCACAGCCATACCGCTTTGCGCGCCAAGCATTGCCATGCGGGCAGACTCCGGAGTGGCGCAGATATTGTCGGCCGGAATAGAGCCATGAGTGGGGGTATCGAGATAGTCACTCGCGCATGAAGAAAGAGCGAGTGCGCACAGAGCCGCTGCAGCCCCCTTGAGATATTTATTAGTTAACATATTAACTTAAATTCTTAAATCTTGTGATTACATGATAAATTAGAAACGTGCCGTGAGCTGGAAGGAGAACACACGGGTAGTCACGAAGCTGCCTAAATCGCTCTGCACGCCTGAGTAAGTCTGCTGGGGGTTGAGACCCTTGCGGGCAGTCACAGTGAAGAGATTGTCTACTGTGAAACCTACGTTGATGTTCTGGAGCTGAAGCTTGTTCACCCATGCCTTGGGCAGATCATATGAGATCATGATGTTCTTGAGCACGAGCCAGGAAGCATTAGTGAGGAAGCGCGTGGAAGTATAGTTGTTATCCTGCACAGTGGTGGGGTTGTTCTGGGGCACGCCGTTGGGATCGATACGGTTGGGGCTGTCGGCAGTCATGCCGGCGGGAGCCTCGACCCATGCATTGAGAGCGTCCACATGATAGGCGGAATTAGTGGAGTTAACACTCATGAGATTGGAATAGATGTTATCCATTACCTTGCCGCCGAGAGAGTAAGTGAAGAGCAGGCCGAAGTTGATGCCCTTCCAGGAAAGCTGAGTGCCTACGGAACCGAAGACAGTGGGTATGGCTGAGCCATTCCAGGATCTGGTGGCATATGTGGATGAAGTGGTATAGGTCTTGCCGTTGATAGTCACGAGGGTGCCGTCGTTGGCAGCATTCTTCTGCTCATTGGCCCACATGGCGTCAAGTTCAGCCTCGGTATAGGGAGTGGCGCCTGTACGATAGTAATTCTTATAATCCTGCTCGTCGAAAACATAGAGAGAATTACCGGTCATCTGGTCAACACCTACCCAAGTGGGTATATACCATTCATAGAGAGACTTGCCTACAGAGAGACGCTGAGAGCCATTGTTCATGTCGGCATTGTTATAGGGAAGGCTCTTCACGCGGTTCTGGAGGAACGTAGCGTCGATAGAGGCAGTCCAGCGGAAGTCCTGGTTCTGCATGATAGTGCCGTTGAAGGAGAGCTCCCAGCCGCGGTTCACGAGCGCGCCGATATTGAGAGGAGTTTTCATGGCAGAACCGGAACCGATGATATAACCGGTGGAAGGAGCCGCGGGCAGCGAGAGGATAAGGTCGGAAGAACGCTTGTCGAAGTAACCGATAGAGAAGTTCAGACGGTTGTTGAATACAGATCCTTCAAGACCTATGTCAAGAGTCTTGTTGGCCTCCCACTTGAGGTTGGGGTTGCCTGTGGTGGCACGCATCAGCATTGCGGTGTTGGAGAGAGAGGAATAGGCATACTGTGAGCTCCATGAAAGAGCGGGAGCGGAGAGATAGTTACCTACGGCACCGTAAGCGAAGCGAAACTTGAGGTAGTTGAGCCATGCGAGCTGGTGAGTGAACTCTTCCTTGGAGATGATCCAGCTTGCGCCTACGCTCCAGAAAGTGCCCCAGCGGTTCTCCTTGGCGAAACGGTCGGCACCGTCACGACGCACGGAACCCTCGAAGAAGTACTTGTCCCAATAGTTGTAGCGCACGCGGCCGAGATAAGACTCAGTGCGGCCCTCGGCATAGTTGCCGGCGGGATTCTGCACGATGTTCTCGAAGTTATTGGGTGCATAGTAGTCATCCTCGATCTGGCCGCGCATATAGATAGCCTCGGCGGAAGAATAAGCAGTGGTGTTCTCATGGCCGAGGAGCACGTCTATGTGGTGTTCCTGCTCGCGGCCATAGTTATGGCCCCATGTGAGATTCTGCATGAAGGTGTGATAGCGATACTGGTCATTCTCTAAGGTGAGACGTCCTTCGGGGTAGGCATCGCCGAGCAAATTGTTCTGATACTGGGTATAGCGGGTCATGCGGCGAGACATCTGTCCGCGGAACGTGAGCTCGAAGCCATAGGGTATTACGGCTGTGGCGTAGGCGCTTCCGTCCACCACGAGGCTGTGGTAGTCATTCTTGTCATGACGGATAGCGAAAGCCACGTTGCGGTTGTCGTTGCGGCCACGCATGTTCCACTGGGGCTGACCGTCTACATATACGATGTTGCCCTCTGCATCATGCTCGTAGTAAGGGAAGATAGGAGCATAATACATGGAAGCGAACGGGTTGTTCTGAGCATCAGTTCCGGCCTGGTCGTTATACTCCGAAGAGGTGGAGGAACCGCGGAGATCCATGCCGAGACGCAGATAGGAAGTGGGCTGGGCATTGACATTGAAGCGTGCGTTGAAACGCTCGAAGTCAGTCTTGAGCAGATAGCCCTTCTCGTTGAGATAACCTACGGATGCGAAGAGGTTATACTTGTCGCTGGCGGCAGCCAGGTTGAGGTTGTATTCCTGACGGAGACCGGTGCGGTGCAGAGCGTCCCACCAGTCAAGGTCGGTGTAGCCGGGGAGCACGTAGGCATCGCTCACTATGCGGCCGTTCTCGTCATACAGCTCGTTGCCGGGCTTGTTATATACGTTCTGACCCTGAAGGTAACCTGACACGAAGTTCTCCTGCAGATATGCATTTGCAGTGGCACGGTCGGGATAAACCTTGGGGTTGGTGGTCATAAGCTGGTTGGCATATGTAGTGAACATAGTCTCCATCCAGGGGGTAGTGGAAAGGCGGTCATACTCGGGCAGACCACGGGAAATAGCGCCTTCGCGCACCGTGAGAGTCACGTCCACCTTGCCTACGTTCTTGGCACGCTTGGTGGTGATGAGCACAACGCCATTGGCACCGCGCACACCGTAGAGAGCGCAGGAAGCCGCATCCTTGAGCACAGTGAGGCTCTCGATGTCGGCGGGGTTTATATCGGCGAGATCACCGTCGAAAGGCATGCCGTCCACTACATATGTGGGCGCCTGCGTGCCGGTGATGGAGCCGTAGCCGCGTATGCGGATCGTGGGAGAAGAACCGGGAGCACCGGTGGTGTTGTTCACCTGCACGCCGGGGGCGTTGCCTTCAAGAGCGGCAGTCACGGAGGTCACGGGGCGATCTTCGATCTCCTTAGCTCCCACAACTGATACAGAACCGGTGAGTGACTCCTTAGTAGCGGTGCCGTAAGCCACAACCACTACCTCATCGAGATTGGAGGAGGTGGAGGCGAGATACACGGTCATGCCGTCGGATAGATCTACGGTCTGTTCTTTGTAACCTACATAGCTCACCTTGGCCTTCTTTACATTGTCGGGCACATTGAGAGTGAAGTGGCCGTCATAGTCGGCGGCTACACCCTGGCCACCGCCTATAGGCATGATAGTGGCTCCGATGAGAGGCTCATTGGTACCTGCTTCAACGACGGTGCCGTGAATAGTGCGTGCCTGCGTCTCCGCAGCCCATGCAACAGCCACGACAGCCATTGAGGTTAAAAACAGTTTTCTCATACTTTAGTTAGTTTAGTGATTATGAATGTTTGTATTTTTTTCTTAGCCACAGAAGAGAGATGCCCGATTACCGAGCGAGTTAGCGACATGCAGATATGGAGAACTAAATCCTAACTTTCCTTAAAATCATAATCCAGGCCTGAGATTGCAACGACTGGTGTAATTCATTGACATTCAGGGCCTAAGCGTGTTCAAAGATGGTAGTAGATAATTTAGAAGGCCTTATCTGTCGATACTAATCAGATGCAAAATTAACATTATTTTTTTGTCGCGCAACGCTTTTTTGCAGTTTTAACATTTTTTACATAGCGCTCCCCCTCTCATCCATAAATCACCAATGTGTGCAGCGCCTGTGCGATATCACCCTCAATTACCCCCCCCAACTATCTAATTAGCAATACTTTACATGCCAGATATCACAATTCCAACGGCACACGCGACACATTTTCATCAACTTTGCCTTCGATACCCGGCACGTTTCCGCTATGGGAGTACTGCCAGTAGCTCCACTGGGGCGCATCCTCTATGGGCATCGAGTCGGTGAAGGAACATATCCACAGCGGATAATCGGAGAATTCATCCTGAAGATATTCATAATATCCATCCTTGTTGGAATAAAGCGTGATGGGAAAGCCCCGCATGTTAAGATAATCAAGCATGGCTGAGAGACGCGATATAATCACCGGTGTGGATACCCCCGCGGCATTGCCCTCTTCCTCTATGTCGATGGCCACGCCGAGAGCAGGCAATCTTCCGTCGAGGGCCTGACAGAGATTTATGGCCTGAAGCATGCCGTCGCAGTCGAAACGGAAATAATGATACGCCCCCACGGCAAGTCCGGCTGACACTGCCGCATCATAATTGTCTGCAAAACGGGCATCGCGGAAGGTCTCCCCTTCTCCGGCCTTTATCCACACAAAGCTATAGCCGGCCTCTCTCACCCGGCGGAAATCCACCTCTCCGTTATGAGCCGATATGTCTATCCCCTTCACGGGATAGCGCCGGAAGTCGACCTTGGCAGCGCGGGTGCGATAACAGAACACCCACAGCCCTGAGAATACAAGCAATCCGAGTATGAGCAGGAAGCCTACGGATACAAGTATGTCATGACGTGTGGGTATATGCATGAACGATGCCAAGAGGCTGTTTTTTCTATACTATATAGATAAGCGCGGTGGCCATGGCCGCTATTCCCTCCCGGCGACCTGTGAATCCGAGCCCCTCGGTGGTTGTGGCCTTGACTGACACACAGTCCGGCTCTATCTGCATTATCCCGGCAAGAAGGCTCTGCATTTCGGGCACGTGAGGATTGATCTTGGGGGCTTCGGCCATGATGGTGACATCGGCATTGCCTATGGCGAAGCCTGCTCCGGCGAGCAACTCCACCACAGCGGCGAGCAGACGCTTGGAGTCGGCGCCTGCATATGCCGGGTCGTTATCAGGGAAATGGTAGCCTATGTCGCGCATGGCAGCCGCTCCGAGCAGAGCGTCGCAGAGGGCATGTATGGCCACATCGGCATCACTGTGGCCCAGCAGGCCGTGCGTGTGAGGTATCTTGAGGCCACACAGCCAGAGGTCGCGTCCCTCTACGAGACGGTGCACATCATAGCCGAGACCTGTGCGGAACGAAGGTTTCATCATCTGCGTCTCTTGCCGAGGAGGTCGCGGAGACCATCCATGTCAAACGATAATGTGAAGCGGAGCGTCTGGTCGAGAGGGGAGCTCTGCGCCGTGGCAATCATGTAGGAGGCATCAAGGCGCACCACGTTGAGTGAGAAGCCCGCGCCTATGCCGAAGTAGGAGCGCCCGCCCTTATTGGCGTTCTCGTAATAGTAGCCGAGGCGTGCGAAGAATTGCTGGTTATAGGCATATTCCGCACCGAGAGAGAAGTTGATCTCCTGCAGCTCCTCTTTCATTCCGCCCGGAGCATCGGAGAAACTCTTGAAGATGCCGGTGATGGGCGACATGTTCTCCCAGTCGTCGAGATCCTTCTCAAATTGCTCCTGTCCCTCCATGGTGTCCATGTCATAATCCTTGGCACGCGGCTTGGTCGGCACAAGAAGCTTGTTGAGGTCAAGGCCGAAGGCCAGGGTGTTATAGTCGGCCAGAGGGAACATGAATGAGGCGCCGAGACGGAGATTGGTGGGCAGGAAGGCATTGTTGGTGCCGTGATCATAGCTCACTTTAGAACCTATGTTGCTGATATTGAAGCCCCATGCAAACTGGCACTCGTTGCGGCCCACCATGGGATAAGTGACATAATATCCCGAGATGTCGGCACCAAAAGCCGAAGCGGCCGTGGTCTGCTCGCCGCTGTAGGCATCGTTGTAGCTGAGATCGGAGAGAATGTATCGCAGCACCACGCCCATAGAGAATTTCTCCGAAAGCTTGCGGGAGTAACCCACATCGAAGGCAAGCTCATAGGGGTTGATGGTCTGTATGACATTGCCTGCATCGTCATTGCTGGTCACTTCGCCGAGAGAGAAGTAGCGGAAGGAGGCGGAGAGAGCCTGATTGTCGCCCGATCCGAGCTTCATATATCCGGAGAGATCAGCCAGGAATATGTCGTTGACAAGCTTGCGCAGCCAGGGGGTATAGCTTATGCCAAGACCGCCCGAGGAATATGCAAAGGCGTATTTCGAAGGGTTCCAGAACTGAGAGTTGATATCGGGGTCGGTAGCTGCGCCGAGATTACCCATGGCCGAGCCACGCGCATCGGGAGTTATGCCGAGCGTGGTGACACCGGTGTTCACCGGGTTGAACTCATTGTCCTTGATATCATTCTCGGCACAAAGCGAGCCGGTGCCGAGGAGCATGCCGAGGAGCAAGGATATGGGGAGTAGATGCTTCATCGAAAGTTGTGAGTATGTTTATGTATATAACTCTTTTCAGCCTGATTTATTGCACGGCGCGCGCCATGCCAAAAATTCTTCGTAATTTTGTGTCGTAAAACTATGACACTCATGAATATCCCTGTATTGCGCTTTATCAGCGTTCTTTCTCTGCTCCTTGGAGCATTATGCATGCATGCCTCCCTGTTCGGTCTTGTAAAAATCCCTATGGCTCCGCTTCGCGAGGAGCCGGCACATGAGGCCGAGATGGGCACTCAGGCTATGCTCGGCACTCCCGTGCGTCTCGACTCGATAGCCGATGGCGAGTGGTGGGCGCTTGAGATGCCTTGCGGCTATCGCGGCTATATCCATGTCAGTTCTATTGCTGTGCTGCAGGAGGCTGAGGCTTTGGAATGGAAACGTGCCCGCAGGCAAATGGCCATAGCCAATATAGCTTTTCTCCAGGCGTGTGACGGAGGCAGTGCCAAAGGATATGTGCCTTACGGCGGCGTGGTGGAGTACATAGGAAGGCGCTCCGGGGAGATGATCGAGGTGGCTCTCCCTTCGGGGGAACATGCTTTGGGATACGCACAGGACTTCATCGACCTGGATGCTGCCTCGGCGGCAGAGCCCGACAAGGCTGCCCTGGAGAGGGTGATAGAAAGGGGAATGAGCATGAAAGGGGCTCCTTATCTGTGGGGGGGCACCAGTCCGCTTGCGCCCGATTGCTCGGGCTTCACCCAGATGTGCTGGCGGGAGGCGGGGCTCCTCTTGCCGCGCAACGCCTCTCAGCAGGCTCTCGTGGGCGAAGAGGTGGCCGGGCCTGAGGATGCCCGCCGCGGCGACATGCTTTTTTTTGCCTCCCCCTCCGGAAGAATCGACCATGTGGGAATCTATCTTGGGGAAGGGCGCATGCTTCAGAGCAGCGGGATAGTCTATGAGGCTACGATGCGCGCGGATGACGCCTCTCCTGAAGTGCCTTTCTACCGCCGGCGTCCGGCAGCGATAAGACGCCTCTGCGGGGCGGCGCAACTCCCATTCCTGAGGGATAATGATATGTATTTCGCCCCTGAATCGCTCACAGCAGGCGAATGACAGTGGCCCAGATCATTATGCCGAGACACACCGCTACTCCGGCAAAGAGCTTGGCCCGGCGCGCGGCATCGTGAGCCTCGGCACCCTCGTGAGCCTCCCAGGCCCGCGCGGCAATACGATTGGCCCGCAATGCTATTAATGCAAGGGGAAAGAAAAACAGAAAGGAGAGGATGATGAGCCAGGAGGGGCACAATACCGGCGGAACCGATATGTTCTCTTCATCCGCCTGCATGATGATCCGTGTGCGCACCTCGGCATAACTTGTGGCTTCTTCAGGATTCTTCATCTCGGCGGCCACGTCGTATTCGGGTGCCGGTGCCACGGGGTGAAGCCTGTCGTGGAGGCGACGGCGGAAATGACGGCATATCTCGGCATCCTCGCGCGCAGGAATCCAGTCGGCCATTCCTTTGCGCCACACATAGTCGTCGGGACGCAAGCCTGCTTCCACAAGCCGGTCGATCTCCATGGGCCCTATGCGGTCGCCCTCTATCATTGCAAAATATTTCATAAGCACTTATTGTCAAGCAGTTCTTGAGAGTCAAACAGTCGCTCCATGAGCATCCAGTCGAGAGGCGTGTCGAGATCAAGCGAACGCTCGCGGGGCATGGGATAGGGTATGCGGCAGGGGAAGCAGCCCATGGGCATGGCGCGCAGGGAGTCCGGATTTATCACGTAGACTGCACCATTGTATTCCCACACGGCGGGCGCATCCTGCCGGCGTGTGAAGCGGCCGTCACCTTTGCTTATGTGCAGGGCGCCGTCTTCTCCGGTCTCAAAGGCATTGTAGTAAGGATTGGTGGCGGCTTCGGTCACGCTCACCACCATATCTACTCCCGGCCCATAGAGAGCGCAGGCTCCGGTTATGTCGGCTGCGACACGCAAGGGGGATGTGGGCTGCAAGAGAACTATCGCGTCATATGCCCCTCTCAGATTCTCATAGAATTCCAGCGCGTGAAGCATCACCTCGCGGGAGCCGCATGTATCGGTGGCAAGAGAAGCGGGGCGGAGAAACGGCACATCAAGGCCATAGTCTTCTCCCACTTTGCGTATGGCGGCATCATCGGTGGTGAGGCATATGTCCTCAGGCGCAGCACCGGCAGCGAGAGCATGGTCGATGGAGTGGCAAATGAGGGGCTTGCCGCCAAGCGGCTTGATATTTTTGCCGGGTATGCCCTTGGAGCCTCCCCGGGCCGGGATTATATAGAGGTAGCGCATGGTTGGTAGAAGGGTTTTATGTAAGCCTGAGAGAAATCGGTATTCTCTATGGCATCGGCCATGACGGTGAGCGTGTCGGGATTATAATAGGGATTCTCCCTGCGGGAGGCCAAAGCTCTCAGAGAGGGCGAAAACAGGCGCTCTACCCCGAGGGCGATCTGCCCGGCATCGCAATCCGCATGAATCACCGAAGGCGCGCGCATGCGCCCTTGCTGGCGTATGCCTATGTCGAGCACCGGGACTCCCGCCGAGGATACTTCCACAATTCCGCTCGATGAATTGCCTATAACTCCGCCCACATAATGGAGCGCCGAAAGATAGCGCCGCATCCCCAGGGCGGGAATGACGCGCACGCGCCTCGGATATCGTGCGGCAAATTCGTGTATCGCGGCTATGAGAGGGGCGGGATCCACATCATTGTTAGGATATGTGAAAAGCAGACGCAATGACGGCTTTGAGTCCATGGCCCGTGAAAGCCCCTCAAGCAGACAGGCATATTGCCGGACGGGAGACAAGACAGGCTCCAATGTCGCGGCGTGCATGGTGCAGAGCAATGTGTCGCGGTCAAGAGCAAAGTCAATGTCGGTCTCAAGAACCGCCTTATCCATCAGGCTTATCGACAATATATTGTGCACTCCGATGGCTCCCGTGTCAAACACTCTCGCCGGATCTTCGCCCATGCTCACCACTCTGCGGCGATAGTCTTCACATTCGGTGAAATGCAGCCAAGAGAGTTTGGTTATGGCATGACGGAACATATCGTCGGAGGCTCCTTCACTCACGGCCCCTCCCGCTATGTGCACTATGGGCACACCGCTCATCACGGCTGCCTGAGCGATGGCAAGCATCTCGAACCGATCGCCGAGACATATCATGCACGCGGGCTTCAGACGCGCAAGCGCTTCGGCATACTGAAGCAGGCAGGCCGAGGCTATGACTACCGGCGAACCCTGCACGTCACAACGCAGGGCCGGGAGAAATCCATCAGCCTCAATCTCGCGCACAGTCATTCCTAGCTCGGGATTGAAGTGCATGTTGGCAGCAAGCACCTGCACCTCATGGCCGCGCCGACGAAGCTCCGATGCCAGAGGCGAAAGCAAGCCCCAGTCGGCCCTTGTGGTTGTAGCCACCGCTATCTTCATAGTTTTCACAGAGTTATCAGTTCATCCTCGGCAAAGTCCCGGGGCGCCTTCGAGCCAAGCACCTCATCCCAGCGCATGGGAGAGATGCCATTGCCCGGACGCTTCACCGTGATATTGCTCTCGGTGTAGATCTCGCCGGCCTTTATGGGCCTGAGAGCCACTATGCTCTTTCGGGCCACCACCATGTTCTTGCCCTCGCTCTCCGTGACATGCTTGCTATCGGAGCCGAGAGCAAGATCGATATTGCGTATAGCCCGCACCATGGCCTCAAGCTCGGAGGGGATAAGAGATGCTCTGTGATCAGGGCCGGGCAGAGAGCGGTCGAGGGTGAAATGCTTCTCTATCACGGCAGCTCCGAGAGCAGTGGCGGCTATGGGCACCTCAATACCGCATGTGTGGTCGGAATACCCGGTGCGCACATTCAGCTCCGAGGCTATCCTGCTCATGGCCAGCAGATTCACATCCTGCATGGGAGTGGGATACTCAGTATTGCAGTGCAGCACTGTAATATCATCGCGTGTAAGCGGGCCCGATGTGAGAATCTCGATCGCATCGGCTATTTCCTGAATCGTGGACATTCCGGTGCTGAGTATCACGGGCTGACCGGCACGGGCCACGGCACGCAGATAGGGCAGATTGGTGATCTCTCCGGAGGGCACTTTCATGTAGTCCTGCCCGAGGCGGGCGAGAAGGTCGACCGACACAAGGTCAAACGGAGTGGACATGAATCCCACACCTTCCCGGCGACATTCCTCCTTCAAGTCGGCATACGCCTCAAGAGGCAGATGAATGGCCTTGCACATCTCCAGCTGGGAGCGTGCAGCTCCGTCGGTGTCTTTCTGATACTCTGCCTTGGGGGCGAATGCTGATATGACCAGCTCCGGCACAGCCGTCTGGAATTTCACGTAATCCACTCCGCACCGGGCGGCGACACGCACCATCTCCAGGGCTCGCTCCATGGAGCCGTTGTGGTTGACTCCGGCTTCGGCAATTATTATTGTATGACGCTTATTTTCCATAGAATATCACCTCCTTCTGATAGCGGGCCATGAGGGTGTCGGGCATCCAGTCATCACATGGAGACAGGGGCATGCCCTGCGACTCTTTCAGGATAAAATCCGTGATGGGAGCACCTGCATATATCGAGCAGACAACACCGCCGCCCAACCTGGGATTTACTTCCATGAGCAGATAGCGGTCTTTGCTGAGATCATGCAGGAATTGCAGAGTCACGGCTCCGCGCAGCCGGAATGCCTCAAGCACTCTGCGGCTCATGGCCTCTACCTCGGGAAGATGGCATGTGCGGGTGCGGGTGACTTCGCCACCCATCACTTCTTCCCGCAGACGAGGCACAGTGCAGAGTATCTTGCCCGAGGCGTCGACGTAACAGTCTACGGTGTATTCCTCGCTTTTCTCTATGTATTCCTGCACGAGATACTCAGTGATTCCCTCAAGCTGCATGAGATCCTCCATATTATAGAATACTTTTATGCCTCTTGAGGCCGAACCATGGCGGGGCTTGGCTATGGCCGGCATTGTGGCGGTGAGGGCAGAATAAGTGGTGGGGATGGGTATCTCGGCTTCTTTGAAGGCCTTGGCGGCCGCAATCTTGTCGAACATGGTCTCGGCGACATCGCTGGCACTCGCCGGCACAAATACTTCGGGCAGCTTCTCGCTGCAACGGGCTGCGATCTCTATGGCCCCGTCTACGAAAGGGAGTATTATATCCACATGCTCGCGGCGACACACTTCCAAAAGATCGTCCACCACAAGAGGATCACTCCATTTGCGCCCGACAATGACATCGGCCACGGCCGCTATGGGCACTTTGGCCTGGAGCTCATAACTCAATATTCTCACCGCTTTGCCCATGTGCTTGCCGCTCTGCATGAGGAGCTCGGCCATAGAGACGCGGCGGGCACCGCCGAGCATGAGTATCGTGATGAGGTGATCGGGAATCATTGATTGTAAATATTTGATTTGTAACGTTTGAGATTATTCGGATCGGTAAACCACTCTATTGTCTTCTGCAGTCCCTGCTCAAGAGTGAACCGGGGCTCCCATCCGGTGAGAGCGCGTAATTTCTCGGCAGATCCCAACAGACGGCGCACTTCGCTCTTGGAGGGACGGAGTCTCTGAGGATCAACCACCCAATCCACGTCGGCGCCCATAAGGCGTGCTATAGTGTGCAGAGTGTGCTCCATGGTGACTTCCCGACCTGTCGCGATATTTATTTCCTGCCCTGCCACCTTGTCGATTTCCGCACGCGCTATGGCCAGGAAGCCCCTTGCCGTGTCTTCCACATAATTGAAATCGCGGGTGGGGGTGAGGTCTCCCACTTTTATCTCTCTCACGCCCGATGCTATCTGGGTGATTATGGTGGGGATTATGGCCCGTGCGCTCTGGCAGGGCCCATAGGTGTTGAACGGCCGCACTATGGTCACAGGAAGCTCAAATGCGTTATAAAAACTCATGGCTATTGCGTCGGCTCCTATCTTTGTGGCCGAATACGGGCTCTGTGGCTGGCGTGGATGTTTCTCTGTTATAGGCACTTCAAGGGCAGTGCCGTATACCTCGGATGTCGAAGTGACCAGAAGCTGACGCAGCCCCATGTCACGTGCCGCCTGACACATGTTAAGCGTGCCCTTGATGTTGGTGTCCACATAGCTGTCAGGCGCCACATAGCTATACGGGATGGCTATAAGAGCCGCAAGATGAAAAGCAGTGTCGACATCACGGCAGATATGCCGGCAGAAATCGGGATCCCGCACGTCGCCACACACTACCTCAAGACCCGGATGCACGATGCCTTCGAGCCACCCCCAGTCGTTAAAGGAATTATACTGGCTTAATGCCCTCACTACATATCCCTCGCCAAGAAGCAGGCGGGTAAGATGCGAACCGATAAATCCATCGGCGCCTGTGACCAAAACTTTTTTCATGTCTACCACTTCTTAAAGTAATACATTGTGGCCGGATAGCCTGTAGCGAGCACCATCTCTCTTCCAGTCAGCTCCACTATCTGCAATTCGCTTTCACGCGGGAGCGAGAGCAGCGGAGGGAAGTCTGCATCGGGGAAAGAAAGAAACAGCGTCTCATCGGCCAGCCTGTAGTTGCCAAAGGTCTGCAGCGAATTGTGCAACTCGTTCACCTGCTGCATTTCTATAGTCTGATTCTGGAACTTCCAGAAGATATTTCCTTGATAAGCGGCATCATCCACTCCGGCTCTTGATATGCGCTGGAGCTTCCAGGTGCCATAGAGCCGGCTGTCGCCTCCATTATTGCGGGTGCAGGAGAGTAGAGTGATAAGGATGAGCGCCGCGCTGATAATAAGTACGTAACGTGTCATAGTATTCCTGAATAAGATATTGAGAGCATGGCTCCGAAATTATTGCCGAGCAGTCGCCCCGCATCCCATGCCACGGTGCCGCCGAGACACAGCCCAGTCATTGCGGGCACATGCCAGCGGGCCTCAAGAAGCATGGAGGTATCGGAGGTGCGCTTCAGCGCCGGAAGCAACGGAGTGCCCCAAGAGGTGCGGAAGCTGAACATGGCGCGCCACTCAAGCGATGAATGCAGCCAGCCTTCGGCCCCGAGATGGAAACCGCGTATACGGTTATCTGTAAAACGCATATATCCATCGGTATTGTATATGGGGCTCTTCAAGAAAGGAGAGCCTATGGCAAGGCCGTAATTGGCCCATCCGTTATACATGAAGTTGTTATAATAGTCATCAGCGCCTGTAGCCTGCGACGGTATTCCGGTGCCGGGAAAGTCCCCCGGCGCCCAGTGCATGGGGCCGCTCTGATTGGTGAAGTCAAGATATTCAGCCACAAAGCCGGAGAGCACCGCATGGCTGTCGGGCGCCCGGTATTCCAGCCCCCACACCCCATCGAATCCATTAAGCTTGCCTATGCCGCTTCCATCCTCCCAGGGACTCTGCATGTAAGCGGTAAGCTCATGACCTGAGGGCAGACGGTAACGGAGCCGCAGATCCCATGAACCGAGATGATTGCCGTCATAGTAAGCCTTGTCGCCGGAGGAGGCAGATGTCCCTCCCACCCATGGGAACAAGGCATTGATGAAGTCCTTGAAGCGTGGAGAATTCTTGCTGCTGCCCGTCTGCTCTCCGTCTCTATACCAGGTGGTAGTGCCTCCGAACTGGGTAGCCTGCTGCATACCTACCGTCACGGAGAACGGTTTCTCCGGATTGGTGCGTAAATAACAGCGGGAATAGTGCATCCAGCTCCCGGTCGTTATAAATGAATTATAGTAATTATAATGATTCTCAAGCCACTTGCCGTCGGTCATCTTCCCCCATGATATCTCTCCCTCTATCTGCAGCCAACCTTTGGTAAACGGTATATCCTGAAAATCAATGAATCCGGCCGACAGACGAGGTATGGGGCGCGAGTTGGCACTCAATGTGAGATCACCACTCCCTATGCGTGAGTTGAAGATGCTGCGCTTGTTTTCGTGCATACCGGCAGTGAGAAACACTCCTCGGTATTTCACTCCGGCCCAGAGTTGCTGAAGCCACAGAGGAGCCGGATTGGCTCCATGCAAGGCCAGTTCGCCGGATGATGCGTCATAACGTATATAATCCACCTTGCTCTGCCATCCTGCCAGCGCCTCAATGCCGAAACCGTATTCGAATCTGTGCTCCGTCTTAAGCTCTCTCTCGGCCTTGAGGTCGAGCATGATGCCGTCACCTTGGGTAAAACGGCCGTGACGGTTGCTCATTATATAATAAGGAGCCAATTGTCCGGTGCTACCCCACACATGCATTGTCACGTCATAATTCATGACAGGGCGGGAGAGGGTGTCGGCCGGCTCTTCCTGTAAAGCAGAAGCAGCGGCGGAAAGCGGAATAAGCGCCAGGAATACAGAGAAAAGTCTACTTGCCATTATACGTACCTATATGCCTGTTCTTTTTACTTTCGAATATCTCGGATATCGCAAAGAAGATTCCACTCTCTTCCACATCTCCAAACTCCTTGTTGATCGCAGTTCCGAACATGCGCATCGTGGGCGAAAGGCTCATATATGCGTTTACAAGCGGGGGGATATTCACGCCATGGGCACGTATCTCATGATTCAAAATCTTGTAATCGGTCTTGAAATCCGGGCCTGTAAACATCCGTTGCAATTCTGAACATGCCTTTTCGCTCACCAGCGGTTCGATGGGCCACACCAGTCTGTCGGGATCAGGAAAATGCTTGTGCAGGAAATACAGCAGCATGTCGCGGCACTCCCAGTTATAACCGGGATACATGGTGACTTTGCCAAAAAGATATTTTATCTGCGGATATTCCACAGTGAGAGCGCCGAGCCCGTCCCATAGATTATCCAGAGCATACAGGGCCTTGCTGCCTGCTTTGCTGCTCTGATATTCAAGAGTGACAAAGGAACGTCCCAGCTCCAGCATATGCGGGAGATAATCCTCTATGAAGCGAGAGGAGAAGCGAAACATATGGCTTGTGGCTATGCGGGGAGTGCCGTCGGGAAGCATCTCGATATCTTCGCCGAGAATAAAGCGATAGCCTCCTATGATCTTACAGGCATGCGGATCCCACACTATAAGCTGACGGCATGGCACAGGCATTGTGTCGAATTCATCTATATCGCATTCAAGCCCTGTGCCTCCTCCCGCATCCCGGAACGCGATCTCGCGCAGGCGTCCTATTTCACGCATAATGTGGGGACACGAGTGGGCATCAGTGACATATATCTCATTATCACCCTTGTTGGTATGGCGCAATAAGCGGGAGGGCGTAAGCTCGCCCGCCAAAGCCTCTCGCGACACGGGTGGTATTATTTCCTTCATGCTTGCTAACACATTGTTATAAGTCGCAAAAATACAAAAAATCTGCGAGAATGAAAACATCATGCGCCGCAATTCAATAATAAAAGATATTCCGGCATCGGAAATTCTTAATTAAACATCTGATTAAGAACCTGATACCGGAATAAGCTATGTAATTGAAGCCACACCTGCGGCTCACATTCCCACTGAGGGCATAGGGGAAGAAGATGAGGAGGACTTGTCTATTGCATCGGAATCGATTTTATCACGGCCCTCCACCCTGGAATTGAGTTTGCCGAGCCTGAGGGAGACACTCACCTGCACCATGCGCAGATTCATATGGCCCGTAGTGCGGCTCATATATCCATCGCCATATTCTATCTGCTTAATATTCATGCGACTATAGAACGGGTCGATTACGCTCACCGTCACATTCAGCCGGTCTTCCTTAAGGAATGAGCGACCGAGAGTGAGCATATGCACAAATTGCGATACGCCTCTGCCCTGAAGCTCCACCTGCGGAGTCATGGCAAACACGTTGGCGCCGAGATTAAGATTCCAGGGAAGCTTCTGCTGCAGTCCGGCAAACACGTTCAGCATCCATCCGTGATTGGCAAAATTATCGGCTCGCTTGTTAATGTATGAGGGGGTGATGCCACACATGAGGGTGCTCTTCATGCCTATACGCCAGGTGGCATTGAGCGCGAGTGTCACATTCTTGCCATGCATGGCATTGGCATAAGTCGTGTATCTCACGCCGTCGCGCACATACATCAGGCCCGTAAGCCCGTCATTGAAGAACGTATAAGAAAGCCTTGAGCTTATCATGAAAGCCCCGTGCATGCCGGTGTAAGCGAGCGCAACTGAGTTATGACGCTCCGGCTTAAGATAAGGGTTGCCCACAGTCACCTCAAGAGGATTGCCTGCATTCAGATAGGGATTCAGGTAATATATGCCGGGACGCGATATGCGCATGTCATAAGTGGCGCTGAGGCTGCGTGCCGGAGCAAAGCTCCATCCCAAAGCCACACTTGGGACAAGGTTGGAATAATCGGCCTTGAAATCCTCTCCCGGGCCGAAGAGGAAATGCGCCTTCTGAGCCGTATGCTCATATCTCAGACCAGCCTTGGCCGTGAAATCTCCTGCCGACAAAGCATATGAGGCAAAGCCTGCCGCTATCGTAGTGCGATGCCGATAGTCGAGGTCAAGAGATGTGGAAGTCGCTGTGCGCCATGTCATCTTGGCTCCGGCCTCTATGGTGTGGTGCTCCCCTATGGGCAAGGAATATTCGGCAAGAGCCATATGCTGAGGCATATTGTTGTCATTGTCGCTTGTATAGTCCTCCGGCAGAACCGCATCGGAAGACTCGGCAAGTGGATAATAGTACGCTCCTGTCGTGGAAGTGGACGGCTGAGTGTCAAACTGATAGGCTACCCTAAGCTTATGGCTTCGGTCTCCTCCGAATATATGCGTATAGTCTACTCCCGCACTCACAGAGTTGGAGTGTCCCCTATTGTCATTCAGCATGCCATAGCGCTGCGACAACACTCCATCGAAACTTGTGGCTGCCACTGCATCATATGGTGTTTTCCAGGAATACAGATGCCATGAACCCGATAATGCAAGCCTGTCGGCTTCCGTCAGCTTAATGTTGGCATCAAGCTGCGCATGGCCGAAGTCAAACTTATTCTTCATCTTTCCCGAGAACTCGCGTGACATTCCGTCAGCCTGGGCTCGCAGCATGTCGATATACATGGCAGGCATTGCGCCATGCGAGCCGTTGACATTCAGGGTAAGTCCCACCCTACCCTTCTGCATCATGGCATATATGTTTCCGCCCTGATTGTTGCTGCCGGCATCGACTGTGGCTGTAAGGGAATAGCCATCCATATTCTCGCCTGCCCTCTTCATTATTATATTGAGCACGCCTCCCACCCCTTCGGCGTCATAACGCGCTCCGGGGGAATTCACTACTTCTATGCGCTGGACTACAGATGCAGGCATTGCTTTGAAAATTTTGCCGGCATTCTGCCCGAAGGCTGGATTGGGACGGCCATCTATTTCCACCACAAAGTCGCCCGAACCGTTAAGCATCACATTATCCTGCGCATCGACTGTCACCCCGGGCACCTTGCGCAAGATATCAAGCAGTGTCAGAGCCTTGGCATCAGGATCTGCGGCAGCTTCGTAGGTAGTTTTTTCAGCTGTGGAGGAAACCACCGGACGCGTGGCTGTCACCACTACCTCTTCCAGCTCTTCCTGAAGAGGCACAGTATCGGCTGCCTCCTGCGCATGTAGCAGGGAAGCGGCCGATACTGACATTATAGAAATACAGAAAATAGGTTTGAACATATTCATAATAACTAAATAACTTATATTTTACCTCTGCAAAATTAAGCCCGGGACAGTTGCATTGCAAATAAAATCGACAAAAGGTGTATAATCACCGACAAGTAGCTAAAAAAACAAAAAAAGACGTGCCCTCCTCTATGGGAAGACACGTCCTTCTAAAAGTATACCTATTTATTTCACTATGACTTTATGAGCGCCATCGCATGTGTTCACCACATATATTCCTGCGGGGAGTGCGAGAGTCCACTGGTCAGATGAAACAGTGCGGGATGCCACTACTTTGCCTGAGATATCGGCAATAGTCACCTCTGTTCCGGCAAAGCCGCGCAGAGTGACCGCACCGGTAGACGCTACCACACTGCGGCCGGAAGCCACTGTCTCCACTCCGAGTGTCTCAATCTTGCTTATCGAATAGCTGTCGATAAGTGCCCATGATAAACTGCCTTCGGTGAACTCAACCATATCACGTATGGCCACCCACTGCTTGTCGTTGAGCTCGTCAGGGAGAGTGTAGGTCACGTCTACCCAGCCGCTTCCCATCGATGTGTCAATCTCACCTATTTCTATGGGAGAGTTTTCATTGCCATAGCAGAGGCCTATGAATTTCATTGACGGAGTGTGTTCGTAGAAATAGATTCTCATGCTCAGAGTAAACCCTGTCACAGTATAACCCTCCTTATCGGAGATCAGGAGAGAGGAGAACTTGGGAAGCTCTACCTGAGTGTCGCCTGAGGTATATTCGGTATGACCTATCATCGCGTAGCCATCGGCAGTAACCGCGCTGGGATTCAGTTGCGCAGGATCGCCAAGATACCATGACGGAGCATAACGTCCCTGCAGAGTGCTGAACAGAGATACAGGGCCGTAATGCAGTATTTCATCTTCAAAAGTCTCATTCATGGGAAGCTGGTAGGGCTTGCCGAGCACTGCGCTTGTGAGTGCCCTGGATAAAGAGACTGATTCGGGGGCATTATAAGCTTCCACGGCGAAATCGAATGAATCCTGATAATCCATTTCTGCCGGCACGCTGAATGTGTAAGAGAGCTTGTCGGTATCCTCTACCTCAGCCCATATCTCGGAAACGGGGTTGTAGACATATACGCGATAGCGCATGGCGGGAGCATTGACAATACCGTCGTTCTCGCCGGTTGTAACAGCACGCCATCTTATGGATACAGAGTAGTTGTCCTCGCTCACTTCGGTGCTGAGGATACGGGGTGTGGACGGGATGTCAAGACCACACTCCACATTAGCCTGTGCTAGAAGACCTGCGCCGTTTGCATTGCTGCAGCAGAGGGAGATAGTATTCTCACCCTCGGCAGTATCGATTTCCACAGAGGTGCTCTCGCCCGGCTTGCCTGTTGCTGTAGCTGTGGCAGTGCCGCAAGTGGCTGTAAGCGCAAGATTGCTGTTGACATCCATTTCATTGCCTCTGGCAGTCTTGGTCGGGAAAGTGAAATATACTGTGGCTTTCAGAGCACCTGTCTGATCCCCTTCCGCATAAATGTTCTCCACTTCCGCAGGAACCTCACTCGAACGTGAAGTGGCCTCAAGAGTGAGATTCTCAAGATACAGATAGCCGCTTTCCGCGGGGCTCACGGCATGGATGCCTATCACATAATCGCCGGCATTTTCTACAGCAAACTCATTGCAGAAGTTCACATATGAAGTGTTGTTGATACCTTCTACACTGATAAGCTTACGGGTCATGTCTTCGGGATTGGCAGCACTGCCTATCCACACCTCAAAGCCCTCGGATGAGAGGCTGTAAGCTGCTTTGGCATCCACCGCGATGCGAAGGATTTGAGCGGCATTTTCTTCTGTGATATTCACAAAACGCGTAAACAGCCAGTCATCGGCCTTATTCAGAGCGCAGTAGGGATACTCTATGGCATTTCCATTGCGAATCCAGGTAAACCCGTCATTGTTGATATCCATCACAGTAAAGTCTGCGAAATTCTCGCCAAGATTCAGCGCAAGAGGCAATGTATAGCGGAATGAGCTGGAGGTGATCACCATAAACTGCTTGCTTACGGGATCCGATTTAAGAGTGAGGCCTTCATCTTCGATAGATGCATACACACTCACTGTGTGATTGCCCTTGGAAAGACCTGACACATTGAGCACTGCAAGTTCACCGGGGGCAGAGACCACAGTCTGCTCCGCCCCTTCATCAATGCTGAAGTGAGCGGTCACTTCGCCAGTAAGCGGATGTCCGGAATATGACTCCTGCGGCATGCGGGCAGAGATAGTGCCGTCGCCACCATCAAGATTTATCTCGGCAATCGAGGGGAGCAGAGGTGTATTGTTTTCTCCATGCTTTATCGAGATATTTTTTACATAAAGATAATCTCTGTTCCTGGGGCTTGCTGCATGGAACGCAAGATATTTCTTTCCTGTCGCATTTATGGTGAGATTGACTTTCTTCTGCTGCCACTCACGACCTGTAGAGAATTCTGTATAAACGGCGATTTTGCTTTCACTATATCCTATGGAGTTCAGATCATCTGCCAGACTTACCTCAAGGGTCTCCGCACGCATATGGGTAGCCAGGTCAAATGTGAGCTCATACATACCGGTGTCATCAAAATCTATTAAAGGCAACACGAACCAGTCATCAGCTGGGTAAGCGGAGTCATAGCGGTAGGCAAAGCAGGGTTCATCACCGGGAGTGCCGCTTGTCTTATAAGTCCATGTCTGGCCATCATTATTGGCATTTATAACGGTACACCAGCGGAACTCATCCTCCGTGGGAGTGATAGTAAATGGTATCTCCAGCTGTTCGGGAGCGAGTTCATGCGTCTCCACACTGATCTTTATGGGGTCACTCGATTCCTGCTTGTCGCCATTCTGCACCCATGCTACGAAGGAGACTTCATGGTTGCCCCCTGTAAAGGTATACTCCAGCGGCACTATCGTGCCGGCCTCACCGGATGCAGTCTTTACATGATTGCCGTCTACTTTCATGTCAAGATTGACATTGCCTGACAACGGCGTGTCGCCCATGGTCTTGGAGGGAAGCTCTACATTGAACCGGCCTTCCAGTCCGTTCAAAGTATAGTTCACAAGGAAAGGAGACGCCGGCTGGGCAGTCGATGCGCTGTTTATGGCAAGATTGCGCACAAAAATACCGAACTTATCGTTGCTGGAAGCATGAATAGCCAGATGATACACGCCATCGGCCGATACCGAGAAGGCCTTTTCGCCTTTGGTATAGGCGCTATCATTGCCGAAGTCCTTTATATCCAGCAACGTTGTCACCACACTTGACACATCTTCAGAAGAAAGGAGGTACACCTGGAAGTCCTCAGTCATATACCTTGTCTTGTATTCGCATGAGAATTTGTAGTCACCGGCAGCTATCTGCACTCCGGGAAGTATGATCCAGTTGTCAAGTGGAGTTGCATATGTTATGGAGAATGCTTTTTCACTGACATCGTATTGCCAGGTCTTACCCGTATTGTTATCCACACGTATGCACTGATCATACTGGTCGCGGGTCGGAGTGAACTCAAACGGGATTGTGTAGGTCTCCTCCTGTTCCGAGACATAGGCAATCATTTCCGCATGCCCTTCACCTTTAGCAATACTGCCTATACGCATCAACTCTCCTGATGCATAGGCACCCAAAGAGGCCAAGGCAGTAATGGCACTTAAGGCCAAAATAGATTTTTTCCTTCTCATAATTGGTTGTTAGATAAGATATATAGAGATTTTATGAATTTTCTTTCAAAGATCGGTAGTAGATACTCTCAGGAAAATGTTTTAGTGGTTGCAAATATAAGGAAAAAGTTTCAATCAACAAATTTTGAACTGTTTTTTTTCTCAAAAAAGTCATATACACCTAAACTACCCTTGAAAATTTTCTTGATTTATAAGTCGACGACTCTGATTTATGTTGTAAAGCATAAAAATATACAATATGTTATTTACTAAAAATTAGTACTTTTGCAAAAAATTTAGCAGTTCTGACAAATCCTCGAACAGTTTACTTTAGCTTTATAATTCTTACATTATTAATATTTTAATCAACATGAAAAAACTCTATCTTTTTCTGTTGGCATGCCTTATGACATGTGTAGCCAATGCCGCGAAAGTTTACTTTCAGGCCGACACATGGACTGAAGTGAATGCTTACGCCTGGAGTCAGGCCGGAAATATATCAGCATCTTGGCCCGGCACTCCTATGACACTTAATGAAGATACCGGTCTGTGGGAAGTGGAATTCAGCTCTACTCCTGAAAACATCATCTTCAACAACGGTTCCAGTCAGACAGATGACCTCAAATTCAAGGATGGAGCCACCTACAAGCAAGACGGCTCTATCGTGGGTGAAGTCGAAGAACTCATCACCTTAACTGCCACTTTCGACAACAGCCTCTCTAACTGGGATAATGTAAACATTTATTATTGGGAAGGTGCTTCTGTGGCTTGGCCCGGCGCTGCAATGACCAAAGGTAGCGACAACACTTACACCTTTACCGCCCAGGTGCGAAATCTCCCTAACAAGGTTATGTTTAACAATGGCTCTGATGCCGGCAAAACTGCCGACTTGGCTTTTGTAAACAATTCCGTATATGATATGAACGGCCTCAAGGGTGATGACCCCACGCCTCCCACTCCTCCCACTCCTGCTGTAGAGGACCTGTATCTCGTAGGTGACAACTTCGGCGGATGGGCGCTCGATGAGACTTACAAGTTCACCAAAAACGAGAATGTATACACCTTAACTATCCCTGAAGGTCTCTCCGGTGAATGGAAGATATGGAACGGTACCTGGGATTACACTTTCGGTGCCGGTGCTTCTCAGCCCGAAGCAGGAACAGAGGCCGAGGTATGGTTCCTCTCTGCAGCAAACTTCACTACGGAGACTACCACCGAGACTACTCTCACCTTCACTCTCGTGGAAGGCTCCGACGTGAAAGACAGCTCTATTCCCTCTACTCTGCTCATTGAAGCTGAGGAAGGTGATGATCCCACGCCTCCCACTCCTGCTGTAGAAGATCTGTATCTCGTAGGTGACAACTTCGGCGGATGGGCGCTCGATGAGACTTACAAGTTCACCAAAAACGAGAATGTATACACCTTAACTATCCCTGAAGGTCTCTCCGGTGAATGGAAGATATGGAACGGTACCTGGGATTACACTTTCGGTGCCGGTGCTTCTCAGCCCGAAGCAGGAACAGAGGCCGAGGTATGGTTCCTCTCTGCAGCAAACTTCACTACGGAGACTACCACCGAGACTACTCTCACCTTCACTCTCGTGGAAGGCTCCGACGTGAAAGACAGCTCTATTCCTTCAACTCTGCTCATTGAAGCTGAGAACGGTGATGATCCCACGCCTCCCACTCCTGTAGAGACACCTGAGCATCTCTACATAGTAGGCAACGTAAACGGCACAAGCTGGGATGTGACCGCTCCTATGGAGCTGACCAAGAGCGGCAATACTTTCACAGCTTCAGATGTAGCTCTCATTGACGCCGGCAACGGATACAGCTACTTCACTTTCATAACTGTGACCGGTGCCGACTGGGACATCGTAAACGGCGGCGACCGCTTCGGCGCACCTGCCCAGGATACTCCCGTAGTTGCCAGCAAACCCATGGAGATGGTGAAATATGCTGAGGGCGTCAATGCAAGTGCCGCACAATCATGGATGATTGATTCTTCCATGGAGGCTATTGACATTGTAGTTGATTTCGAGAATATGACAATGACCGCCACCCGCTCTGCAGGCATCGACGCTATAGGCAACGGCAGCACTAAGATCTCCGTGATCGGTGGTATCCTTTCTGTAGAGGGTGCAGGCAATGTAAATGTATTCACTACCGACGGCGCACACATAAGCAGCTCCGCCAAGACAGCTCTTGCTCCCGGCCTTTACATCATCGTGGCCGACGGCAAAGCCTCCAAGGTTATGGTGAAATAACGATAGCTTTGAAATTTAGCACTCGATAACTCCTCGTGGAGACGGATAGCACTGAATGCCGTCTCCACGAGGTCTTTTTATGACAGTCAGTTTCCCGTATCAGTTTTTTTAACTACTTTTGCAGACGAATCTATTAACAATAGCAATGTCAACAAATACTACTGACAACACACGCAAGGTCACTACCAGGCGTCTGATAGAAATGAAACGGCGCGGTGAAAAGATCTCCATGCTCACCGCTTACGACTATTCCTCAGCCAAGATCATAGATGAGGCAGGTGTAGATGTAATACTTGTAGGAGACTCTGCATCCAATGTGATGGCAGGCAATATCACGACGCTCCCCATCACTCTCGACCAGATGATATATCACGGAAAGTCGGTGATGAAAGCCACAAAACGCGCCCTTGTGATAGTAGACCTTCCCTTTGGCACTTATCAGGGCAACTCCAAGGAAGCGCTGGCTTCGGCCATACGCATCATGAAGGAAAGCCATGCTGAAGCAGTAAAGATAGAGGGTGGAGCAGAAATACGCGAAAGCATTGAGCGCATATTATGCGCCGGCATACCGGTGTGCGGGCATCTGGGACTCACACCTCAGAGCATCAACAAATTCGGTACTTACAATGTGCGTGCCCGTGAAGCAGAAGAAGCCGAAAAACTGATAGAAGATGCCCGCATGCTCGATGAGATAGGCTGCTTCGCCATCGTGATCGAGAAAGTGCCTGCAGAGCTTGCCACACGTGTGGCACAGAGTGTGAGCATACCAATAATTGGCATCGGAGCTGGCGGTGGCGTAGACGGACAGGTGCTTGTCATGCACGACATGCTGGGCATAAACAAGGATTTCTCTCCTCGATTCCTGCGACGCTATGCCAATCTTGCCGACATTATGGATAAAGCTGTGAAAGATTACATCAAAGATGTGAAGAGCGGCGACTTCCCAAATGAATCTGAAAGCTACTGATAGCAACAACTTTACGTAACAAAAACAATATACCCGGGCCGGACTCAATCATGAGCATCCGGCCCGGGTATATTATTGTATGATGATCAGGGTCACTTCATGGTAAACTTGCGGGTGGCGAGACACTGTCCGTCGCAGAATATGCGCACCGTATATTCACCGGGAGTCAGGGAGGTGTTCACATCCCAGTACACAGCTGTTGACAGCTCTTCATTCGCATATTCCACCGTGCGGCGCGCCGTAGCCTGAAGCGTGGTTCCTTCTGCATGGAAAGAGCCACCGCCCGTAAGCATCTGTCCTTCGGGTGTCTTGATCGTGATGAAGAAATCCTTCATGCCCGGTTTAGCTGTATTATTGGGAGTAATCGTGAAGCTCACCCCGAGCTTCCGGGCCTTGGATATATGCTTCTCGTTCTTATCCTTCTTATTGTAGGCTTTCAGTGATATACCTGTAAGCGTCAGCCTCTCGGCCACAGCCACCTTGCTGCTGAGCTCCTTGTTGACGGCCTGAGCCTGGCCCATATTCTCACTCAGCACCCTGTTCTGCTCGGTAAGCTCAGTATTGATCTGCACCTGCTGCTCATACTTCTCATTGAGATCATGGAGACGCTGCAGGAGATCCTTGCAGTAAGCCTTAAGCTCGCCTATCTGCCCCTCAAGCTCCTTTATCTTGGCCTGGGACGCTGCCGAAGATTTCTTATTGCTGGCACGCTCCTGCTTCAGCTCCTTCATCAGGCTCTCTATCTTGTCGCGCGCATCATTGTATTTGCCAAGCAACTCCTGCTGGTCGGCAGCGAGCGTCATTCCCTCGGTCTCTATGGCAGGAATGGAATCAAGCGAGCGCTGAAGGTTATCGAGCTGCATCTGCTCGTTGGCTGCACGCAGAGAGTCGAGTTCCGCCTGCAGGGCCTCATCCCTGTCTCCGGACACAGATGAATTCCCCCCGGCGAGCAACCATATGAGGATGCCTATGAGGATTACCACAACACCTATGCCTGAGAATAGCACTATCTTCTGTTGTTTATTCATATAAGTACCTCTTTTAGTGATAAAAATAATCAGAACATCGCGGCCACTCTCTTTAGGGCGCTTATGAATGTGTCTACCTCTTCGCGTGTGTTATATACTGCAAACGAGGCGCGCACCGTCCCCGGTATTCCCAGGCGATCCATGAGCGGCTGGGCGCAATGGTGGCCGGTGCGTACCGCCACGCCAAGCCTGTCAAGCAGCATGCCTATGTCGTAGGGATGCACATCCCTGACCAGGAAGCTCAGCACCGGGCTCTTGCCGGGTGTCGTGCCGAAGATGCGCACTCCCTCCACCTCGGCCATAATGCGGCCGGTGGCATACTTGAGCAGCTCCTCCTCGTGAGCAGCCATCTCTCTCAGTCCCGTTGTCTCTATAAAATCAAGAGCCTTGGCAAACGCGGCTATATCCACAAAGTCGGGAGTGCCGGCCTCAAACTTGAAAGGAAGTTCGGCATACGTAGTGCCGAGCGGAAGACGCACGTGGCTTATCATCTCGCCTCCTCCCTGCCATGGCGGCATTTTCTCAAGCAATTCCTTGCGGCCATACAGCACGCCCACTCCTGTGGGCCCATACATCTTATGAGCGGAGAAAGCATAGAAGTCGCAGCCTATCTCCTGCATGTCGAGATGCAGATGAGGCGACGCCTGCGCGCCGTCCACGAGCACATAGGCCCCGCGCGAATGTGCATAAGCAGTCATCTCCTTCACCGGATTGATTGTGCCGAGCACATTGCTCACATGCGTAAACGCCGCCATGACGGTGCGCTCATTGAAGAGAGACTTATATTCCTCCAGATCAAGGCTTCCCTCTTCATCTATATCCACAACCCTTATCGTGAGCCCCTTTCGCTCGGCAAGCAACTGCCAGGGCACGATATTGGCGTGATGCTCCATCACAGTGAGAATTATCTCGCTTCCCCCACTGAACGTGTCGCCCAGGCTTGACGCCACAAGATTGATGGCTTCAGTCGTGCCGCGCGTGAATATGATCTCCTCTACCGATGCCGCATTGATGTAGCGGCACACCCTGCGGCGAGTCTCCTCCTGCATGTCGGTAGCCTCCTGGGAAAGTGTGTGGACTCCTCTGTGCACATTGGCCTTCGTGTGTTCATAATTATCCACTATGGCCCTCACCACCGATGCCGGGGTCTGGGATGTCGCCGTATTGTCAAGATATATCAGCGGCTTTCCATCGGCCACAGTGCGCGACAATATGGGGAATTCCCTGCGTATCTTCTCTATATCAAGCATGGCTGATCAGGATATTTGTGATGCACAGGCGGCACAGTCATGCTCGCCCGTATCCGAAGCAAAACGCATGTCGACAAGCATGCGGAGACGGTCTCTCAATGGCTGAAGACGCACACCCTCTATCACATCGGCCATAAAGGCCTGCTTGAGCAATGTGTGAGCCACAGGCAGGCTCAGTCCGCGCTGCTGCATATAGAACAGCTGCTTCTCATCCATGCGCCCTATGGCCGTGCCATGGGAGCATTTCACGTCGTCATTATATATCTCGAGCTGAGGCTTGGAATACATGCGGGCAGCGGGAGAAGTCACCATATTGCGGTTAGACTGATATGCCTCGGTCTTCTCAGCACCCGGGGCCACATATATGCGGCCGCAGAAGACCCCTGTGGCTTCATCCGCCACTACGTATTTCATCAGCTCATCGGAGTGACACCGCGGGGCTTCATGGCGTATGTGTGTCAGATTGTCAAGCAGACGGCCTTCATCCTCTATACCCATGCCAAGAAGACGCAGACTGCTTCCGGGAGCCGACAGAGTGCAATGATACTCATTGCGTGTCATGCCGTTGAAGAGTGTGATCCCGTCAAGCAAGATATTGGCATCGGCGCCGGCATGCAGATAAAGAGAACTCAGCCGAGAGGTGGCGCCGGCAGTCTCTTCAAGGTCATAGAGATCGAAGCATGCCCGGTCTCCTGCAAATATCTCTATTGTCTGCAGCGAGAGCGAGGCAGTAGCCGGGCTTTGAGTATGGTCGCAGCAAAGGAGGCGTGCCTCGGCATCATCCTCAAGCACTATGAGCAGGCGGCGCACTGCCATCATGGGCATCTCGCTCCGCATAATGCTCACAAGCTGCAGAGGCTTGTCTACTTTCACTCCACGTGGCACATAGATGAACAGACCGTCCTGGGCAAGCATAGTGTTGAGCGCCACAAGCGGATTGGAGAGCGAAGCTGCACGGCCATAGTAACGTTCCAGCAACTCAGGGTGTCTTGCCGATGCGGCGGCAAGAGAACTCACTATCACTCCCTCCGGCAGCTGCGCGCAGGCATTGCCGGCCGAGGCAAACGTATCGCCCATGAGGAAGAACAGTGCCGTGCTCAGAGTAGGCACCTTGCAGGAAAATGTAGCGGCAGGATCTATGTCGAGAGGCCTACGGCCGAGATTTATGCCGTAATCAGGAGCCAGCATGGCAGCGAGATCGACATGCTCATAGTCCTCGCTCCCCTTCCCTGGAAGAGTGCATGCACGCAAAGCCTCGCATGCCTGCTGGCGGAGAGCATTGAGAGGAAGACCGCAAGCACTGTCTATAAGCTCGCGATGAGCCTCATAGAGATCGGTATATTGCTGTAGCGGATTCATAGATTCTCTTCATTTTCCGCCTCGCGGATTATCTTGTCGAAACCGTTATGCTCTATCTCGAGTGCGAGTTCCGGGCCGGCGGTTTTGATTATGCGGCCCTTGTAGAGCACATGGATTATCTGGGGCTTTATGTAATCGAGCAAGCGCTGATAGTGAGTGATGACTATTGTGGCATTCTCGGGTGTGCGCAACTTGTTGACACCCTCTGCCACAATGCGGAGAGCATCCACATCCAGCCCTGAGTCAGTCTCATCAAGGATGGAGAGCACAGGATTCAGCACAGCCATCTGGAAGATTTCATTGCGCTTCTTCTCTCCCCCCGAAAAGCCCTCGTTCACCGAGCGCGACGCGAGCTTGCTGTCAAGCTCCACGATAGCTCTCTTCTCTCGCATGAGCTTAAGGAATTCAGTGGCCGACATGGGAGGCTCGTTGAAGTATTTCCGCTTCTCATTTACGGCCGCACGCATGAAATTCACCATTGACACGCCGGGAATCTCCACCGGATACTGAAATCCTAAAAAAAGGCCTTCATGACTACGCACGTCGGGAGCCATGGCAAGCAGATCCTTGCCCTGGAATGTGGCTGAGCCATGAGTCACGGTATAGGCCGGATTGCCGGCAAGCACCATTGAGAGTGTGCTCTTGCCACTGCCGTTGGGCCCCATTATGGCATGCACCTCGCCGGCACGCACCTCAAGATCTATGCCACGCAATATTTCTTTGCCACCTATAGTGGCATGCAAGTCTTTTACACTAAGCATTTTGAGACTGTATGTTATTATATACCAACGCGCATGGCAGCGATAAGGTTGCCTGGCGCGGACGTATGTACGAAATTTTCTTTGCTTCCTCAAGCCGCCGCAGATGCTCAAGATCATCGGGACACTGGGTGCCCATAAGCGCCGGAGCGGCATACATAACCAGTTCCACGAGATTACCGTCGCCGTCATCGCAGAGATCGGCAAGCTCTCCCGAAGGATGCAGCGCAAGAATAAGATTATAGATCACACTCATGATCATCACCCACTTGAGCAACGAGAATGCGGCGCCAGCCATGGCATTGAGGGCCCCTACATGCAGCAGCGACAGGGCCGACCGCAACACACCGGCTATTATGCCGAATGCCGCATATACCGCTCCAAGCACCAGGGCTGACGCGAGTATATGCACCTTATATCCGGCGGCAAATCCCTCGGCCAGCGAGGGTAACTTATCGATGAGCCACTCGCTTACAGGCGAACAGAAAACCCTGGCCATGACCACACCGAAGGCTATGCCGAGCACGCCGGCCATCTGATGGATGAGACCGGTGCACCAGCCACGCCACACGGCATAGACAAACACTGTTATGAGCACGAGCATATAGGGCATAATGCCTACAAAATTACAAAAACTTCTCCAACAATCAAAAAATTCACCGAGAATCACAATGGGCCCTGGAATAATGCCCGCTTAAGTTGTTTCTAATGCAAAATTTCCATAATAACAAGTCCGCAAGTATCCCCCTCTCATTCTGACCGGGGAGACTTTTTTAGCCTGCATCACCATTTTAATCATCAAAAACTTGACAACGGGGGTATAAATTTATTAACTTTGCAAAATATTGGCCTCATAGGCCATTGCGCGTTTTCCCATATGTGCATGCAATCCGCTCTTGGAGCATTCTCCGGATTTCCCTGTAGCTTCCAGGCAAAACACTATCTTATTGAATTATGATCAAGAGAATAAAAGACGCAAATATATCTTACTGGGCGGCTCACTTCACCACTATCGTGAGCGTAACCCTACTGCTGTTGCTCATAGGAGTAATCGCATTGCTTGGAATAGCCGCCGGCAATACGGCAGATGAGGTGAAACGGCAGCAACAGGTGAGCATCATAATGAGAGACAGCATAAGCAATGAAGATGCAGCCTCTGTGGCTAACCGGCTACGAGGAAAACCCTATGTAAATACCGTGCGCCTGATAACCAGCGAACAGGCTCTGGCCGACTGGAATGAAACCACCGGCGAGGATGTGGCAGCCATAGCAGGAGGAAATTTCTTCACTCCCGAGGTGGAGCTCACCCTCACGGCGCCATATGCTGTGCCCGACTCTATCACTGCGTTATTGCCTCGGCTCCGCATGCTTCCCGGCGTGGATGAAGTGGTGGCCCCCGACCCGGAGCTGATCAAATCGATGGATCAGGTAATCTCCCGCACTCTGCTCGTACTGGGCATAGTGGCAGCCGCCATGATCATAATTTCCTTTGTGCTCATCAACAACACGGTGCTGCTCACAATATACTCGCGAAGATTCACCATCCACACAATGCAGCTCGTGGGAGCAACGCCCGGATTCATACGCCGTCCCTTTGTCAAAAACAATCTGCTCTCCGGCATAATCGCGGCTATCATAGCCTGTATCCTGCTTGGCGGTATGCTGGAATTCATAGGCCGCACACAGCTTCCGGAGCTCCACAAATACATATCAACGGAACACGCCATATGGGTGGGACTGGCGCTGATAGCCACCGGCATCATAGTGTGTGTGACATCGGCCTACATAGCCACCAACCGTTATCTGCACAAGGATTATGATGAACTGTTTCTGAGCTGAACGCAGCAGAATCCTGATAAAATATCTCAAAACCGTCATATGAACACCAACAGACAATCTTACCGTCCCGCACCTGCGGGTATCGCTGAGGAAACCGGGGCTCAGAAGCCCTTCGTAAAGCGTAACTTCATCTTCATGGGCATTTCCCTGGCCATGATTATCATAGGCTTTGTCCTGATGACGGGCAGCGCCAACGGCGATGTGCCGGGTTTCAATGAAGACATTTTCTCATTCCGCCGCATCGTGCTCGGCCCCGGACTCGCATTTCTCGGCTTCGTGGCGATGGCTTTCGCTATAATCTATACACCCCGGCAATCAAAGGAGAATCACTGATGAATTGGTTACAAGCTCTCATACTCGGCATCGTGCAGGGTGCCTCCGAATACCTGCCCATAAGCTCCAGTGGCCATCTTGAGATATTTCGGACGCTGCTCGGAGTAGACCTGCCCACCGATGAAACTCTTCAATTCGACATAATGGTGCATGCCGCCACGGTATGCAGCACCCTGGTCATACTATGGCCTATGTTCAAGCGGCTTGCAACCGGCTTTTTCTCCATGAAAAGGAATGCAGACTCCATATATGTGTGGAAGGTGCTGTTCAGCTGCATTCCCGTGGGTATAGTGGGGGTATTCTTCAAGGATAAGGTAGAGGAGATATTCGGACAGGGGCTCATCTTAGTGGGCATATGCCTGTGTATCACGGCTCTGTTGCTCACGTTTGCATACATGTCAGGCTATGACCGGCGCACCCGTCGCCCGGTGCCCGCCGACAAGGGACGCGACATCTCCTGGCTCGATGCCTTCATCATAGGCTGCGCCCAGGCCGTGGCCGTTCTGCCGGGACTCAGCCGCTCGGGCAGCACCATCGCCACCGGCATAATCCTC
Organism: uncultured Muribaculaceae bacterium; assembly: GCA_910579305.1. Taxonomy (GTDB): domain Bacteria; phylum Bacteroidota; class Bacteroidia; order Bacteroidales; family Muribaculaceae; genus Lepagella. Next base: position 81,995 of record CAJTTA010000004.1, read on the forward strand.
GGCGACAAGCGTGACAAAGTAGCCACCTTCTCATTCATCATGGTCATCATTCCTATCCTTGGTGAAGCATTGCTCGACCTGGCCAAGATGCTGAAGCCCGGTGCTGCCGAAGCCTCCGGATCCATCAGCGCCATGGCTATGATCATAGGCTTTGTCAGTGCGTTTGTCGTGGGCTGCGCGGCCTGCAAGTGGATGATAGCGTTAGTCAAGAAAGGCAAGCTCATCTGGTTTGCCGCCTATTGCCTTATCATGGGCGTGATCTGTATCATTTTTCATTAATCACGGCCAAGCAGAAATATATGGACTTCATTTCAGGTGAGATCCTGGCCATCGACAAGCCGGAAGGATGGACTTCGTTCGATGCGGTAAAGCGAGTGAGAGGAGCCTTGAGCCGCCGCCTCCACATGAAGAAAATCAAGGTAGGGCATGCCGGCACTCTTGATCCTCTTGCCACCGGCGTACTCATAGTGTGCACCGGCAAGGCCACGAAACGCATAGAAGAATTACAGGCCGGCTGCAAGGAATATGTGGCCTCGATGCGTCTTGGAGCCACCACTCCGAGCTTCGATCTTGAGCACCCGATAGACGCCACCTATCCCACCGGGCACATCACGGAGGCCCTCGTGCGCGAGGCTCTGAATAGCCACACAGGCGTGATCATGCAAGTTCCTCCGGTGTATTCGGCCGTAAAGATAGGAGGTGAAAGGGCCTATAGCCTTGCCCGTAAAGGCGAGGAGGTGGAGCTGCGGGCAAAACCGCTGCGCATAGATGAGATGGAGCTTCTTGAATGCCATCTTGACACCCCTGAGCCCTGGATAAGGGTAAGAATAGTATGCAGCAAGGGCACCTACATCCGTGCGCTTGCCCGCGACATAGGGGTAGCCCTGGGCAGCGGGGCGCATCTCACGTCACTGAGACGCACTCGCGTAGGGGCATATGATGAATCGGCAAGCATCTCCATCGAGCGTGCCATTGAGCTGATTAAAGAGAGCCCTCTTGAATTTCCCGAAGGCTTTCAGATGCCTCCGGCCTTGGCCAGAGACTTGGAAGGAGCTCTGTGACAGAGATTTCTTTTACTTATAATTAACATATATTTTAGTACCGCATCTTATATCACAGATATTACATATGAAACTCTCACAATTTAAATTTGATTTGCCAGAGAATCTGCTTGCACAGTACCCCGCAAAAAACCGGGATGAATGCAAGCTCATGGTGGTCAATGCAATGACGGGCGAAATCGAGCATAAGATTTTCAAGGATATTCTCCAATATTTCGATGACGGCGATGTCATGGTATTCAATGACACCAAGGTCTTCCCCGCACGCCTTTACGGCAATAAGGAAAAGACCGGCGCCCGCATTGAGGTATTTCTGCTCAGGGAGCTGAACTCCGACAATAAATTCTGGGACGTGCTCGTGGAGCCTGCCCGCAAGATCCGCATAGGCAATAAATTATATTTCGGCCCGGACGAGAGCATGGTGGCCGAGGTGATAGACAATACCACTTCACGTGGCCGCACTCTGAGATTTCTCTATGACGGCCCTCACGATGAATTCAAGGAAGCGCTGTTCGCTTTGGGGGAGACACCCCTGCCTCCTTATATCACACGTCCGGCCGAGCCGGCCGATCATGAGCGCTACCAGTGCATATATGCCAAGAACGAGGGTGCGGTAGTGGCACCTGCAGCCGGGCTGCACTTTTCCCGCGAGCTCCTGAAGCGACTTGAGATAAAAGGCGTGGACCGCGCCTTCCTCACTCTTCATTCGGGGCGCGGCAATTACCGCGAGATCGATGTGGAAGACCTCACGAAACACCGCATGGACTCTGAGGACATGGAGGTGACCGGCGACTTGGTGGACACTGTGAATGCAGCTAAGGACGCCGGGAAGGCCGTGTGCGCCATAGGCACTTCCGTGCTGCGCGCTCTCGCCACTTCAGTCTGCATGGACGGCCACATCATGCCTACGAAGGGATGGACTAATAAATTCATATTCCCTCCCTATGAATTCTCGGTGTGCACATCTATGGTAAGCAACTTCCATCTCCCCTACTCCACTATGCTGATGATGGTATGCGCCTTCGGAGGATATGACCTGGTAATGAAAGCATATCAGGAGGCTATCAAGAACGGCTACAAATTCGGAGCTTACGGAGATGCCATGCTCATCCTGAGAGCTAAACCATAATTCCCCCTAACACTTTTTGTTATCATGAAACAATATCTGTCAATAGCGACTTCCGTCCTCCTGGGATGCGGCGTCGTGTCAGCATCCGATTTCTTCTATGGAGGAGAATACGATGGCAGCATACTCACTTTCGGCATCCGTGCAGGCTTCAACACTTCCAACATGGCCGATGACGACATGGGCAAGCTCTTCAATCTCGATTCATGGGGCACAGGCTTCACGGGAGGCGTGGTGGCTGAGCTTCACATGCGCGACTGGCTTGTGATTCAGCCCGGGTTCTTCTTTGAAAGCCGCAGCAACAACTATTCGTATGTCTACGATCCGAAGATGTTCCCCAACCCGGAGAGCGACCTTGTGGAGCTGGGTCACACCCGTCGCACGCTTTTCAAGCTGCCCGTGATGTGCTCCATAAGAATGCATCCGGCCGATTGCTTGACCTGGAGCGTAGACCTCGGACCGGTCTTCAACTTCGGCATAGCCGGCCACCGATGGTATTCCAATCCCATGAAAGAACCGGTGGTCGAACAGCAGATAAATTACTACGATGAGTTCAATCGCTTCATGATGGGACTGAAGATGGGCACCGGATTTCAGCTCTTCGACCACTATTATATAGGCGTGCACTACGAAGCAGGACTGCGCTCCGCTCGCAAATATAAGGCCGGAGGACATGATAAAGCATGGACTTTTACCCTCGGTTACGATTTTTAACATTTCACATAACATCTTATCCCACTGCTGATTACCTGCTGACTGCAATATTTCTTGAAGAAATTTTCAAAAAAAATTTTGTCAGTTTCAAAAAAAGCAGTACTTTTGCATCGGGTAAGTCCTACACGACCAGCTCCCCCAGAACTCCCCCAGATCTTGACCGAAGCAAGGGTATGGGGTCGAGCGGTGCGATGCAGACAGCTTGCCCACCTGCCTCTTTAGCTCAGTTGGCCAGAGCACGTGATTTGTAATCTCGGGGTCGTTGGTTCGAATCCGACAAGAGGCTCCCCCAAGGCGGCGCTCTATCTTCCACAGATAGCGCGCCGCTTTCATATATACATATGGAATACATCTGCAACATAACGTTTGTCTCCGGCGAAGCCGTAGCTCCTCATGCCCTCGACTTTCTGCGCGACACTTTTATGCCGGCCATAAACATTAGTCCGGCCTCTTCTCCGCGTCTTACCCGCGTAAGGCAGAATACCGGCGAGGCCGTCAGCCACGCTCTGGAGATAAAGCTTCCGTCATTCCGCGAGCTTAAGAATTGGAGAGAGTCGACTCTCGGCCCCGCTCTCGACTTCCTCTCTCAGAGATGGGGTGAGAGCCTGATGTATTTTGAGACAATACTTGAGGTAATCCCAGCCACATGAACTATGAGCGCATCATACTCGGCATTGATCCCGGCACAAATGTCATGGGATACGGATTGCTCGGCATAACCGGCAAGAAGCCGGAAATGATAGTTATGGGTGTGATCAAGCTCGGCAAACTCGGAGACCATTATCTGCGGCTGCGCAGAATCCATGAGCGTGTGACACAGATTGTGACCACTTATCTCCCTGACGAACTCGCAATAGAGGCCCCTTTCTTCGGCAAAAATGTGCAGAGCATGCTGAAGCTCGGACGCGCGCAAGGGGTGGCTATGGCTGCCGCTCTGGCCCGCGACATACCGGTAAAGGAATATCCTCCCCTGTCAGTGAAACAGAGCATAACCGGCTCAGGCGCCGCCAGCAAGGAGCAAGTGGCAAACATGCTCAGGCATCTGCTCGACATACCTAAGGAGAAAATGCCGGATCTGCTTGACGCCACCGATGCGCTGGCTGTGGCTCTGACACATTTTTATGAGACAGGGAAGCCTCAGATAGCATCAGGGCCCAAAAGCTGGGCGGATTTCCTGGCAAAGAACCCCGACCGTTTGGCCAAAAGACAGACACCATTATGATACCATCCCTTTATCAGCAATGCATTATACAGACTCCGCTATCTGTGCGCGAGGCTCTTGACCGGCTCAATTCCTTGCGAGATGTGCCGCTCACTCTTTTTGTGATAGCTCATGACGGATCGTTGCTCGGCACTCTCACCGATGGCGACATAAGGCGCGGATTGCTGGCAGGGGCGACTCTTGATTCTGACGCCTCTTCGGTCATGATGCGTAATTTCAGAGCGATCTTCCCGGGCCGGGATGCCGAAGCTGTGCTTGAAGAAGCCCGCTCTCTGTCTCTCACTCTCATACCGCGCCTCAACGACAGCGGCGCCATTGAAGAGATAGTGGATCTGCGCAAAAGGCGCGCGATGCTGCCCCTTGATGCGGTGCTGATGGCCGGTGGGCGGGGGGAACGCCTCAGACCGCTCACCCTCACCACTCCCAAGCCGCTGCTGCCCGTAGGCGACAAAGCCATAATCGACCATAATGCCGACGCTCTGGCTGCTTGCGGAGTGAGAAATATCTTTGTTACCGTAAATTATAAACATGAGCTTATAGAGGAGCATTTCGCTGCCCGTAAGCCTGAAGGAACCACTGTGGAATGCGTGCTGGAGCCGGCTCCGCTCGGCACTTTCGGATCCATAGGACTCGTGAGCGGACTCAGCAGCGGCAATGTGCTGATTATGAATTCAGACTTGCTCACCGACCTGAGATTCGAGAAAATGTACAAGCATCACATCGCATCAGGGGCCGACATGACCATAGCTACAGTGCCATATTCCGTAACGGTGCCATATGCCATTCTTGAGACCGATGAAGGCAGATGCCTCTCTCTGCAAGAGAAGCCTACTTACAACTATCTGGCCAATGCAGGTGTTTATATCGTGAAGCGCTCACTTCTTGACTGCATCACCGGCACCGAACGTGTAGACGCCACTGACTTTATAGAGATGCTGCTCTCTCGCCCGGACTCCAAGGTAGTCACTTTCCCCATAGATGGCACATGGATTGACATAGGCTCGCCATCTGACTATCAGGCAGCGTGTGAACGCATGCGCCTCGCCCTCTCGACAGCGGAATGACCGCTCCTCTCAACATAATATATAACTCATTGAATCAATCAGCTTCTACGCTCTATGGCAGAATCCAATTTCATCGACTATGTAAAAATCCTGTGCCGCTCGGGTAAAGGAGGCGCAGGTTCGCGCCATTATCATCGTGCCAAATATGTGCCCAAGGGTGGGCCTGACGGAGGCGACGGAGGGCGTGGCGGACACATTATACTCCGAGGCAACCGCAATCTGTGGACTCTGCTTCACCTGCGCTATCAGCGCCACATCTTCGCCACAGACGGACAAAGCGGCGGAGCCGGTCGCTCTTTCGGCAAGGATGGTGAGGATAGAATCATCGAAGTGCCCGTAGGCACTGCAGTCTTCGATGCAGAGTCCGGTGAGTTCCTCGCTGAAATCACCCGCGACGGCGAAGAGATCAAGCTTCTGCGCGGTGGCAAGGGGGGACTGGGAAACTGGCATTTCGCAACGTCGACCAACCGGGCCCCACGTTATGCCCAACCGGGCCAGCCGGCAATAGAAAAGAGCGTGATTCTGGAATTGAAGCTCCTTGCAGACGTAGGACTCGTGGGCTTTCCCAATGCCGGCAAGAGCACTTTGCTTTCCTCAATATCTGCCGCGCGCCCGAAAATAGCAGATTATCCTTTCACTACTATGGAGCCGAGTCTCGGCATTGTGAGTTATCGAGACGGAAAATCATTTGTAATGGCTGACATTCCGGGCATAATCGAAGGAGCAAGCGAGGGGAAAGGCCTCGGACTTAGATTCCTGCGCCACATTGAGCGAAATGCGGTGTTGCTGTTTATGATTCCGGCCGACAGTTCCGACATACGTCAGGATTACGAGGTACTTCTCAATGAGCTACGCCAGTTTAATCCGGATCTTGCTGATAAGAGCAGAGTGCTGGCCATAAGCAAGAGCGATATGCTTGATGATGAGTTGCGTGAGGCAATACAGGCTGAACTCCCCGAGGGGGTTCCCTCTATCTTCATCTCTGCCGTGACAGGCCAGGGGCTCACTGAGCTCAAAGACCTCCTCTGGCGCGAGGTAAACAGCGATGAGCGTGACCAGACCCTCTCATTCACCCATCGCCCGCTCGACATACGCCACCGTGTGCCTGAGGAAGATGAATTCATTTTCCATCAGGAGGATGACGATGATGAGCGCGAGCTGCTCACTGATGAAGACTGGAACGATGAATTCTGGGAGGAGGAATCATCGGTGAATCCCGACTGATCCCATATATGGCAAGATTATATATTATAGGCACGAGCACCACTGCCATGACTGTGGCTGCTTTCGCACACACTCATAAGCTCTTCGATGTAGCCGGTTTCGCCGTCGACAGAGCTTATCTTTCTTCCTCTTCGGCCGGATGTATGGATCTGCCTGTCTTCGCCATTGATGAGCTGAAGGGCATTATGGATCCTGACAACGATCTCATATTTGTAGCCATAGCCTGGAACAGGCTGAATGCCGACCGCCGGGATCTTTACCTCAGGCTCAAGCGAGAAGGCTTCAGATTTGCCAATCTTATATCTCCTTTAGCCACCGTCTATGGAGAGATATGCGGCGACAATTGCTGGATATCCGACCATGCAGTGGTCAATTTCCGCAGCAAGCTCCATAATAATGTCATTATAAAAGAGGGTGCACATATAAGCTATGACTGTGATATGGCCGATCATTGCTTTATAGGGGCCCACAGTTTTATAGCAGGCGGAGTGAGTGTAGGTGAGCAATCTTTCATAGGCATAAGGGCTACAATCTTTGATGATGTGCGTATAGGGCGCAAGTGCATCATAGGCGGAGCGACAGTGGTAAAACGTAACATGCCTGATTTCAGCAAAATAACGGTCAAGGCCGACAATTTTGCCATGACTCGGCATAGCGAAGAGGATATGGAAAGCAAGCTTATGTTCAATAAGAATGTACGTTAACCCGACAACAGGTCTCCCATCCGCAGCATTTGCGCCGATATTAAGAGAGCGTTTGAATTTAAACCGTATTAACAATTAAAGATAATGGGAGTAAAA
>CAJTTA010000005.1 GCA_910579305.1 uncultured Muribaculaceae bacterium
TAGGTGTCAGCCCTAATTTTTCAATCGCTCAAAAAAAGTTTAGCGGACAGTAATAATATAATATAATGATGAAGGCGCCGCAGTGTTGAGTTGCGACGCCTTCGCGATATAATCAAAAAAACTATGTCTTATGACAATAAGTTATGTGTGATATACGATGTGGTATGTTCAGGCTTTCTTTACGATGCGACGCTCTTTGATGCGTGCTTTCTTGCCGGTGAGCTTGCGCAGGTAGTAGAGCTTGGCACGGCGCACTTTGCCGTATTTGTTGATTGTGATTGACTCGATGAAGGGGCTCTCCATGGGGAAGATGCGTTCTACGCCGATTCCGTCGGAGACTTTGCGGACTGTGAAGCGCTTCTTGTCGCCCTCGCCGTTGATGCGGATAACTACGCCGCGGTACTGCTGGATACGCTCTTTGTTACCCTCTTTGATGCGATATGCTACTGTGATGGTATCGCCGGGGTTGAACTGGGGAAACTCGTTGTGTGTTGCGAAAGCTTCCTCTGCAATCTTGATTAAATCCATTGCTTTGCTTGTGTAATTTAGTTATGGGTGTGACTTCGCAATATACGCGGTAACTCGTTGCAGACGGGGTCTTTGTTGCCGTATGCCTCGCCAGAGATTACGAAATCGGCTGCAAAGTACGTAATTTTTTTGCAGATATGCAAATTTTTCGTGGTTTGCTTTTGTCTTGGCTCGCTTTTATTTGTTACTTTTGTAGACCTATTAATTATTTTGTCATGAAGAATGTGTTGAAACATATCCTGGCCGGCTTTTTCCTGGCCGGGGCTGCGCTCTCGGGCGCTCAAAGTGTGGTGATACTCCATACGAATGACACTCATTCGCATATAGATGCTGAGAATGGAGTGGGTGGTGTGCTTCAGCGTAAGGCTATTGTGGATAGTGTGAGGCGTGCCGAGAAGAATGTGTTGCTTGTGGATGCGGGCGACATAGTGCAGGGCACGCTTTATTATAAGTTGTTTGGCGGGGAGGTGGAGTATCCTCTTATGAAGCTTTTGGGATATGACATGCAGATTCTGGGCAATCATGAGTTTGACAATGGTATCGAGGCTCTTGCCAGGTATTATAAGCGTGATGAGCCTGTGAAGCTTTCTGCGAATTATGATGTGAGCGGCACTGCTCTCAGGGGTGTGCTGCGTCCGTGGGTGATTAAGAATGTGGGTGGGAAGAAGGTAGGTTTCTTCGGCATCAATCTTGATCCTGACGGCATTATAGATGCGGGGAGTGCCCGTGGGGTTGTGTATAGGGATATGGTGGCTGCGGCTGATTCCACTGCCGCTCTGTTGCGCAGGAAGGGGTGTGTGGCTGTCGTGGCTATTTCTCATATAGGTTATTCGGATGATTCAGGTCATGATCTGGTCACTGATCCTAAGCTGGCCTCTCTCACGCGTGGGATCGATGTTATAATAGGCGGGCATTCGCATGAGGTGGTGGCTCCCGGCGGGGATCGGCCTAATGTGGTGATGAATGCGGAGGGAAAGCCTGTGCTCATTGCTCAGACGGGGAGGTATGGCGCTAATCTCGGATATATCAAGCTGGATCTTGCTGATATGTCGAAGGTGCAGGCTCGCATGATTCCTGTGGCGGGGGTGGATTCTTCGCGGTTTGACAGGAGGGTGATGGATTATCTGCGGCCTTATGCTCATGTGGTTGACTCGATAAATAATCATGTGATTGCCCGGTGTGGAGTGGATATGCAGAATACGAAGCGGTATGGGACGTCGGTGCTTCTGTCGAATCTCACGGCTGACATTGCTGCCATGTATGCGGGCAGGGTGCTTGATTCGATTGCTTCGGAGATGCTTCCAGGGCGTTTGGGTGTGGATCTCGCTATAATGAATTCGGGCGGGATACGGCTGCCGTTTCCCAAGGGGGATGTCACGGAGGGGCAGGTGCTGTCGGCGTTTCCTTTCAGTAATCACTTGGTGATAGTGGAGATGCGTGGCGATCTTCTTGCCGATCTGCTTGAGCAGGTTGCGGGGCAGGGGGGTCAGGCTGTGAGTGCTGGCACGGAGATTAGCCTGGATCCGGCCACCGGCAAGGTGCGGGGGATGCTTGTGGGTGGGCGTCCGATTGATGCGGGGCGTAATTATTATGTGGCTACTCTCGATTATCTTGCGGGTGGTGGCGACTATCTGTCGCTGTTTCCTCGTGGTCGTGTGGTGTGGCGTGACGACAAGGAGTTCTGTGCTCCTGTCATGGAGTATATGTCGGAGATGGGCCGGCAGGGGCTTGCGCTTGATCCTGATCCGCGCAGCAGGATTCGGTGATGGGTGTGGCTATGAGGTGGCTGTTGCTGCTTGTGGCTGTAGCGTTGAGCTGCTGCGTGGGGTGTGGCCGGCGTGCGGATTCTGTGGCGACTGATGGGGTGGCGGCTGTTTCCCGGGCTGAGGTGACGCTTTGTGGTGTGGACTCGCTGATGGCTTCGATGAGTGTGGAAGAGCGGGTGGGGCAGTTGTTTATGCCGGCATGTTTTACGGTGGCTGATGCCGCGACGGTGAGGCGTCTGGTGCGTTATGTGGCTGATGAGAAGGTGGGGGGGATTGTGTTTCTGCGTGGAGACACGGCTTCGATGCTGGCTCTGTCGCGGATGCTGCGCGGGCATGCGCGGGTGCCTTTGTTTCTTGCCATGGATGCTGAGTGGGGTCTTGGGATGAGGCTCAGGGATGCTGAGTGTTTTCCTCATAACAGCAGGCTGTCGGGGGCTTCGGAGGCGCAGATGTATGATTATGGTGTCAGGGTCGGGACTCAGGCTTCGCGGCTTGGGCTGAATATGATTCTGGGGCCGGTGCTTGATGTGGCGTCTTCCGGGGCTTCGGTGATGGCTGACAGGTCGTATGGCGGTGATCCGGCTATGGTGGCTGATCTTGGTGTGGCTTATGCGCGTGGGCTGCGGGATGGTGGAGTCTATCCTGTGGCCAAGCATTTTCCGGGTCATGGGTCGACGAGTGTGGATTCTCACAGGGCTCTTCCTGTGATTGTGCGTGGGCGGGAGGCTCTTGATTCGATTGATCTGCTGCCTTTCAGGCGGTATGTGGATCAGGGGTTTCCTGCTGTGATGGCGGGCCATATGGCGGTGCCTGCTTTGAGTGGCGATAGTGTGCCGGCGTCGGTGTCTCCGGCTGTTCTGACGGGGGTGTTGCGGGAGGCTATGGGTTTCGGCGGGCTTGTGTTGACAGATGCGATGAATATGGATGCTGTGGGGGCTTCTTCGGGGGTGTATGTGGCTTCGCTGCTTGCGGGGGCCGATATTATTCTTGTGCCCGGTGATACCCGTGGAGCTATCGATGAGGTGATAGGTGCTTTGCGCGATGGGTCGCTGCCTGCGTGGGTGGTGAATGACCGCTGCAGGCGTGTGCTTCTGTATAAGAGTTATTTAGGAGATCAGTAGCAGGATCGAGGTGAGGAGGGCTGTGAGGAGCAGGAGGCGTGCTGTGTTGCCGAGCAGGGGGTTGAGGGCTGCTCCCCGGCGGTGGCCGAGCTGGTGCCAGAGGCGTGTGTGGATCAGGAGGTAGATGGCGGGGATGACCGGAGAGAAGAGGTGGAGGGTGTCTTTCCACAGGGGGATGGTGAGGATCATTGCGGTGTAGCCTGAGAGGAGGTAGGCTGTGCGCATGGTGCGGGGCCCGAGCAGGACCACTGTGGTGTGCTTGCCCACAGCTTTGTCGTCTTCGTAGTCGCGGTAGTTGTTTACTATCAGGACGTTGGCTGCCAGTAGCCCTATTGCGGCCGATGTGGGGAGGGTGAGGCTCCATCCTTGCCATGAGGAGGAGCAGATGAGGAAGGATGTGAGCATGACGGGGACTATTCCGAAGAATATGACTACGGCTATGTCTCCGAGTCCGTGGCGTGATAGGGGCCATGGCCCTGCGCTGTAGGCGAGGGCGAAGATTGCTATGGTTATTCCTGCTGGGAGGAGCCACCATTGGGAGCTGAGGAGGAGGATGATGAGTCCTGTGAGGCATGCTGTGGCGAGGGTGATGAGTGTTGCTGTGAGCATGGCTGCGGGTGATATGTCTCCTTCGGTGACTCCTCGGCGGAATCCTTCGCGGCCTTTGCGGTCGAGTCCTGCGCGGTAGTCGAAGTATTCGTTGGCGAAGTTGGATGCGATTTGAGCGAGGAGTGCGAAGAGGAGGCATAGTGGTGCGTAGAGGAGGTTACGGCCTCCGGCGTGGATGGCGCAGGCTGTGCCGGTTATCACGCCTGCTATGCTTACGGGGAGTGTGCGGAGGCGCATGGCCTCGATCCATGGTGTCATCGTCTGGCGGAAAAAAAGTTTTGTAGGATATTGCGGCATTCTTCGGCGAGGATGCCTGCGGTGACTGTGGTGCGTGGGTGGAGAGGTGTTCCTGCGCCCGGGGTGAGCAGGGTGGTGTAGCCTCGGCGCGGGTCGGGGGTGCCGTAGACTATGCGTGGTATCTGAGACCATCCGAGGGCTCCGGCGCACATGGGGCATGGCTCTACGGTGACGTAGAGAGTGCAGTCGGTGAGGTATTTCCCGCCGAGATGAGTGGCTGCGCTTGTTATGGCTTGCATTTCGGCGTGGGCGGTTACGTCTCGGAGTCGTTCGGTGAGGTTGTGTGCGCGTGCTATTATTGTGTCTTTGTGGGTTATGACGGCGCCTATTGGTATTTCTCCTTCTTGTGCGGCCTGGATGGCTTCGGCTATAGCCTGTCGCATGAATCGCTCGTCGCGCTGCTGGGGTGTCTCGTGGAGCATGTGGCGTATGTTTTTAATTATTATATTGGTGTGGTGATGCGTCGCAGTGTGTCGGCTACTTTTTCCATGAGCCAGCGTGGCGTGGATGTTGCTCCGCATATGCCTATGGATGGGACGGATTTCAGCCATGCGGGGTCTATGTCTTCGGGGCCTGAGATGAAGTGGGATGTGGGGTTTACTTCGCGGCATTGTTCGAAGAGGGCTTTTCCGTTGCTGCTTTTGCGTCCGGATACGAAGAGGATGAGGCTGTGGGATGCTGCGAATGCGCGGATGCGTGGGAGGCGTCCGGCTACACGTCGGCATATTGTGTCGAAGTATCGGAATTGGCCGGAGGTCTTACGGCGTTGTATTTCGTGGATGACTTGCTGGAATCCGGCGAGGCTTTTGGTGGTCTGGGAGTATAGGAGTATGTCTCGGGAGAGGTCTACGCGGTCGATGTCGGAGGTGCCTTGTATGACCATTGCCGTGCCGTCGGTCTGTCCCACGAGGCCGTTTACTTCGGCGTGTCCGGGCTTTCCGTATATCAGGATGAGTGGTGGTGACGGGAGGTGGCGGGTTGTGTCGTAGGCGTGCTTTATGCGTTTCTGCAGCTGGAGGACTACGGGGCATGTGGCGTCGATTATCTCGATGCCGCGTTGCCGGGCGGTCTCATAGGTGGAGGGTGGCTCTCCGTGGGCTCTGAGGAGGACTTTGCATCCTGAGAGAGTGCGGAGTGTGTCGTGGGTTATAGTGCGTAGGCCTTTTGCCACGAGGCGGTCTACTTCGTTGCTGTTGTGGACGATGTCTCCCAGGCAGTACAGGCTTCCGGTCTGGGAGAGTTCTTGCTCGGCTTTGCGTATTGCCGTGACTACTCCGAAGCAGAATCCGGAGTCGGAGTCGATTTCTATGCGTGGGGATTCAGGCATCGGCTATCTGTCGGTATTTTTCAAGGAGCCAGGCGGCCTGGGCGTCGGGGGTGAGGTTGTCGTTATTGAGGATTATGGCGTCGGGGGCCTGTCGCAGAGGGCTTTCGGAGCGTGTGCGGTCTATGTGGTCGCGCTGGCGTATGTTCTGGAGCACCTCTTCGTAGGAGGTGTCGGTGTTGCCTTTGGCTATGAGCTCGGCGTGGCGGCGGCGTGCCCGTTCCTGGGGTGATGCGTCTACGAATATTTTCATTTCGGCGTCGGGGAATACGGTGGTGCCGATGTCTCTTCCGTCCATTACGATGCGTCGGCGCAGGCCGTATCGGCGCATCATTTCGGTTAGGGCATGTCGCACGTCGGGCACTGCCGCTACGGGGCTCACGTGGGCGCTCACGGCCATTGTGCGTATTTCCTGCTCTACGTCTGTGTCGTTGAGGTATGTGTGTGACGCGGTTTCGCCCTGTGGCACTCTGAAGTCGATGGCTATGTGTGGGAGAGCCCGGGTGAGTGCTTGTGTGTCGAGAGTGCCGTCGGGGCTTATCATGCCTTGGCGCATGGCGTGGAGGGTTACGGCGCGGTACATGGCGCCGGAGTCGATGTAGGCGTATCCTATTGCGGCTGCGAGCTGGCGGGCCATGGTGCTTTTGCCTGATGAGGAGTAGCCGTCGATGGCTATTATGATATCTTTCATGAGTGATGTGGAGTGTTATGTGGATGTGTTATCGGCGTAATAGTTCGCGGATGTTTGTGGAGAGGTTGATCATTATGGTGGATCCTCCTTTGTGGGGCTGTGCGTAGCTCAGTGCAAAAGCGAATGACTTTACTTTGAGGCCCATGCCTATGGAGAATCCGGAGAGGAAGTTGCGCTGGTAGGTGGAGAGGTCGGTGCGTGTCTTGTTGTTGTATCCCAGGGCTATGTAGAAGTTGTCGGCGGGCTGGTACTGGAGTCCGAAGATGAGGTGTCGCAGGAGGTTGGAAGCGAAAGAGTCCTTGAGGGTTTCTTCCTGAGTCCCGGTGGCCTGGTCGGTGGAGTGGGAGTAGTAAGGCAGGCTCCATTTGTTGAGGTATCGGGCCGTGACGGCGAGCATGAATGGCGATGAGCCGAGGCGTTGCATCCATCCGAGCTGGATGTCGAAGGGGACTCGGGTGTAGTCGTGGTCGAATCTCTTGAGCTGTCCGCCCATGTTTTTGAGCACGAGTGACAGGGAGCAGTCTTTTTCCTCATCGTAGTAGTTTATGCCTATGTCGGCGGCGAGGGCGAAAGCGGAGTATTGCTCGTAGGTGCTTGCCACGGCCTTGATGTTGATGCCGCCTCTCAGGCGGTCGGTGAAGTCGTGGGAGTACATGCCGTTGATCACGATGTCTTTCATGGCGAATTCACCTGTTATGTTTCCGTTGGCGTCGGTAGCGGTCTGAGTTCCGTAGCCGAGGTATTGGAGTCCGGCCCCCCAGGCACCGTGTTCGCCTGCTGCCATGGCGTAGTGGGCTCCTGCGAAGTTGCTGTCGCCGAGCCATCTCATGTAGTTGAAGGAGATCTGGCTTTCTATTTCGGGGCCGAGCAGGCCGGGGTTGCATCCTGCCAGTGTCACGTCGTCGTCTATCACAGCTATGCCGCTTCCTCCGAGGGCGTAGGCGTGGGAGGAGTAAGGGGTCTCGAGGAAAGAGTAGGAAGATTCGCCTCCTTGCTGAGCGTGTGCCGTGGCATGGATGGCGAGCATGGCGGCTGAGGCGGCGAGATATGAGTATATTTGGCGTAAGCGTGTCATTGTCTTATTAACGGTGAGTGTGGCGGGATATTGTCGGGGTGTGAGTGAAAGTGGGGTGACGCGGCTCGGGGTCAGGGTGTTACGATGATGGGGGGCGAGGCTGTAGAAGCGGAGGGGGTTAAATTACGTTAATCACTTGCATATATGGGGAAGTCGGGGTAAATTTGCGCTTGAAAATCGGGGGGGCTTCCGGCGGCCCGGTTTTCTCTATCTCGCCTTATTCATGTGCCTGTCATTGAAACATATCTTTCTGTTGGCCCTGGCGGCTTCACCCGTGCTTTGCCCGGGGCAGACCTGTCGAATGCGTGTGCAGATCGACGGCAAGGGGCCTCATGTGGAATACAGGGAGGTGTATCAGTATGACTATGTGTGGGAGAAGCCTTCGTTTCCCGGTGGGGATGCCGATCTGCTTCATTTCATCAATAAGCACAGGCGTTATCCCAAGAAGGCTTACAGGAAGGGAGTGGAGGGGAGAGTGACCTGTGCTTTTATTGTGAATTGCGACGGGTCGGTGTCGGATGTTCAGGTCATCAAGGGGGTGGAGCCGAGTCTCAATGAGGAGGCTGTGCGCATCTTCCGGATGATGCCTCAGTGGCATCCGGGGCGCATCAACGGTCAGCCTGTGCCTGTGAGGGTGATCAGGGCCGTGCCTTTCCGCAAGTAAGGCGGGGGCTTTCAGGGGGTGAGCGCGGCAGCAGGCTGCGGGGCAAGTCCCGGCTCTCCGCTTCCGGATTCAGCAGCAGTTTTTTTGTGGCTTACAGGATGGGCGAGAGCAGCCTCACCAGGCTTTCGGCCATGCGCATTGAGCGGTTTCGCTTTCGCCAGGAGGCGGGGGTGAGTTTCTCGCAATGCTCTATGTCGGCGAAGAATATTTCGCGGAATCGGGCGTTGGTCTCCTTGTCGTAGAATAGGAGGTTTCCCTCAAAATTGTGTTCGAAGCTGCGGAAGTCGAAGTTGGTGGATCCCACGGAAGAGAATTCTTCATCTACAGTCATAGTCTTGGCGTGGAGCATGCCGGGGAGGTAGAGGTATACCTTTATTCCGGCCTCGAGGCACTCGGAGATGTAGCTGAAAGAGGCGTATCGGAGCAGGTTGCTGTCGCTGCGCAGGGGTATCATTATGCGCACGTCGACGTGTGCGAGAGCAGCCGTCTGGAGGGCCTTGAGCAGGGCGTCGGTGGGTAGGAAGTAGGGGGTCTGAATGTATATGCTTCGGTGGGCTCCGAGGATTGCGCGCTGGTATAGCAGGGCAATTGAGGCCCATCGGTCGGTGGGGCCTGAGGTGATGAGCTGGGCCGGGATGCGTCTTACACCCGGACTTAGCGGGGGCACGGGGTTGAGGGGCACGATGTGGTGGTCTTCCTTGAGGAAGTTCCAGTCGACCGAGAACTGGTAGAGCAGTGCGGCCACGGCTTCCCCTTCCACCCTGATGTGGGTGTCGCGCCAGGTGCGGGAGGGGCTTTGGCCGTGGAGGTATCGGGAGGCTATGTTCATGCCGCCTATGTAGCCTATTGTGTCGTCGATCACCACCGTCTTGCGGTGGTTGCGGAAGTTAATGCGGTTGGCCAGCTGAGGGAATGTCACTCTGAAGAAAGGGTGGGCCTCGACCCCGGCGCTTCGCATGCGGGAGAAGAATCTTGAGGATGCGGAGAATGAGCCCACGTGGTCATAGAGCACTCTCACCTTGACACCCTGGCGGGCCTTGAGCATGAGCAGTTCTGCCATGTGCTGGCCGAGGTCGTCGTCGGAGAAGATGTAGTATTGGATATTGATGGAGTGGCGCGCGGCTCTTATGTCCTGCTCGAGGGCGCGGAATTTGTCGCTGCCCGAGGTGAAGATTCTCACGTCGGTGGCCGAGACGAGGGGGTGTCCCGTGAGCTGGGAGGTGAGCATGATGAGTTGCCTGGATTCGGGGGAGAGGCTGTTGCGTATCGCCCCCATGTCAGAAGCTCTCTGCCTTGAAAGGAGCTTGCGCTTGCCCCTGCGGGATATGAGCCTTACGGATCGCATGGATCGCCCGAAGAAGAGGTAGAAGATGAGTCCGGCCACGGGCAGGAAAATGAGAGCTATGACCCAGGCCAGGGACTTGATGGGGTTGCGCTTTTCCGACAGCACGACGATGATGGAGCTCAACACCATGAGGGCGTAAGCGATCCATATGCCGAGTGTAATCCAGGAGTAATAGGTCATGGCGCGCGTCAAAATATGGGCGAAAATTACGAAATTTTTGCGGAATGAGGTCAACGGCATGCTTGTTTTAACATAATTTAATGCCGCGCGGGATTCGGCGGCGGGGAATTCGGCGGGGTTTGGGGGGATTTTGGGCGGCAACGTTTGGCGGGATGAATAATTCTTTGTATTTTTGGGGCGGATTTTCAATCTCTTCTCACACGCGAGACAGCAATCATATTCTAATACATAGACACACTTATGGCTAAAGTACTAAAAATCAGAGACCTCACGCTGCGCGACGGCCAGCAGAGTCTCTTCGCCACCCGTCTGAAGCAGGAATACATCGACCGCCTGCTTCCTCTCTATCGCGACGCCCGCTTCTATATCATGGAGGTGTGGGGCGGCGCCGTGCCCGACTCCGTGATGCGTTATCTTGGGGAGAGCCCCTGGGATCGCCTGCGCTCCTGCTCCAAGGAGATGAAGGGGATCTCTCTGCTGAGCGCCCTGTCGCGCGGCCGCAATCTCTTCGGCTATGTGCCTTATCCCGATTACGTGCTGGAGGGCTTCTACAAGGAGGCTATAAAGAACGGCCTTAACGTGATGCGTATCTTCGACGCGCTCAATGACATAGACAATATCAAGGAGTCAATCCGCCTGATCAATCAGCTTGGGGGCATAGCCGACGCTGCCGTGTGCTACACAGTAGACCCCAAGCAGGAGGCCCCGGCTCCCGAGAAGAAGGGCTTCTTCTCCCGCCTCTTCGGCTCATCGAAGCCCGCACCGGCTCCCGAGAAGATCTTCACCGACGAGTATTTCGTGCAGAAGGCCGTGGAGATGGAGCGTCTCGGCGCCAAGATGATCACGCTCAAGGATATGGCGGGTCTCGTGAGCCCGTCGCGCATATTCTCGCTCATGCCCAAGCTCAAGCAGGCGCTGAAGGTGCCGGTGGATTTCCACACCCACTGCACTCCGGGCTATGGCCTGGCCGCCGTGCTCACCGCCATCATGAAGGGGGTGGATATAGTAGACACCAACATATGGTGGTTTGGCGGCGGCTCCGCTGCCCCGAGCATAGAGCTCATATGGATCTTCTGCCAGAAGCTCGGCATCACGCTTGATGTCAACATGGAGGCTGTGGCCAAGATACGCAAGGCCCTGGTGGAGGCGCGCAAGAGCCTGGCCGAATTTGACCTCAACAGAAACAACTGGCCCAAGGACTTCGATGAGGCCTATGCCGCCATGCCCAAGGAGATCGATGCCGAATTCGATCGTGCCATCGCTGCCGCCGCCGAGAACCGCGAAGAGGATCTGCTCGACGCCTGCCACAGAATCGAGGCTTACTTCGGCCTGCCGAAGCCCAATGAGATTGTGAAGAACGCCGAGGTGCCCGGAGGCATGTACTCCAACATGGTGGCCAATCTGCGCGCCCTCAAGGCCGAGGATGTGCTTGAGGAGGCCATGGCTCTCATCCCCAAGGTGCGCCGCGACGCGGGCCTCGTGCCGCTGGTCACTCCCACGAGTCAGATTGTGGGCAGCCAGGCTGTGGCGCTCGCTCTCGACCGCCGCAAGGGTGCCGCCGACTATACCAATAAGAACAATCAGTTCATAGGCCTGGTGAAGGGTGAGTATGGCAAGACTCCGGTGGCCATCGATCCCGCTTTCCGCGAGCAGATCACCGGCAATGCGCAGGAGCGCCCCTATGACGTGAGCTCCTACCGCAAGCCTGAGAATCCCGACTTCGAGGGACGCCCGCTGGCTCAGAACGATGAGGAATATCTCCTGCTGCAGCTCCTCCCCGCTGTGGCCATGAATTACCTTAAGAGCGTGCGCAAGGCCGAGAATGCCGCAGCCGCCGCTGCGGCTCCCGCAGCCGCAGCCGCTCCCGCCAAGGAGGAGAAGAAGGCCGAGAAGATAACCGGCCCTGTGATGACCGCTCCCATGGGAGGCAAGGTGCTTGAGCTCAAGGTGAAGGCCGGCGACACGGTGAAGATGGGTCAGACCTATCTCGTGTATGAGGCCATGAAGATGGAGAATGACCTGGCTGCCGACCGCGACGGCGTGGTGAAGCGCGTGCTCGTGGAAGAGGGCGACACGATCGCCACTGATCAGCCCCTGGTGGAGATGGAGGGCTGAGGCCCGACGCTCCCCGGCAGAGAGTGCCGTGAAGTATTCCCTATAAGTTTGCAATATACTGCCCCGCCCGCAGCGCGCGGGGCAGGCTAAGAGAGCGTTTGAATTTAAACCGTATTAACAATTAAAGAGAATGGGAGTAAAAACTTCAAAAAATCCTCTCAGCCTTAATTTGATTTAAATTCAAACACTCTCTAAGGATTCCCTTCCCCCTGCATGATGGTGCTTGCCGTCGTGCAGGGGGATGGCTTTTTTTCAGCCTGAGAGCCGGCATGGCGCTGCCTCGCGGAAGGGGGTGCATGCGAGGGGTGATTCACAGTGAATCACTTGTAATCACTGTAAGATGCAGAGTATGAGTGTGTTATGAGACTGATTCGGTGATTCATGATTCAGCCCCCGGTAGGAGTGAATCACTTTGAATCACCCTGAATTACCCTGACTTACTCTGAATTGCTTAGGGGGTTGCCCTCACAGGAATTTTCATGCAATGCAAGCCTGAGGCAGTAGTCCCCCGGAAGGATCGCCCCTATAGGCATGATGCAGAGTGCACCCTCCTGAGGGGGGAGATGCGACAGCCCATGAGCGTGATTCAGTGATTCACCCCATAGGGGGACTGAATCATGAATCACCGAATCACCCGTGCAACGCACTGAGAATTAATTGTTTACAGAGATTTTAGGTGATTCACAGTGAATCACTTATGCACTCACACTGTATATTATAATATAAAATACTTATATATTTAATAATATATGTATATTATAATATATATATAAGTATATAGAGATCTGTAGGGAGGAATCAGGGGAGGACTCAGGGTGATTCACAGTGAATCACTTGTAATCACTGTAAGATACAGAGTATAAGTGTGTTATGAGACTGATTCAGTGATTCATGATTCAGTCCCCGTAAGGGATGAATCACTTGAATCACCTGTAGGGGCAATTGCCACAGGAAGTTCTTCAGAGAGTGAGGATGATTCATTGATTCAGTGATTCACCCTATAGGGGGGGATGAATCATGAATCACTGAATCACCCTTGCAATGTATTGAGAATTAGTTGTTTAGGGTGATTTAGAGTGATTCACAGTGAATCACTTGTATTATAAGTTTAAAGATAATTATATATCTTACTTATATATAATATTATATAATATATAAATAAGTAATAGAGGTGTATAGGGAGGAATCATGGGAGGACTCAGGGTGATTCACGGTGAATCACTTGTAATCGCTGTAAGATGCACTGTGTGAATACGTTATGAGACTGATTCAGTGATTCATGATTCAGTCCCCCTAAGGGATGAATCACTTGAATCACCTGCAGAGAGTGGTGGATGAATGTGAATAATAGTTAAAAATCAAAGATATTTAAACATTACAGATGTCTGAGCTATAGTGTTTTAAGTGATAAGGAGACCTCTTTATGCCGAAGAGAGAGGGGTGTGGGGTTATGTTGTATAAAATATTTTAATTAACTTTGCATTGTAAAAATCAAATATAATCCATAATCATTAAAGCTATGACAAGTATATCAAGTTACAATCCTATGGCTTCGGCCAATTCCTATCGTTATCAATCGGCAAGCGGCAAGATATGCCGCATACCCATCGTGGGGCCCGAGAGCGCGCGTCAGCGTCAGCGGGAGCGGGTGATGGCCGAGGGTCAGCCTTATCCCTCCACTCCGCGCATTTCGGGCGAAGGGGGCGTGCCTGCGGTGGCGAAGATGCCTGCGGCGGTGCCGGTGGGGGAGCCGGTGAAGGAGCCGCTGGGGGAGCAGCCAAGGGAGCCGGTGAAGGAGCCGGTGATAAGCCACAGGGTGATGGATCCCTCTCACAGCAGCAGCAATCTGCTGAGGTGCAAGACGGTGAATGAGTGGTGTCGCGAGGCAAGGGGGAAGAAGAATCCTGCGGAACTGTGGCTCAAGACGTGGTATGAGGGGGAGGTGTGCTGCCTCTTTGCTGATTCCAATCTGGGTAAGTCGATCTATGCCGTGCAGATCGCCGCGAGCATCGCCGAGAAGGGGATGAGGGTGCTTTACTTCGATTTTGAGCTGACCGACAAGCAGTTTCAGCTCCGCTACACCGACTCCGAAGGGGAGATGCACTGTTTCCCCGAGACCTTCTTCAGGGCCGACATGAAGCCTGACGGCATTGTGGATCAGGAGACACGGTTTGAAGACAAGATCGTGGGCGACATAGAGTCGATGGCCTCCTACATGAAGGCCGACGTGCTCATCATCGACAATATCACTTATCTCAACTCGCTCACGGAGAGCGCCGATGCCGCCTCCGAGCTCATGATGAAGCTCCTGCGCCTGAAGAAGAATTACGGGTGGAGCATCCTTGCTCTCGCCCACACTCCCAAGCGCCAGGCGGGCCAGCCGCTCTCGGCCAATGATCTGGCCGGCAGCAAGCGCCTCTTCAATTTCTTTGACTCGGTGCTGGCCATAGGGCGCAGTTATCGCGATGAGAATCTGCGATACGTGAAGCAGGTGAAGGTGAGGTGCGGGCGCTTTGTCTATGATTACGACAATGTGATAGTGTGTGAGATAGTGCGTGACGGGCAGATGCTCTGCTTCAGGAGCCTGTGCACGGAGCCTGAGAAGCGTCATCTCATAGAGCCCGACGATGAGAAGCTGCGCGTGATGAAGCAGCGCATGGAGGCGTTGCGCGGGGAGGGGAAGTCGCTGCGCGACATCTCGCGGGAGCTTAAGGTGTCTTACTCCAGGGTGCAGCGCATGCTGAGTGCCCCTTGCGGTGACTGAGACGGCGCGGGGCAGGGACGGCGGGCGTTTCCGTTCCCTCCCCCGCCGCCTTGCCTGTGAGCCCGGGTGATTCATGGTGATTCAAAGTGATTCCCCCCCATAGGGGGGGCTGAATCATGAATCACTGAATCATCTCTGCAACTTGCTTATACTCTGCTGATTGCGGCGATTTCAAGTGATTCACGGTGAATCACCTCCCCCGGGGGCATAGGGCGTCAGCCTATCTTTATGCCTGAAAATCCCATGAAAGCCATGGCGAGAATGCCGGCGCTCACAAGGGCCAGGGGCACCCCCTTCATGCCCCTGGGCACGGGGGTGAGGGCGAGCTGCTCGCGTATGCCGGCGAAGAGCCACATGGCCAGGGCGAAGCCTGCGGAGGTGGCGAGGGCATAGGCTATGCTCTCGGAGAGCGAGTAGCCCTTCTGCACCACGAGGATGGCCACGCCCAGCACGGCGCAGTTGGTGGTGATGAGCGGCAGGAACACGCCCAGGGCCATGTAGAGGGCCGGGGCTATCTTGCGCATCATTATCTCGAGCATCTGCACCAGGGCGGCTATGACGAGGATGAAGAGGATGGTCTGCAGGAACTGCAGGCCGAGGGGGTCGAGCAGATAAGTCTGCAGGCACCAGGTGACCGTGGTGGCCAGGGTGATCACGAAGGTCACGGCCGCACCCATGCCCAGGGCCGAGTCAGTGCGCTTCGACACCCCCAGGAAGGGGCATATGCCGAGGAATTGCGCGAGCACGATATTATTGATGAATATGGCCGTTACGATTATCGATATGTAGGTGAGCATGGCTGTCAGCGGTTAATGCGGTTGACTATTGCAATGAGATATCCCAGGGCGATGAAGGCCCCCGGGGCGAGCACGAAGAGCAGCATGGCGTAGTCCTCGGGATATATGCGCATTCCGAAGATGCTCCCTGCTCCGAGCAGCTCGCGCATGCCCCCCAGGATGGTGAGAGCGAGCGTGAATCCTATGCCGGAGCCGAGCCCGTCGAGCGCGGAGTCGGCCAGAGAGTGGCGTGAGGCGTAGGCCTCGGCGCGCCCCAGCAGGATGCAGTTGACCACGATGAGGGGGATGAAGAGGCCCAGGCTTGCGTTGAGCGCCGGCATCCAGGCGTTTACGGCGAGCTGCAGCACCGAGACAAAGGTGGCGATGACCACGATGAAGACGGGAATGCGCACCTTGTCGGGCACGAGGCTCTTTATGAGCGAGACCACACTATTGGAGCATATCAGCACCAGCCCGGTGGAGATCCCCATGAGCAGGCCGCCGAGCGCGCTTGAGGTGGTGCCGAGCGTGGCGCACATGCCCAGCAGGAGCACCAGCACGGGATTGGAGGGGAGGATACCCTCCCACACTATCTTGAGTTTCTTGCGGAGTTTCTTCATGTCACAGTCAGAGTGCGTTAAAATCCTTTGGAGTCCTTATATTCGGTGTAGGCGCTGAAGGCCTCGCGCAGCGCTCCCAGGAATGCGCGCGATGAGATAGTAGCTGCCGTGATGCCGTCGATCTGCCCGCCGGCGCCCTTATCCTTGGTCACGTAGAAGCTTGTGGTGGCGGGATTCTTTCCTATCACGGATCGGGCCCCCTTCGGGTCGCGGAACCATAGCTGCATCTTGGAGCCGAGGCCCGGAGTCTCGGCGTGGCTCAGCACCTCGTAGTCCCTCACCGAGCCGTCGGCATTGAAGCCCGCCATGACGGTGATTTCGCCGGCGAATCCATCCATGGAGCGGCAGCTCACGGCGGCCCCGTTGAAGCGGCCTCCGAGCATGGCCGGATAGAGCGTGCAGGTGTCGCCCGAGGCAGTGGGTATTTTCATGGCCTCGGCCTGCGGATCATTGTCGAAGTCGGGGGCCACCTTGCGTATGGCCTCGATGCGCGACTCCCTCTCGATGCGGGCTATGGGCTCCTTGGTGATCAGATACATGCCTCCCAGCAGAGCCGCCGAGATCACGCTCACCAGGCCCAGGGAGAGGAGCATGTGGGGGAGCGTGGAGCTTAACTTGCGCGTCTTCATGCCGCAGCCTCCTTTCTCTTTCCGGCCATGCCGAAGCGGCGCGGAGAGCAATACTTGTTGAGAAGCGGCGTGAAGCTGTTGCCCAGCAGGATGGCGAAGGAGACACCCTCGGGGTAGGCCCCCCAGCGGCGTATGATGATAGTGAGCACGCCTATGAGAATGCCGTAGATGAGCTGACCCTTGTGGGTCATGGGGCTGGTCACATAGTCAGTGGCCATGAACACGGCCCCGAGCAAGAGCCCCCCCGAGAGCAGCTCCAGCCCCGGATTGGCCCCCGTGCACCAGGAGAAGAGCGCCGCCGAGCCGAGCACGGATACGGGGATGTGCCAGGTGACGGTGCGGGAGAGCAGCATCCAGGCCAGGCCCAGCAGGATGGCTATGGCGCCCACCTCGCCCAGCGAGCCGTTCATGTCGCCGAGCGCCAGGGAGAGCCAGTCCACGCGCGAGAGATCCATCTCATGCGCATGGGTCTTGAGAGTGGCCAGCAGAGTGGCCCCCGTCTCGGCATCCACGCCCGAAGCCCCGGTGGCCTGCGCAGGAAGCAGCCCGGAGCCCACGGAGGGATTCCAGGTGGTCATGGCCGCCGGAAAGGAAAGCAGCAGGAACACACGCCCCACCAGAGCCGGATTCCATATGTTGCAGCCCAGGCCGCCAAACGACATCTTGCCCACGCCTATGGCCACTGCCGCGCCCGCAGCCACCATCCACAGAGGCAGTATGTCGGGCAGATTGAAGGCGAGCAGCAGGCCCGTTATGAGCGCCGAGCCATTGCGCAGCGTGCAGGCGCGCCCGAACAAGTATCGCTCTATGATCCATTCCGTGGCAAGGCATGCGCCCACGGCCACGAGGGTGACGTAAAGCGCCCGCGCGCCGAAAGTCCACAGGGCCACACCCAGCGCCGGAAGCAGGGCTATCACCACGTTCCACATGCGGCGATCCACGCTGTCGCGCGAATGCACATGCGGCGATCCGCTTATAAGAAGTCTGTTATCCATAAGTTTACTTGAGATTTCTCACTTGAGATTTGGCATATCTTATCCAGTCGAGCAGGCGCCTGCGCGAGGGACACGTGTAGGCACACGAGCCACACTCCACGCAATCCATCACGCCCCTCCCGGCGGCCCCCTCCCAGTCGGCATTCTCGGCCTGACGGGCGAGCATCATGGGCTCCAGCCCCATGGGACACACGTTATAGCAGGCCCCGCAGCGTATGCACGCCTGCATCTTGCCCGCGTCAGGAGCCCCCGGGACAAGCAGCCCCGAGAGACCCTTGGTGGAGGGGGAGTCGAGCCTGCTCACGGCCTTGCCCATCATGGGGCCGCCGGCTATCACCCTCTCGGCCTCAGGGGAGAGCTGCACCAAAGAGAGCAGGGGAGTGCCCAGCTCCACATAATAATTGCCGGGATTGAGCGCCCCCTCACCCGTCACCGTCAGCACGCGCCCGGTGAGAGGCTTCCCCTCCACCACGGCCTGCTGCACGGCATAGGCCGTGGCCACATTATCCACAATAGCCCCCACGCTCACAGGCAGGGCGCCCGAAGGCACCTCCCGCCCCAGTATGGCGGCTATGAGCTGCTTCTCGCCCCCCTGGGGATACTTCGTGCGCAACACACACACCTTCATGCCCTCATACCCCGCGGCAGCGCGCTGCATGGCCTCGATGGCCTCGGGCTTGTTCCGCTCGATGCCTATGTAGCAATGGCGCACACGCGCAGCCCTCATAAGGCAATAGGCCCCGCAGGCTATCTCATCGGCATGCTCGCGCATGAGCCGGTCGTCACACGTGAGATAAGGCTCACACTCGGCCCCGTTCAGAATCACGCACTCGGGCGTCATCCCCTCAGGCGGAACGAGCTTCACGGCCGTGGGGAAAGTCGCGCCCCCCAGGCCCACTATGCCACACTCCCTCACCCTGGCCACAATCTCCTCCGAAGAGGCCTGCGCAGGGTCGAGCCCCGGATAGGCATATCTCTCGCCGCTCTCCGCGTCGCGCTCTATCACCAGGGCATCCGCCGGATAGCCCTGAGCCGTGCGCACACGCTCTATCTTCTTCACGACACCCGCACACGGAGAGTGTATCCAGGCCCCCACGAAGCCCCCGGGCTCGGCCACGGGCTGCCCGGCGGCCACCCTCTCGCCCGCCTTGACCACAGGCTTCGACGGAGCGCCGATGCTCTGGCTCAGCAGCAGAGTCAGCACAGGAGCCGCAGGAGCAGGCCGGATAGGAAGCTCGGCCGTGAGCTTGCGCTCGGCAGGGTGTATGCCACCCTTGTGAAATGTAAATATCTTCATGACTGACGTTGGTATACAGCTATTTGATCAACAAGAATAGAACCTCTCGGGCACACCTCCACGCACTTCCCGCAGCGCGTGCACTCCGAAGCGTCCACCCTGGCGCAGAATCTGTCGATGCTTATCGCCTTGCTCTCGCAGGCCTTCATGCACTTCCCGCAGCCTATGCACGACACATCGCAGGCCTTGAGCACGCCCGGCCCGCGGTCATGATTGCTGCAGGCCACATGCACCACCGTGTGATGGGCCTGATGAAGCTCACACAGATGCATGAGCCCGCGCGGACAGGCCTTGACACACACTCCGCAGCCCACGCACTTGCTGAAGTCAACCTCCGGAAGCCCCGTGGCCGCATTAATGCGCATGGCATCGTGAGGACACGCCTTCACACAGTCGCCGCACCCCAGGCACCCGTAAGGACAATCAGTAGGGCCGGCATACACCGCAGCCTCTATGGCACACGACCGCAGCCCGGAATACTCCGAGGTGGGGCGCCTGCGGTCGCACCCCCCGCCACAGGCAAGCGTCGCCACACGGCGATTGCGCGCCGAAGCCTTGAGCCCCAGCAGAATCCCTATGGCATCCATGCCCGCCTTGCCCGCGCTCGGACAGTTGATCCCCTCAAGCGAAGAGGCCCCCGCACACGCAGCGGCGAAATCATGACAACCCTTGAAGCCGCAGCCGCCGCAATTGGCGCCCGGCAACAAGGCCTCTACCTCGGCGATGCGAGGGTCTTCATAGACATAAAACTTTTTTGCCACGGCATACAGCACGACCGCCGCAAGCAGCCCCGTCACGCCGAGAATGAGAATGGTGAGCCAGAAGATGGACATCTCAAGGTATAGATTTTTAAATTATAATGTTTATGATCAGTCAGCATGCACCCGCGCCCCTCACCCCTTAAGACTGAAAGAGAGCCGCCGCAGAGAGCCCGGAATCAAGAAAGACACCAGCGCAAATGCCAGCCCCATAGCAGCAAGCCCCGCCAGGGCCCCGGATCCCTGACCCATGCCCAGCAGCGACACACAGCCCACAGTGACACCCACAAGCACCACGCATGGAAGCGCCAGAAGAAGAAGCACTGCAAGACGCTGAGTGCGCCTGGAGGCCACAAGCCGCACACGGCTCCCCGCCGCAGGCAGCTCACCCCCGCAGGCCACGACAAGCTCCTCACCCTTGCCCGCGCCACACATGAAGGCGGCCGCACATCCATCGCACCCGGCCGAGCCGCGGTCTATGCGCACCCGCGCCTCATGCCGCAGGAAATCTACGGAAGTCACTGTGCCCTCATGTTCTATGGCAGAATGGTCGACCATGGAGATATACTTCAGATTAGGTAATGAGTCAGCATTCTTGAATCGGTCTGCAAAGTTAATAAACTAAATCCACCCCGCAAAGCAAATTTTTACCTAATTTAAAAATAATTTCATCCCCACTTACACTATGCAAGAGAGATACCCCTCACACACCCTGCTCCAAAACTCGCAATTTATGTCCCATTTAATACCTGTTGACAATATTTAAGAATACCACTCACCAAAAATAACTAATTTCGCCCCCTGATTCTGACTACTTTAAACAATTACATCTGATGTCACCACAAAAGATCATACCGGCCGCACTCATGCTCCTGGCATGCGTCACACTCACCCCCCTCTCGGCCAAGGCACAGACCATGACCCTCTCCAGAGAGCAATGCGTGGAAATAGCCCTGAGCGACAACCCCACAATACGGATAGCCGACATGGAAGTACGCCGCATGGACTACTCCAGGCGAGAAACTCTCGCAGCCCTGTTCCCGTCAATCGACTTCGGAGCTTCTTACCAGCGGTCAATCGAACTCCAGACCGTGAAAATGAACATGGGAGACACATCCCAGTCCCTGAAAATGGGCTCCGACAATACATGGAACCTCGGATTCCAGGCATCCCTCCCCCTCATAGCCCCCCAGCTCTGGAAAAACATATCCATAAGCGACACCCGCATCCTGCAGAACATGGAAGCGGCACGCGCCTCCCGCCTCGACATGGTGCACCAGGTGAATCAGGCTTACTACACCCTGCTCCTTGCCACAGCTTCCCGCGAAGTACTATCCCAAAACTACGAGAACGCTAAATTCAACGCCGACCTCTACGAAAAGCAATTCGCCGCAGGAACAGCCTCGGAATACGACGTGCTCCGCTCACAGGTGCAAGTGAAAAACCTCGAGCCCGAAATCCTCCAGGCCGACATTTCCATCCGCCAGGCATCACTCCAGCTCAAGATCCTCATGGGCATGGATCCCGACACACAGATAGCACCCTCGGTCACGCTCAAAGAAATGCAGCAAGACATGTATGCCTACACCATGGGCCTCGACACCTCGCTTGCCGACAACACTTCCATGCGATCACTCAAGCTCGACACCGACCTGATCTCCCAGACTCTCTCCCTGCAGAAACGGGCATTCCTCCCCACTCTCTCAGCAACATTCAACCTCAACTGGATCTCAATGAGCAACGGCAACGCCCTGCGCAACTTCGACTTCACACCCTACTCCAACGTGGGACTCACCCTCCAGATACCCATCTTCTCCGGAGGACGCCGCCACTACGCCGTGAAGCAGGCTCAGGCGCAGCTCGCCGAAATGCAGTTCCAGCGCGAAAACCTCGAGCGATCGCTGCGCGCACAGGTGGATCTCGCCATCGACAACATCAACAAGGAAGTGAGACAGATATCCACCAACGCCGAAGGGGTGCGCCAGGCCGAAAAAGCACACCGGATCATGCAGAAAAGCTTCGAAATAGGTGCCGCATCCTACCTCGACCTGCGCGACAGCGAGCTCGCCGAAACCACCGCACGCCTCGCATACTACCAGGCTATCTACAACTACCTCATCTCAACCTCGGAACTCGACCTGCTCCTCGGCCGCGGTCTCCCATCCCAAAACTAATCACCACACCACCAGCAATGAACAAAACCCTTTTCAGCCTCACGGCAGCCGCAATGGCCTGCGCCCTCCTGAGCGCATGCTCAAAAGAAGAAAACAAAAAAGACTCGACAGCCGACGACATCCCCGTGGTCAAGGTGCAACAGGTCTCGGAACAGGATGTGAGACAGAACTTCACCTACACCGCCACCATGGAAGCCGACAAGATCAACAACATATCATCATCCATGCCCCTGCGCATAAAGAGCATCCTCGTGGAAGAGGGACAGAGAGTGGGCAAGGGACAGCGCCTCGTAGTGCTCGATGACGTCAACACCACCACCTATAGCCTCCAGCTCGCCAACGCCGAAGCCGAGCTGCGCAACGTGCAACTCAACTACAACCGCGCCGTAGAGCTCTTCAAGATAGGCGGCGGCACCAAGCAGAACGTCGACCAGATGGAGCTCCAGCTCGCAGCCTCACGCAACGCCGTGGCCTCAGCCCGCAGGGCCCTCGCCAACGCCGGCGAGAACTCAGTGCTCACATCCCCCGTGAGCGGAGTAGTCACAGCACGCAACTACGACCCCGGCGACATGACATCATCACTCCCCATCCTCACCATAGCCCAGGTGAGGCCCATAAAAGCCGTGATCAACGTCAGCGAATCCGAATACGCACTCGTCCACACAGGCATGGGAGCCGACCTCCTCATCGACTCCTACGGCGACACTCCGTTCAGCGGAACAATCACAAAAATCCTGCCGACAGTAGACCGCGACACCCGCACATTCGGCGTGGAAATCTCCCTGCCCAACACCGACGGACGCATCCTCCCCGGAATGTTCGCCAAAGTCACCCTCACCCTCGGCACGGCACGCCACACCGTAGTGCCCGACCGGGCCGTAGTGAAGCAACAAGGCTCAGGCGACCACTACGTCTACATATACCACCCCGACACAGGCACAGTCTCATTCGACAAAGTCATGCTCGGACAACGCCTCGGCGACACCTACGAACTCATAAGCGGAGTCCCCGCAGGAGCACAGGTAGTGGTGAGCGGACAGGCTGCCCTCGCCGCAGGAAAAAAAGTAAACGTTCAGAAATAAGCCCCCCACACACCTATGAGCATATACGGAGCGGCGGTAAAACGCCCCATCATGACCACACTCTGCTTCGTGGCCGTAATAATAATGGGCCTCTTCTCACTCGCAAAGCTGCCCATCGACCTCTATCCCGACATCGACACCAACACGCTCATGGTTATTACCATGTATCCCGGTGCCAGCGCCGAAGACATAGAGCAGAACGTCACCAAGCCCCTCGAGAACTCCCTCAACTCGGTGGAACACCTCAAGCACATCACCTCCCAGAGCCGCGAGAACACATCCGTAATCACCATGGAATTCGAATACGGCTACGACATCGACGTGCTCACCAACGACGTGCGCGACAAGCTCGACATGGTGGAGAGCATGCTCCCCGACGACTCCGAAAACCCCATAATATTCAAATTCTCAACCGACATGATTCCAATATGCCTCCTCTCCGTAGAGGCACAGGAAAGCATGGCCGGACTCTACAAGATACTCGACGACGGAGTGGCCAACCCCCTCGCCCGAATCGACGGCGTGGGCACAGTCTCCATCTCAGGAGCGCGCAAGAGAGAGATACACGTCTACTGCGACCCTCACAAGCTGGAAGCCTACGGCCTGAGCGTGGAGCAGATATCATCCATGATCTCAGCCGAAAACCGCAATACCCCAGGCGGATCATTCGACGTAGGATCCAACACCTACGCCCTCCGCGTGCAGGGTGAATTCCGCGAGCCATCAGAGCTTGCAGCAATCCCCGTGGCATCCATGCAGGGACGCACCATATACCTGCGCGACGTGGCAACCATCGACGACTCCCGCGAAGAACGATCACAGGACACATACATAGGCGGAAAGAGCGGCGCAATAATCGTGATACAGAAACAAAGCGGCGCCAACTCCGTGAAAATATCCGACGCCGTGATGAAGCAGCTCCCACGCCTGCAGAAGAACCTCCCCTCCGACGTGAAGCTCGGAGTGATAATCGACACCTCCGACAACATCCGCAACACCATCGCATCCCTTGAGGAAACCGTGCTCTACGCACTCCTCTTCGTGATGATCGTAGTCTTCTTCTTCCTCGGACGATGGCGAGCCACACTCATCATCGTAATCACCATCCCCGTCTCCCTCATAGCCTCATTCATATACCTCGCCATAACAGGCAACACCCTCAACATAGTCTCCCTCTCAGCCCTCTCCATATCCATAGGAATGGTGGTGGACGACGCCATAGTCGTGCTTGAAAACGTCACGACACACATAGAACGAGGAGCCGACCCGAAGCAAGCGGCCGTACACGGCACCAACGAAGTGGCAATCTCCGTAGTGGCCTCCACACTTACCCTCATAGCCGTCTTCTTCCCCCTCACCATGGTCACAGGCATGACGGGCGTCCTCTTCCGCCAGCTCGGCTGGATGGTCACCATCATGATGATAATATCCACCACCTGCGCCCTCACCCTCACCCCCATGCTCTGCTCCCAGTGGCTGCGCCTCAACAACAGCCACTCCAGGCTCTACCGCATCTTCTTCACACCCATAGAACGAAGCCTCGACGCCTTCGACAACGCCTACGCCCGACTGCTGGGATGGGTAGTGAGCCACCGCACCCTCACAGTCCTCATATGCCTCGGCACATTCGTAGCCTCCATCTTCCTCATGAAGCAGGTAGGCACGGAATTCTTCCCCACACAGGACAACGCCCGTATAGGAGTGAACCTCGAGACCCCCATAGGCACAAGGGTCGAGATCACGCACGACGCCGTGAGCCGCCTCGACTCCCTCTGGAGAGCAAAATACCCCGAGATAAAAGTATCGAGCTACACCGTGGGCCCAGCAAGCTCCGACAACACCTTCGCATCTCTCTCCGACAACGGATCACACATAGCCGAGATGAACATATCGCTGCTTGACCCAGGCGACCGCGATCGATCCATAGCCGAAGTGGCCGACGCAATGCGCAAAGACCTCCGCAACTTCCCCGAATTCAAGAAAGCACAAGTCAACGTAGGCGGCGGACGAGGCATGAGCATGGGCGGACAGAGCACCGTCGACTTCGAAATCTACGGCTACGACTTCTCCGAGACCGACTCCGTGGCCCGCCAGCTCAAAGAAATACTCCTCGGAATCCCCGGCACAGCCGACGTCACAATATCACGCTCCGACTACCAGCCAGAATACCAGGTGGACTTCGACCGCGAGAAGCTATCCCTCCACGGCCTCAACATGCAGACAGTGGCAATGGCCCTCCGCAACAGAGTGAACGGAGCCACAGCAAGCCAGTTTCGCGAAGACGGCGAAGAATACGACATCAAAGTCATGTTCGAACCCCGAAGCCGCATGGAGATAGCCGACCTCGAGAACATCATGGTCTTCAACGCCGCCGGACAAGGCGTGCGCATAAAAGACGTAGGCACAGTGGTGCAACGCTTCACACCACCCACCATCGAGCGAAAAGACCGCGAGAGACTCATCACAGTGTCAGCCGTGGTCGACGGAGTCCCCATGAACCAAGTGGTGGAGATGGCTCAGCTCCGGATCGACAAGATGCACATGCCCGCAGGCATCAACATCGCCCTTTCCGGATCATTTGAGGACCAGCAGGACTCCTTCGCCGACCTCCTCATGCTCGGAGCCCTGATCATAATCCTGGTCTACATAGTCATGGCAGCCCAGTTCGAAAGCCTCACATACCCCGCCATAATCATGACCTCGCTGCTCTTCGCATTCTCAGGCGTATTCCTCATCCTTTGGATGACAGGCCACACCCTCAACGTCATGAGCATGATAGGCGCGATAATGCTCATAGGCATAGTCGTGAAAAACGGCATAGTGCTCATCGACTACATAACGCTCAACCGCGAGAGGGGAATGGGAGTGCGCCTGGCAGTCATAGACGGCGGAAAAAGCCGCCTGCGCCCCGTAGTCATGACCACACTCACCACCATCCTGGGCATGGTGCCAATGGCCGTAGGATCAGGCCAGGGAGCCGAAATGTGGCGCCCCATGGGCACAGCCGTGATAGGAGGCCTCACATTCTCCACAATCCTCACCCTGCTCTTCGTGCCGGTGCTCTACTGCACATTCGCCGGCAGAGGCATAAAACGCACACGAAAAAAAATACGCAAAGCTCACGCCAACCACCCCAAGAAATGAAAAGCATACTCATAACCTACGACCAGGCCCACGAAGAGGGCATAATAGAGATACTCAACCGTCATGCCTGCCGCGGATTCACCAACTTCGGAACCGTGCAGGGACGTGGCTCCCACCGGGGAGAGCCCCACTACGGCACCCACGCATGGCCCTCTCTTGCCTCGGCCATAATCACAATAGTGAGCGATGAGGCGGCTCCACGCCTCATGGCCGACCTCCATGCACTCGACCAGGCCAAGCCCCGCCTCGGCCTCCGGGCTTTTCTCTGGAATGTGGAAGAGACCATATAAGAGACATTCATCCGCTTTCTAAATATCTCAGGCTTAGGACTATAATCCACAGCCTGAGATTTATTTATCCCACAGTGTAAGACGCCGTGTAAACAAAATTTTTTGGAAATTGAAAAAATCTTCGTAACTTTGCAGCGAGTTATGAGCCGGCATTCATCTCTTTTGCCGCTCCCCGGCTCTTTTAATTTTTAAAGCCTTCCACTTCTCGCATCCATATTGATTGATGGATATACATTTAGGCTAAGAAAGAAATTTAACCCCTTTTTATTTTTTTTTTTAACATCAGGCGCGCCTCACCATTGGCAGATCACCTATACTATCTCCATGTGCGCACTATGATTACCCTTATCAAGAAGCGTCCTGATTCAGCACTATGGATTATGACCGGACGCTTTTTCTCCGTCAGTTATGTATAATTACCAAGAACTCACAGCCATGGATCTTCCCCACCTGCGCGAAATCGCAGAAAAAATGGGCATGAAGAAGACCGAAGACGCCGATGCCGAAACCGTGGCTTACTACATCCTCGATAACCAGGCGGAAGCCTCCGCCAAAGAGCAGGCCGAAAAACTCGCCGCCGCACCGCGCGAACGAAAGACCCGCACAAAAAAAACAGATACGGCAAAAAGCAAAACCACTGCCACCGACAAGGAAGACTCTCCCGAAGCCACAGCAGAAACTCCAACTCCTAAAAAACGTGGCCGAAAACCCAAAGCCGTGGTAGAAGCCGAGAAAGCGGCAGCGGCCGAAATAGCAGAAAAAGAAACAACCCAGGCAGAACCCGCCCCTGCAGCCGAAGAAGCTCCCGCTCCCAAGAAACGCGGACGCAAACCCAAAGCAACTACCGCAGAAGAGCCCGAGCCCTCACACATCGCACCGCAGGAAACCCCTCAGCCCACCCCGGCGGCAGAACCCGAAATTACAGCGCCCCACACAACTGAAGACTCACCGGCCCCCACCCCCAGGCAAGACTTCAGCGAGCGCCCCGCTTCCTCCCTCGGAGCATTCTTCCCAAAAGCGGCCGGAAAGAAATTCCTTCCCCGTTCAGCCAAAGAGCGCGAAGAAGCGGAAAAAGCTGCCGCAGTAGCACCCATCACAATTCAGGAACCCGGAATAGCACAGGCCCCGAAGCCTGCCGGAAAAATATCACGCAGACAGCAACGCCAGGACAGGCACCTTCAGCGCCAGGCCCGTCAGGAAGAGACCATCTTCGACTTCGACGGAATCCTCACCACCTCCGGAGTGCTTGAAATTGTGCAGGAAGGACACGGATTCCTCCGCTCAAGCGACTATAACTACCTCGCCTCGCCCGACGATGTAATCGTAGACAAGGCCCGCATAAAACAATACGGACTCAAGACAGGAGACGTAGTCGAAGGAGGAATACGCCCCCCACGCCAGGGCGAGAAATACTTCCCACTCTGCACAGTGACTCTCATCAACGGCCTCGCTCCGGAGCTCATACGCGACCGCTCTCCGTTTGAACACCTCGTGCCTCTATTCCCCGAAGAAAAATTCGATCTCACCTCCGGCCGCACATGCAATATATCCACACGAGTGGTCGACATGTTCGCCCCCATAGGCAAAGGCCAGCGCGCCCTAATAGTGGCCCCCCCAAAGACGGGTAAGACAATTCTGCTCAAAGACATAGCCAACGCCATAGCGGAAAATCACCCCGAGACCTACATTATAATGCTGCTCATTGACGAGCGCCCGGAAGAAGTGACCGACATGGCTCGCTCGGTGAATGCCGAAGTGATAGCCTCAACATTCGATGAGCCCGCAGAGCGTCATGTGAAAATCGCAGGCATCGTGCTCGAAAAAGCCAAGCGCCTCGTAGAGAGCGGTCACGATGTAGTGATCATGCTCGACTCAATCACACGCCTTGCCCGCGCCTACAACACCGTCTCTCCCGCCAGCGGCAAGATTCTCTCAGGCGGTGTTGACGCCAATGCCCTGCAGCGCCCCAAGCGCTTCTTCGGAGCCGCGCGCAACATAGAGGGCGGCGGATCCCTCACCATAATAGCCACAGCTCTCACCGAGACATCCTCGAAGATGGATGAAGTGATTTTCGAAGAATTCAAGGGAACAGGCAACATGGAGCTCCAGCTCGACCGAAAGCTCTCCAACAAGCGCATATTCCCGGCAGTAGACATAATCAGTTCCTCCACCCGCCGCGATGACCTGCTTCTCAACCCCGAGGTGCTCAACCGCATGTGGATTCTCCGCAACTACCTCGGAGACATGACCTCGCTTGAAGCCATGGAGTTTATAAAGAAACGCATGGAGATGACACGCACCAACGAGGAACTGCTCGTGACCATGAATTCCTGATCGCTACTATGGCCAAGCACGCCAAGTCATCCAAGACCAATGTGGCCCGCCTGCTGGATGCCGCCGGAGTGAGCTATGCCCTGGTGGAATATCCGGTAGACGAGGCCCGCCTCGACGCCACGCATGTGGCGGAGTCAATAGGGGAGGACATAAAACAGGTCTATAAGACGCTGGTACTTAGAGGCGACCGAAGCGGACTCTTCGTATGCGTCGTGCCGGGCAACAAAGAGATAGACCTGAAGAAAGCCGCCCGTGCATCCGGCAATAAAAAGGCCGAGATGATCCACATGAAAGAACTCCACCCCTCTACAGGCTACATACGCGGCGGCTGCTCCCCAATAGGAATGAAGAAAGCACTGCCCACATACTTCCACGAGGCTTGCCTCAGCTTCGATGAAATCTTTGTCTCTGCCGGACAGCGAGGCCTCCAGTTGCGCATAGCCCCGCAAGCACTCATAGAGTATGTGGGAGCAGAAATAACCGACCTCACAGTAAATCCCTGATGAACACCTTCGGAACCCTATTCCGCCTTACCACCTTCGGCGAGAGCCACGGCCCGGCCATGGGAGGCATAATCGACGGCGTGCCCGCCGGCATGGAAATATCGCTGCACAATGTGCAGAGCGAGCTTGACCGACGCCGCCCGGGAAATTCCGCCCTCACCTCCGCCAGACAGGAATCCGACATAGTGCAGTTCCTGTCAGGGATATATCAAGGCCGCACACTCGGCACGCCCATAGGATTCATCATACCCAATAACGATGCCCGCAGCTCAGACTATGAACCTATGCGTCACATCTACCGCCCATCCCATGCCGACTTCACATATGATGCCAAATACGGACTGCGCGACTGGCGCGGAGGAGGCCGAGCCTCAGCCCGGGAGACCGCATGCCGGGTGGTAGGCGGAGCAGTGGCCCGTCAATACCTCTGTGCGGCAGGCATCGAAGTCACAGCATTCATATCGCGCATAGGAAGCGCATCAAGGCAATCAGCCTCCGACCCGATCGAGCCGCTTCTTGCCCAAGTGGAAGAAGTGCGCCGGGAGCAGGACTCCGTGGGAGGAGAAGTGACCTGCACATGCACCGGAGTGCCCGCAGGCATAGGAGAGCCTGTGGCCGGCAAGCTCCATGCCATGTTGGCCGCAGCCATGACAAGCATCCCCGGCGTGAAAGGAGTCGAGTTTGGAGACGGCTTTGCATTGAGCTCACGGCGGGGCTCCGAGACCGTAGATATATATGTGGGCTCCCCCGGGGGCATACGCACTCTCACCAATCATTCAGGAGGCATACAGGGGGGCATCTCCACCGGCATGCCCATAGATATGCGCATAGCCTTCAAGCCTACGCCCACAATAGCGAGAAAACTCATGACGGTAGACGATGCCGGCAGGTCCGTATCTCTTGAATCACGCGGCCGTCATGACCCTTGCATAGCCATGCGCGCTGTGCATGTAGTGGAGGCAATGGCCTGCATGACACTGCTTGATGCCATACTCCTGCACAGAGCCGCACGCTGGTGAGAAGCAAATAAGAGAAAAAAATTAGCCGAAAAAGGAATAATTCAGATAATCTGCGTTATAACTATATATAACCTTACATAATCCGTTTTATTCCAATGACTCTTCTACCACAAGATTTAGAACTACTGCAGTCCAAAGGCATATCCAGAGAAACGCTCGACAACCAGCTGCGCCGCTTTGTCGCAGGCTTCCCTTATCTCAGAGTAATGGCGCCGGCCACACCCGGCAGGGGCATTTTAGCGCTTTCCGCACAAGAACGCGACCGCTACCTATGCGAGTGGGAGCGATTCCTGAGTCACGGAGGCACCGTAGTGAAAATGGTACCGGCCAGCGGTGCGGCCTCCCGTATGTTCAAGGATCTCTTCGCATACGTGTCAGATCAGAAAGAGACCCCATTTATATCTCAGTTCATAGAGGGCCTTCCCCGGTTTGCATTTTATGAAGATCTCGATAGGGCCTGCATCAGGCTTTATGGTCATGACATACCCTCCCTCCTGTCAGCCGGACGAAAGCGAGACATCGTGAAAGCACTCATCGACAAAGAAGGACTTGATTACGGACAGTTGCCAAAGGCCTTGCTGCACTTCCATAAAGAAGCCGGAGGCGCACGCACACCCATAGAAGAGCACCTCGCCGAAGGAGCCGGATATGCAGCCGGCAGCGATGGCAAAGTGCATGTGCACTTCACCGTAAGCCCCTCGCACATCCAAATGATGCAAGCCCGCATCAATGAAGTCTTGCCGGAAATGGAGAAGAGATATGGAGTGAAATACCAAGTGGATATGAGCATCCAGAAATCCTCTACCGACACTGTGGCAGTGAACATGGATAACACCCCCTATAGGGAGAATGATCACCTGTTTTTCCGCCCTGCCGGCCACGGTGCGCTTCTCGCCAATCTTGCTGCTCTTGATGAAGAAGTGGTCTTTCTTAAGAATATAGACAATGTTGTGCCGGAATCACAACGCGCCACCACAATAGAATACAAGAAAATACTCGGAGGAGTGCTTGTCGACGCACACCGCAATATCGCACATTATGCCGACATGTTGCGCCAAGGCCTTCCCTCTCGCCCGCTACTTGATGAAATGCTTGATTTCATGCATGACACCCTGTTCATCACCGATGAAGGAGCCGAAAGCATGGATGACTTGGAACTGGCTGATTACTTACTGTGTAAATTCGACCGCCCCTTGCGCGTGTGCGGAATGGTGCGCAACGAGGGAGAACCCGGAGGAGGCCCGTTCCTCGCATACAACTCCGACGGCACAATAAGCCCCCAGATACTTGAAAGCTCACAGTTTGACCCCGAAGCCTCCTCCACATCCACGCTCCTTGCCTCCTCCACACACTTCAATCCCGTAGACCTCGTGTGCTACATCCGCGACCTTGACGGCCGGAGCTACGATTTGTCCGATTACGTAGATGAGGAAACCGGACTTATCTCACGCAAGAGCCGCAAAGGAGTGGAGATAAAGGCCCTTGAGCTGCCGGGCCTGTGGAACGGATCCATGAGCGACTGGAATACAATATTTGTAGAAGTCTCCCCCGACACATTCAATCCAGTGAAGACCGTCAACGATCTGCTGCGACCGGCTCACCAGGATTGACTTTACAAAAACATAAAACTGAGGCTGATGTTTGCTGTTCTGCAGAAAAATCCTTACTTTTGCATATCGATAAGTCATCCCGGATACTTATAGCTCGGGATGAGATTTCAATAACAGCTAAAAGAAAATTATATGGCACAGTGGTACATATTATATCAGGGACAGCAGGTAGGCCCAATGGAGCAAAAACAGCTCCTTGCCTACGGACTCAACCCCAACTCGCAAGTGTGGTGCGAAGGCATGCCCCAATGGGCGCCCGCCTTCACTATACCCGATCTCATGACCATGATAAGCGAGCAAGGCAACAAGGCATATGATCACAACGCATATGCCCGGGGTGAAGTGCTTCCATATGCCGGAGCCTATGACGGATCCAACTACCCAGCCTCAGGCAAGAGCAAGACTACTGCAGGGATATTCGCACTCCTGTTAGGATGGCTCGGCATTCATTATTTCTACTGCGGCAAAGTAGGCGGAGGCTTCATCACAATCCTGCTCGTGATAGTAACATGCGGACTGTGGGAGCTCCTCACCTTTGTGCAAGGCATACTGATTCTCACTATGTCGCAAGAGGAATTCGATCGAAAATACGTCAACTCCACGAGTGTATTCCCGCTCTTCTGAACCGCTCGACAAGGCTTCGCTACGCATCTACGCCGGCTGTGGCGCCACATATATCATCATACTGATATATGTGGCTGCTTCAAGACTATGGCCCGAAGTCACCGGCATGATAGTGCGCTGTCCGCTCCACGAATTAACAGGACTGGAATGTCCATCCTGCGGGCTTACACGTGCCATACACGCATTGCTCGACCTCGATTTCGCCAGGGCGGCAAGGCTCAATATCCTTGCGTTTCCGGTAGCTGTGCTGGCTGTGGCCTTTCCGCTTGTGTGCATCTCCGACCTGCTTTGCGGAACCCGCATCCTGCCTCTTACATTCAAAGGGAAACAGTTTCTTAAAAGAGCTTAAAATTCCGCGGCTTTGCCTGAATGCCGGTGCCGGCATTTGCAAGGGTGCGGAATAATTGCTATTTTTGCACGTTATAATAACAGCTATCCACCCCGCCCACCTCCGTGAAGCTTCATCCCCTTATACTCATAGCAATGGGAGCGCTCATGCCCGCTTCCTGCTCAAGGCAGGAGGCCGATGATAAGAATCGGCCTCGCCCGGAGGTGCTTATGCAAGTGGGAGACTCAGTGCTCACACGCAGCCAGGTGGTGGCGCAGCTTCCGGCAGGAATCTCAGCCATAGACAGTGCCCGATTGTTTGATGCCATAGTGGAGGAATGGCTTGAGCGCAACATGCTCGTGGATGTTGCCGTGAAGAACCTTCCGGATATCGATCGCATAGACCGTCTTGTAGAGCAATACCGGCGTCAGCTCCTTGCCGATGAGTATCGGCGTCTCATGGCGGCCGAATATGCCGGCGAAGTATCTTCCGATTCCGTGCGGGCTCAATATAATGCCAATATTGACAGATACGTGCTCACGTCTCCTGTAATCAAAGGCATCTATGTGAAACTGCCATCCGATGCCCCGCAACTTACCGAAGTGAGAACATGGATGCGCAGCGCCACGCCCGAAGCAATAGACAAGCTTGAAGCATGTGGCCTGAAAGGAGCTATGGAATACGAATACTTCGGCGATGAATGGGTAGCCTGGGAGGAACTGGTGCGCCGCATTCCTTACCGCTTCAATTCAAGCGAGAGCATCACCGTCCCCGGCAAAATGTTTGAGACATCATCCGACGGCATCACATATCTGCTGCACGTGACCGACGTCATTCCGGCAGGAGAGAAGATGCCCTATGATTTCGCGAAGCCATTGATAGAGCAGGAGCTTGCCGAGACATGCCGAGATACCTATGATCGCCGTCTCCTTAGAGATATATACGCCCGCGAGCTTGACAGTCGAAGAATTCACACGGGAACATATATCCCTGTGCGATACCGCGACTTGAAGTGATGCTCATATGATAAATGACAGAACAATAACATAATATGAAGATTATAAAGAAATTAAAGTATGCGCTGCCGGCACTGGGCGCGGCAATAGTCACTTCATGGGCCTTGGCCGACCCCACCGGCAATGTCATCGACGAAGTGGCCTGGGTGGTGGGCGATGAGCCTATTTACAAGAGCGAGATAGAGGAACTCTATCAGCAGGCCCAGTATGACGGACAGACGTTTGAAGGCTCCCCCTACTGTGCCATACCCGAACAGATAGCCGTGGAGAAGCTCTATCTGCACCAGGCCAAGGTAGACACGATCGAACCCCCGGAGAGCGCAGTGCAGAGCGCAGTGGAACAGCGC
The DNA here is from genome assembly GCA_910579305.1 of uncultured Muribaculaceae bacterium. GTDB lineage: Bacteria > Bacteroidota > Bacteroidia > Bacteroidales > Muribaculaceae > Lepagella. The sequence goes on from CAJTTA010000005.1 coordinate 34,026, forward strand.
CTGAATTTCTTTATCAACAACATGGGCTCACGCGAGAGGGTAGAGCAACAGTTCCGCAAGCCCCTGCCGCAGATACGCGAGCAGCTGGTGGAACTCATGCGTAATCAATACACGATTCAGCAGGTGCAGCAGGCACTCACGAAAGATGTGAAAGCCACTCCGGCCGATGTGCGAAAGTTCTACGCATCTTTGCCGGCCGACAGCATCCCCACTGTGCCCCTGCAGGTGGAAGTCCAGATCATAACGCTTGTCCCCCCGGTGCCCCAGGAAGAAATAGATGATGTCAAGGCGCGTCTGCGTGATTACACAGAGAGGGTGAACTCAGGAGAGGCCGATTTCTCGACCCTCGCATTCCTCTATAGCGAAGACACCGGAAGCGCCAAGCAGCGTGGAGAACTCGGCTTTCACGGAAAGGCCGACTTCGTGCCCGAATTTTCCAATGTGGCATTCAATCTCTCCGACCCCAAGAAGGTCTCAAAGATAGTAGAGACAGAATTCGGCTACCATATAATACAGCTCATAGAGAAACGCGGAGAGCAGATCAATTGCCGCCACATATTACTGAGACCCAAAGTGAGCCGTGCCGACCTTGATTCCTCGGTGGTGCGACTTGACTCCCTTCGTTCCGAAATCGTTGCCGGGCGCATACCGTTTGATGAAGCCGCACGCTATGTGAGTCAGGATAAGGATACGCGCAACAACAAAGGCATCATGACCAACGCCTCCACAGGCTCCTCCCGATTCCAGATGCAGGATCTGCCTGCGGCCATCGCCCGCAGAATAGAGTCCATGCAGCCGGGAGAGATCTCGCAGGCATTCATCATGATGGATGAGAAGAAAAACCGCGAAGTGGTGGCAATGGTGCGTCTCACTACACGTGTGGAAACTCATAAGGCCAACCTCTCCGATGACTATAACCTGCTTAAGGATATGTATGAAGAGCGGGCTAAAGATCAGATTCTCAGAGCATGGATAGAGCAGAAAATAAAAGATACCTATGTGCGCATAGAACCCGGATGGGAAGGCTGTGACTTCCACTACCAGGGATGGGTGAAATGACCTCCGGAGTCGCCCGTGCGAAGCCTGCATACTCTCTCCCCCTGCCGCCTCAAGTACAGATACACTCTTAAATGAATATTCGTAACGATATTTACACCAAGGCACCACTGTCCGGATCTATCCGGATGGTGGCTTCCCTCCTTATAGCCATGTTGGCTTCGATTCTATACGGACAGCACAGCACGGGCAGGCAGCAGCCGGCGTCTCAGTCCGCCCCCACGCGCCCCAAGAGCTACACTCGCCCCAAGCCCACGAAGCCTACAGTGCCGGTGCTCCCTTCCATGTCGCGAGACAATCCCACCAAGTTCTTTCTTGAGAAAGCCGACGAACTGACAAGCGATGAGGCTGTCGACTCAGGCCGGCAGGTAGTGAAAGGTAATGTCATGTTCCGCCGTCAGGGAGTGGTGCTGTACTGTGATTCAGCCTATTACTACCCCAATTCCGTGAGCCTCGACGCCTTCGGCCATGTGCGCATGTTACAGGGTGACACACTGCTTGTCACGGCCGACCGTATAAACTACGACGGCTTCTCGCAGATGGCACGCCTGCGTTCATCACATCCCGGCTCCGAAGTGATGCTGGAGCACACCTCCCGTTCCGACAGAGCCAAAAAGACTCTCTTCACCGACAGCCTGGATTACAGCCTGCGGGACCAGCTTGCATATTATAACTGCGGCGGACGCATGTATAACCATTCGCTTGCCACCGGTGCCCGCGACACCCTCACATCACGCCTGGGCCAGTATGACGCCAAGAGCAAAGTGGCTGAAGTGAGCGACGACGTCTTCCTGCGCAACGGACGCAGCAGGCTGCGCACCCGCCGGCTTGTCTATCATTCCGACACCCGCACGGTAGACATCGTAGAGCCTACCTCAATCCGCTCCGGGCAGGACTCCATACAGACGGCATCCGGGTTCTACAACACGGTCTCTGGCAATGCGCAGCTGCATTCACGCTCCTTCATAGTGCACCGCGACAGCACAGGCGCCGCCACGACACTCGAGGGAGACAGCATAGTCTACGATCGCGAGCGCCGCCTGAGCGAGGCCTACATGTTCGCCTCGCAGGAACGTCATCCGCGCCCCATGGTGCTCACCGATACAGCCAGGCATGCAGTGCTCATAGGAGGCTACGGCTACTACAACGATGCCGACCGCACCGCCTATGCCACCCGCTATCCTCTGCTCAAGGAATACTCCCGCCCCGACACGATTTTCCTGCGTGCCGACAAGATATATCTTGAGACGCATGCCGACACTATCCCTGCCGACTCCTCGCTCCGGCAAGCAGAACCGGCAGAATATCACGTAGCCAAAGCCTTCAATCGTGCCCGCTTCTTCCGCAGCGACCTGCAAGGAGTAGCCGATTCCATCACCTTCTGTTCGAAAGACTCCATGCTGTATCTTGACCGCAAGCCAATAGTATGGAGCGGGCCGCGCATGGTGGCCGGCAGCCGGATTCTTGTCCACATGAACGACTCCACGGCCGACAGGGCCATCCTTCCCGCTCCCGGAGTGCTTGCCGAGGAGCTTGGCGAAGGCTTCTACAACCAGCTGAGGGCAGGCCGCATAGAGGCCACCCTCGAGGGTGGCGACCTGCGCCATGTCTTCGCCCATACCGATGTCCAGGCCATAATGCTCCCCATGGAGAATGACTCTACCTATAACAAGCTTATAAATGCCAATGGCGACACCCTGCGCATGGATATGGCCGACAGGGAAATGCAGCACCTCGTGTTGCGCTCGCGCGAATCAAGCAATGTCACCGGCAGCGTGATTCCTCTCATGACTCTGGCCAAGTCGCAATACTACCTGCCCGACTTCATAAGCCTTGCAGGAGCCAGACGCTTCAGCGACATGGAGAGATCGCTTCAAGTGCTTGAGGGAGTGCGTCCGCGCTACTCATGGTATGGAGGCGGCTGGGAGGATTCTCTCGGAGAGCTCTCATTTGATCTTGAAGAATATTTTACTAATCCCGACATGGGCATTCCCGAGCCCGATCCCATCATGGCGCCTGCACGCCCGATGCCGGGAGGTATGAGTTTAGAATAGCTTATGAGTGACGTGATAAGACTTCTGCCTGACTCCGTGGCCAATCAGATTGCTGCGGGCGAGGTGATACAGCGTCCCGCCTCCGTCGTGAAGGAGCTGGTGGAGAATGCCGTGGATGCCGGCGCCACCGAGATACAAGTGCACATAAAAGACGCAGGCCGCACGCTCATTCAGGTCGTGGACAACGGCAAGGGAATGAGCCCCACCGATGCCCGCATGGCTTTCGAACGCCATGCCACCTCCAAGATTTCGGTCGCTTCCGACCTCTTCTCGCTTCACACCATGGGCTTCCGAGGCGAGGCATTGCCATCCATATGCGCCATATCCCAGGTGGAGCTGAGCACTGCGCAGGAGGGCGCAGAGCTTGGCACATGCCTGTATATAAGCGGAAGCAAGGTTGAGTCGCAAGAGCCGCAGGTATGTGCGCGCGGCTGTAATTTCAAGGTGAAGAACCTGTTCTTCAACGTGCCTGCCCGTCGTAAGTTCCTCAAGAGCGACGCCGTGGAGCAGAGCGCGGTAATGAGAGAATTCGAGAGACTTGCGCTGGTCAACAATCATCTCCGCATGAGCATTTCCACCGGCTCACGCTTCCTGGATCTGCGTCCCGGTTCCTTCAAGCAGCGCATTACCGAGCTATGGAAAAACGGCCTTGACAAGCAATTGCTTCCCATAGAAGTAGATACGGCAGTTGTAAAGATTACAGGCTTTGTGAGCAACCCGCGTCATGCAAGGCGCCGGGGGGCGTTGCAGTTTCTCATAGTCAACGGGCGCAACATGCGTCACCCCAGGTTTCACAGCGCCCTCATGGCATGCTACGAGAATATAATCCCTCACGACACGCAGCCATGTTATTTCCTCAAATTTGAAGTGGATCCTGCCACCATCGATGTCAATATCCATCCCACCAAGAGCGAGATAAAGTTTGAGCAGGAAGCCACGATACGCCCCATTCTTGAGGCTGCGGTCAAGGCTACCATAGGCAAGTTCACAGAGGCTCCGGCCATCGACTTCACGCAAGACGTGATGCCCCTTGACCCCGCTCGCGATGGCGACTACGTGCCGGCGCCATCCACCGGCATCGACGCCGGCTATAATCCGTTTGAAGTGCGCACTGACTATAATCCCCTGCGCCGGGAGACGCAGACATTCGCCACACGTCGGGATGCAGTCAGGCAGCCGGTGAAGAACTGGGAAAGTCTCTACACAAGTTTCATGAGTGACGGCGCCGAACTCGATGTGCCCTCTCAGCCGGAACTCCCCGAGCCCGCACAATTGCCCGGAATGCGCGAAGAGGAGACGCATGAAAAGGCGCCATGCCTGCAGATCGCATCGAAATACATCGTCACACGCAGTCGCGACGGACTCTGCATTATCGACCAGCACAGGGCTCATGTGAAGGTTCTTTATGAGAGATACATGCGGCGTCTCAGCCGAGGTTCCGATGTCATGGCCATGCAGCGGCTCGCGTTTACCGAGACTCTTGAGCTTACTCCTGCCCAGTCCATGCTGCTTGAAAGTGTGGAAGAGGAAGTGGCGCGCCTGGGTTTTCTCATATCACGCGAAGAGGGCGACACACTATGGAAGATAGAGAGCGCCCCCGCCTCGCTTGCCGGCAAGGATGCCTCGGATGTGCTCATGCAGATTCTCGAGTCGGTGGGGGATGACAGGGTCAGGGCCGATGCCGTGAGCGAGCCGGCAGCCAACGACATACTCTCCAGAGTGGCGCTTGTCATGGCCCGGGCAGCGGCAATACGAAGAGGCCGCTCGCTCTCAGAGACTGAGATGGAGCGGCTTCTGGCAGATCTTTTCGCACTGGAGGATTACGCCTACACCCCGGCCGGCAATCCTATCCTGCGCAATTTGTCGCCTGATCGACTTGATGTCCTCTTCGTGTAAAAGCCCATAGCCCTGTGCGCGGCTGTGTCTCTAAGAAGGGGATTCGGGGTGCGAAGTGTCGTTATTTCAGGCGTGTGAGCTTGAAGCCCACATATACGTTATCATACTTGTCAAGCAACGAGGAGAGCGTATTGGTGGAAGAGGTGTTGACAATAGCAGCCACACCCTGAATAAGCGACAAGGCTTTCTTGGCATCCCACATTACTTCCAGAGTCTTGCCCGTGGCGCCACGGGCAAAATAAGTGTCCATAGGAGCGAGGGTAGTGGAGCCAAAAGTCTTGAAAGATGTCTTGAAGCTCGACTCCTCAGTCTTCTCCACAATGCCGGAGATGCTGAGCTTCTTCAGCTTGAGCGTGAAATTACCCTTATCATCAAAGGTTATTTCAGATCCGGTGAGGCCATATTTTGTGTAATAAGGATCAAGCTTCTTCTCTATGGCCACTGTGGCGGCCGAGCCCCCTATCTGGCTGAGAGTGTCTTCACCCTTGAGCGATACGGCCGAGCCGGTCACCTGCCAGGTGCCCTTGAGCTTAGAGAGGTCGAAATCGGAATTGGAGAACAGACCGTCCACCAGATTTATCACGTCCTGAGTATTGACATTGCCTAAGGATTCAGAGGCTTTCCCCAGAAGATCCTGAAGATTCCAGGCGGAGGCAGAGAGGGGCATCGAGAGCATGCTTGCTACTGCGAGAGTTGACAGATACTTTTTAAGCATTGGCATGTTGTAGTTCTTTATCTATTTTTTCAAAGACAGAGTTATTGCTCACGTATTCAGGCACAAGCTCCTTCATGGACATTACCATGTCATGCACATTACCCTCCGATGCAAGCCTTATGATATTGTCGATATGTGCGTTCACAGCATTGAAGTTATACTGCCGCACCTTGGCGATCATTATTTTCTTATTGGAAGTGGGCAGGGTCTTCTCCTTGTCATTGAGCAGCTCTTCATAGAGCTTCTCGCCGGGACGCAGTCCCGTCTCTACGATCTTAATATCCTCCTCCGGTTTAAGCCCAGCCATGAGAATCATGCGGCGGGCCAGGTCGTAGATTTTCACCGGTTCGCCCATGTCGAAGAGGAATATCTCACCGCCGTGACCCATGCATCCGGCTTCAAGCACAAGCGAGCAGGCCTCCTGTATAGTCATGAAATAGCGGATTATATCGCGATGAGTTATAGTGACAGGGCCACCTTGCTCTATCTGATGGCGGAAGATGGGTATCACCGAGCCATTTGAGCCGAGCACATTGCCGAATCGGGTGGTGATGAATTGCGGCACTCTCTGCTTGTCGGCGCCATTCTGCTCTATGGCTCTCAGGAAAAGACTCTGCACATATATCTCCGCTATGCGCTTTGAGGCTCCCATGATATTGGTGGGATTGACAGCCTTGTCAGTGCTCACCATCACGAACTTGCGCACCCCGTGCTGCAGCGACAGATCGGCCAGGTTGCGCGTGCCAGCCACATTCGTGAGCAGAGCCTCGCTCGGATTGCGCTCCATCATGGGCACATGCTTATAGGCCGCGGCATGATACACTATCTGTGGCTTGTACTTGCGGAATACCCTTTCAAGGCGTTTGCGGTTGGTCACATCTGCCACATAATATTCCACATTGACGTCAGGGAAATGCTCCTCCATCTCGAGCTGCATATTGTGCATGGGAGTCTCGGCCTGATCGAGCAGAACGATGCATCCCGCGCCGAATGCCGCCACCTGCCTCACGATCTCACTGCCAATGGATCCGGCCGCTCCGGTGATGAGCACTGTGTTGTCATGTATCTGCTCTTTTACCAGGGGATTTTCATTGCGTATCACCGGACGGCTCAACAGGTCTTCGATCTTGATGGCGTTCACATTGGCTGAAAAATGAGTGGAATTGCCCTTGTCGTTCATGTCGAATTCCTCAAACTGATTGAGCATCTTCAGCTTGATCTGATTTCGTATGAAATTGTCGGCGAATCCGGAGCGCATCATCTCCATATGCGACTGGAGGAACACCAGTGTCTTGGCCTGATGCTTCTTGAAGACTTCATCCACCGTGTCGGGAGAGAAGTTTTCCACCGGCAGTCCGTTTAGCTTTCTGCTCTTCGTGTCGGCGTTCAGCGACAGCAGAGCCACAGGATTGAACGATCCCTCCACCTCATCACGGAGAATGCAGGCAAGCGACACTGCATTGAACGATGTGCTGAGCACTATGACCGGCTCGCGCTTCTCAAGATAATGGGTAAGCTCGCCATAAAGATGCTTGATGATTATGCGCAGACTCTCCATGAGGCTGAGGCTAACACCGGCCACGAGCACTATGGGAATGACATTGATCAGAATGCGGTGATAAAATATCCATACGCCGAAGCTTATAGTGCCTACGATGCAGGAAGCGAGCATCACGCACCAGAATACCTTGAATAGATCGTATGGCACAGAAAATCGCACAATACACTTATAGCAACCAGTGGCGAGGTTGCATCCTGCATATGTGGCGATAAGCAATACGTAGGCAATCTGCCGCATTGCGGTGCTGGCGCCAAAATACTCGGGTGGGAACACAAATACAAGAGATGCTACCACCGCTATTATCAAAGTGTCAATCGTAAAAATAATCCAGCGCGGAGTGGGTGCGCTTTGGAGCATACGTATTACTCGGAGAGATGAAATACGTTCAATAATTTTATCAGTCATCTGGTGCTTATTTGGGTCTGTAAGAGAGTGAACCTGAGCAAGAAATAGAAATCGTATCTTTTTAGTTATGAGGGCTAAAAAGTGCGACAAAGGTACAAAAAAAAGTGTAATTATGAAAATATTTTATTACCTTTGCACTATGTAATGTAGTGATACATGTGTCTGTGTCATGATCATGCGCAAACATGGTTGTGTGCGGACTCATCCATACTTTGTTATCTTATGTCCTGATTATCAGTATATAATGATATCCGTGCTTCCTGATGTATTTACGCTGGTTCAATCAGTAACTACAATTTAACTATATAAATATGAAAAAGACAGTAACTCTCTTTGCGCCCTGCATGCTTCTTCTTCTTCTCGGCAGTTGCGCAAGCGAGGACGGCCCCGTGGCAGGCGAAGGGGAGGGCGTGATAGCCCTGCACCTGCGAGCCGATGGTGCAGTGACCGATGCAGTGCCGCTCACCCGGGCCTCGCAGGCTGCAATGGTGCCGGAGGTAAGCGACCTGGCCCTTTCACTTGTAAAAGCCGACGGCTCCTATTCCAGGCAATGGGCGAGCGCGGCCGATTTCCCTGCCGATCAACCGTTCGGAATAGGCAGCTATACTATGACAGCCTCCTGGGGTGAACCCGATGACGAGGGCTTTGACAAGCCGTATTATTTCGGCGAGACCGAAGTGACTGTGGAGGAAGGAAAGACTACCGAGGTCAACCTCACTGCATCGCTCGCCAATACTATGGTGAGCATATCCTATACAGATGCATTCCGTAATTATTTTACTCAGTACAGCTCGCAGGTGCACTCTGCCGGAGGCGACTTCATCGCCTTCCTTGCCGACGAGACCCGCCCTGCTTATCTGCGTCCCGGCACAGTCACGGTGACCATCAATATCACCAAGCCCAACGGCGTGAGCGCCACGATACAGCCCGCAGAATTTGAGGCTCTCGCCCGCCATCATTATCATGTCACTCTCGATGTGAACAATGGAGAGACCGGCGAAGCCCAGCTTGCCGTGATATTTGATGACTCCGTGGTGAGTGAGGACGTGACAGTAGATCTCTCCGACGACATCCTTTCGGCTCCGGCTCCCGTAGTCAAGGCAGGCGGCTTCACGCCCGGCACAGTCTATGAGGCACTCGAGCTTTCACCGGCATCCGGCCCGCTCACTATGACTCTCGCAGCTGCCGGAGGACTACGCAGCGTCACGCTCACCACTCAGAGCCGCCCGCTGCTTGACAAGGGCTTTCCGGCTGAAATCAACCTCATGGCGGCCAATCCCTCGCAGCAGGCCCTGTTGCGCCAGCTCGGCCTTGATGTGAAGGGCCTGTGGGGAGTGACCGACAAAATGGCGATTGTCGATTTCACAAACGTATTCAGCAGCATATCAGGAAGCGGCAGCCACTCATTTGCCCTTGTGGTGAAGGATAAGCTCGGCAAGGTGAACGAGCCGTTGATTCTTGAAGCCACTACCGAGGGGGTGACCATGAATGTGGCCACGGCTCCATCGGCAGCCATAAATGCCTCGGAGGCAACAATGGGCATTACCTCCAATGTGCCTCTCGACAACGGCAATATCACGATTGAAGGCTATCACTTCGGCACATGGACTCCTCTCAAGCTTGCATCGGCGCAAGTGGCGGCAGTCTCCCGCCATCGTGCCCCGGCTGAAGCAAAGACCTATAACGTAAGCTTCTCAATACCCTCCGAACCATCCGATCTTCCGGTACGTGTAATGTACAAAGGGGTAGAGAAGGCCTCCTCCTCCGTTGCCAAGACCGGTGTGCTCCTGCAGCTGGAGAGCGAGAACAATGTCTTCGCCACTCATGCCACCTTCAAGGTGATACACAACCCCAAGCTCTCTCTCGACGCCATAACATATCAAGTGGCCGAAGGCTCTGCCGGCGACTTTGTCTCGATGAGCGGCATAAGCCTGGATGCGGCCAACGACCGAGTGACCATAAAAGGTCTCAAGGCCGGCACCGGCTACACGGTGCGTGCCACTGACGGCTCTGCTGCCGGAGCGCTCGGAAGCGTCGCCGTAACTACAGAGAAGAATCTTCAGCTCCCCAATGCAGGCATGGATGACTGGTATAATAAGTCCGGACAGTCAAATTGGTCTACTTATTTCTGCGGTACAGATGAGGCTGGCGCAGTGTGGGGGACTAACAATCCGATGACCGCTTCCCAGGGAGGAAACTTTGCATACTGTCGCATATCGGGCTCGATACCTACTCCCGACAAACGTTCCGGCCAGTATGCAGCCCTGATACGCACAGTGGGTTGGGGATCAGGAAACACAGCGATAGGCTCGATGAAAGGAGTGTGCAAGTACACTGATTTCGGGCTTCTCCATCTCGGTGCGTCACGCAGCTCACGAGAAGACAGCTATGAGGGAGCGGGATATGCTTTCGCTTCCCGACCCTCTTCATTTTCTTTCTACTATAAGTATGCGCCAAAGAACGCCTCTGATACCGGCATAGCATATGTGTATGTATACGATGCTTCAGGCCGGGTCATAGCTTCTGGAGAGAAGACTCTCGGCAAGGCTGATGCCTACACACAGGTGAGCATACCGCTCGCCTATGCCTATGCCGCACCCAAGGCTGCCAAAGTATATGTGAAATTCATGTCGAGCTGGCAGGATGAGTTCCTTGAGAAAACATCTGACAATTTTACTCCTCCTGCCTTCGGCGGCAACTTCGGCAAGGCCACTTACATGGGGTCGCAACTATATATAGATGATCTCTCTTTCGAATATTAATTCTTCTAAAATCAAGACACACAGAGTAATGAAAAAGATATTCAGCATATTCTCCCTTCTGCTGGCCGTGATCGTGCTGCTTCCGGCATGCAGCAAGGATGATCCGTTTGTACGGGAGGAAGAGAGCGCGGCCCGAGGCACAGTCTCTTTCAAGAAGATGAGTGTGGATGTCAATACGGGCGAAAATGTGATCACCCGTTCCGCTTCGCCCGATGTCAGCACGTTCATCGTGGAAGTGTCAGGCACCAACGGCAAGACCTATTATAACGGCACGCTGGCTGACATGCCTGAGATACTGTCACTGCCCGTGGCCACGGGCTACACGGTGACAGTGCATAGCGCCGAGAATCCCGCTGCGGCATGGGAGTCGCCCTATTATGAAGGAACGCAGACGTTTGACATCGCGGAAAACGAGGTGACCTACATCGACCCCGTGGTGTGCAGGCTGGCCAATGTGAAAGTGACAATAAAATTTGACAATGATCTTCTCCCATACATGGAAGAAGACTGCAAGGTCACTGTAGTGACCGGCTCGGGCGCCTCCCTCGTGTTTGGCAAGGACGAGACCCGCCCCGGCTTCTTCAAGTATGAAGAAGCCGACGGGGAGGCCACGCTTGTGGCTACCTTCACCGGCACTGTCGATGAGAATTATGAGAATAATTTCCGCACATACACCCGCGTCGCTCCCGGCAACCACTACATAATCACCTATCGCCTGCATGGAGCAGAGCCGGATGTGCCTGAACAGAACGGCATGATAACCCCCGGAATTGTCGTGGACTCGGAGGTGACCCGCGAGAACCTCACTGTGAATGTGGATGATGAGGATCAGATACTTCCCGATAATGACCGTCCCGTGCAGGGTGGCGAGGATCCCGGCCCCGGCCCTGATCCGGGTGAAGACCGTGAGGCCCCCTCGCTCACGCTCTATCCGGAAAGCATGAGCTGGACTGCGCCGAACAGGCTCCCGGCCGACAATATAGTGCGTGTGACCGTACATTCCGACCATTCCGCAGGACTCACAGGCTTCACCGTGGATATTGACTCCGACACTCTCACGGAAGAAGTCTTGGAGGGAGTGATGCTCCGTAAGCATCTCGACCTTGTCAATCCCGGCGACCTTGAGTCAGCGCTCAGAGACAGCCTCCACTTCCCGGTGAAGAGCGATATTACGGGCAAGACCGATCTCACTCTCGATATATCGGAATTCACCCCGCTGCTCGGCATATACGGTGCAGGCACCCACAAGTTCACCATCACAGTCACCGACGGCTACGGCACCACTGTAAGAACTCTCACCATCATAACAGAGTAATGCCATGACAAGAAATAAGATCAATCATACATGCGCGCTGCTCATGATCGGAGCGGCCGCTGCGGGAGTTCTCTCCTCTTGCCAGAGCGATGACACTCTTGGCGAAGGTGAGGGCCGTCTTCAGTTGCGAATGGAAGTGAACGCCACACTCACCCGTTCCACTCCCGATAACGTGCAGGAATTGCGAGACGGATGCACTGTGTATCTCAGCTCATCGAAGGGGCTCATATATAAATTCAACGGTGTGGACAATGTGCCTGCCACAATCCCTCTCAAGAGCGGACATTATGTGGCCGAGGCATGGACAGGCGACTCCGTGAGCGCAAGCTTTGACAAGAAGTTCTACCGCGGCTACGAGCCGTTTGACATACAGAAAGGGGAGACAACTCCCGTGACTGTAGACTGCCATATAGCCAATGTCGTGGCAGCCGTCTCATCGGATGAATCGGTGGCCGGAGTGCTCCGGGACTACACTGTGACCGTTGGCCACACGCGGGCTTCTCTTGAATTCACCTCGGATATGGACGCTTCCGTGCGCGGTTACTTCATGATGCCTGACGATGACACGGAACTCACGTGGACTATCGAGGGCACCGACCTCTCAGGAAGTTCCTTCCGCAAGGAGGGCGTGATAACCGGTGTGGAAAGAGCCCATGAATATACCATCAATCTCAAGCACACGCAAGGAGAGACTGATCCGTTCGGCGGAGGCCTCATCACTGTGACCATTGATGACCATTGCCTCGTGGTAGAGGATGTAGTGACCATAACCGGCGCGCCGTCAATAACCGGCGTGGGTTTCGACCTTAATGCAGGCCTGGCCGGCGAGCCGGGCAAGTTTGAGCGCCGCAGCCTCTATGTGGAGGCCATAGGCTCCATCACATCCATGAAGGTGCATGCCGACAATGCCGCTGCCATGGGGCTGCCGGCATCGGATTTCGACTTCATTACAATGGATGATGCCCAACGCGCACAGATGGCTTTGGCCGGCCTTTCCTGCGAGTATGCCGAAGCCGAAGGCCGTGCGAGCGCGCGCCTCTTCATGGAGGCAGCCATGCTCAATGCCCTTCCCGAAGGCGCATATCCTGTCACCCTCACGGCTGTAGACTCGCAGGGCAAGCGCAGAGAGCGCACTCTGCTCATTCAGGTCACCAACTCCGATGTGAAACTCACGGCCACCCCCTGGCAGGAGATATATGCCACCCGTGCCACTCTCCATGGAGAGATTACTAAGGAATCGGCCCAGTCGCCCGGATTCCGCTACCGTGTGAGCGGCACATCCGACTGGACTGAGGTTACGGCCGTTGCCTCCGGCTCCGGCTTCTCGGCCACGATAACCGGCCTGCTTCCCGGCACCACCTATGAGTATCAGGCAAAGAGCGCGATGCACGTCAACACGTCTTCCATGGAATTCACCACCGAGAGCATCTTCACGCTGCCCAATGCCGGATTTGAGGAATGGTGCACACCGGGCAAGGTGCTTCTCCCTGCGGCAGATGCCTCATCATTATGGTGGGACAGCGGCAACCATGGCTCATCCTCTATGGGCAAGCAGGTGACCACCAATAATTCCACGGTGAAGCATTCGGGCAATTACTCGGCTCTGCTCAAGAGTCAGTTCGTGGGACTTGGCTCAATAGGCAAATTTGCCGCCGGCAATCTTTTTGCCGGTACGTTTGATGGCCTTAACGGTCTTAACGGCAAGCTTACTTTCGGCCGCCCCTTCAACGGCTCGCGCCCGGCCCGCCTCACAGGCTATGCCTATTACAAGCCTGCCGTGGTAGAGTATTCGGAGTCAGGCTCCGCACTTGCCAAGGGAGATATGGATCAGGGCATAATCTATGTGGCCCTCACCACAAGGTCAGTCTCCATAGATACATCCGATAAGAATACGTTGTTCTCCCCGACGGCCGATTATGTAGTGGCTTACGGCGAGATGGTATTCACGGAAGAATATGGCTCGGCGTCCGGCATGCGCAAGTTTGAGATCGAGTTGAAATACAATGATCTCTCCGCCCTGTCACGCGCACAGCTTTCCACTCTGGTGCTCACCGCTTCCGCTTCACGCTATGGCGACTATTTCTCAGGCGGCAAGTCAGAGCTTTATATCGATGACCTGGAACTTGAATACTGATTCGGGCTCAAGGCTATAAATCATACTTTTTGATGACAAGAATAACCCTGTCATTGACAGCACTGCTGGCGCCGGCTCTCCTGCTTGGAGTGCCGGCCCCGGCCATGCTGTCAACCGAGGCTGCCGCAGCCTCTATATATGCCGGGCAGGCCATGACAGGCCACTCGGCATCCAGTGTGCTCTCACCCGACTCGATTGCCATTGACCCATGCCCGGAGCCGGCAGACTCCCTGCAGGCTGCTCCGCAGGAGGTGCCCGAATTCAAGCGCAAGCTTGAGAGCACAGTCTTCATTCCCAAGGGTCAATGGGCCGCAGGCGTGAGTGTAAATTATTCTCAGACTACGCAGAATGACTATGCTTTCCTCATTCTTGAGCATCTGAGTGGCGACACATATAGCTTCAAGGTAAGCCCGATGCTTGTGTATTTTGTGCATGATGATCTTGGCATAGGTGGCCGCTTCGCTTATTCACGCTCGCTCACCAAGCTTGAGAATGCCGACATAGTGCTTGACTCCGAGACCTCCTATGGAGTGGAAGACTTCTATCGCCTGTCGCATAGTTTCTCGGCCATGGCCATAATGCGAAACTATTTCTCTATAGGCACGAGCAAGCGCTTCGGCCTCTTCAATGAGCTTCAGCTTGAATTCGGCGGAGGTCAGAGCAAGCTCATGAAAGGGCGCAGCACAGAGCTTACGGGAGCCTATGAGACTAATTTCCACTTCAATGTAGGCTTGGCCCCGGGCATATGCGTTTTCCTCAATAACTACTCTGCCATGGAAATCAACGTGGGTGTGTTAGGCTTCGGCCTGACAAAGACCAAGCAGATCAACGACAGAATCTATGAGAGCCACCGCAAGCATTCAAGTGCCAATTTCCGTATTAACCTTTTCTCAATCATGTTCGGCATGACATTCTATCTATGAAGCAAGTATTGTCATTTATGGGAAAAGTATGGCCGGCGTTCCTCTGTGTGATGTGTGGCGTGCTGTGTGTGTCGGCCCGGGAATCGGTTGCCGACTCCCTCTCATGTGCTCCCCGCGGGCAATACATATGGGTGCCCGACTCTTTAGTGAGAGATGTCAAAGGAGTGATAAAGGGCGATGTCGAGGTGCGTTACCACGACCCGGATCCCTCCTGCGACTTTGTGGTGGTGCGAGGCGACACAGTGAGCCAGGTGCTACGCTCCCGCAATCTCGGCAGATATGACCGCGGGCTTTTCAATTATCTGTTCATCCCCAAGGGGGGATGGCAAGTGGGCATCACCGCGAGCTATGGTCAGTTCAGCGCCTCCGACCTCCGTCTTCTCGATCTCATAGGAGATCTTGATTTCGGCATGTCGGCCTTTTCTGTGAAACCTTACATAAGTTATGCCGTGCGCAACAACATTCTTGTGGGTCTGCGCTTCGGCTACACGAGTGCCAAGGGGAATATCGACAACATGGACGTGGACTTTGATGAAGACCTTAATTTCAGTCTGCGCGACGTCCGTTACCGCAACGAGTCCTATTCCTCGGCCTTTTTCGTGCGTCAGTACATAGGCCTGTCACGTGCCGGACGCTTCGGTGTCTTCAACGAGATGGAGCTTGCCTTCTCCTCAGGCAACAGCGACTTCAGGCGCATGTATGACGGCGCTCCCAAGAGCACGCACACCACATTCATGGAGGCCAAGCTGAATTTCTCTCCCGGTCTCACAGTGTTTATAATGGAGAATACGAGCTTCAATGTCTCGCTCGGTGTCTTCGGCTTCTATCTGCGCAACGAGAAGCAACGTTCCTATATGCTTAATCCGGAAGACGCCGAGAAGCATCCCGATGAGACTGCCAATCGCTTTACGTCGGGCGCTTCGTTCCGCTTCAATATCTTTAATATTAACTTCGGCCTCGGTATCCATTTCTGACCCTCCTCCTATGAACATGAAGAAACTTCTTCTCATGCTGCCGCTTGCGCTGCTTGCCGGCTGTATTGAAAACGACATACCTTATCCCCGCATTCCTCAGAATATACTCTCCATAGCAGTCGAGGGTGAAAGCTCTGCCGCAGATATAGATGACTCACAGCTCACTGTAACGCTGCATCTTGGAGAGGATGTTGACCCCAAGGCAGTGAAATTTACCGAATTTGCCTATTCAGAAGGGGGCACCTCATCGATCAATCTGCTTGAGGGAACTTACAATCTCTCCCGTCCGCTCACACTCACGCTGAGTCGCTTCCAGGATTATGAATGGACAATCTCGGCCGTGCAGCAGATAGCGAGATACGTCACTTTTTCTGGACAGGTGGGAGAGACCGTCATAGATGTGCCGGGGCGAAGGGTGGTGCTGTATGTGCCCTCCAATATCGATCGTTCCACTCTCACTCTCGCTTCCGTGAAGCTTGGCCCGGAGGGCCACACCGAGCTTCAGCCGGCTCTTGAGGCAGGCATGATGCTCGACATGACCGAGCCGCTTGAAGTGAGAGTCACATCCTTTGGCGAGACTGAGACATGGACTATATATGTGGATGTCACCGAAGCAATAGTCACGACAACGCAGGCTCATGGATGGGTCAATGTAATATGGGCTTACGGCGCGGCGCCCGAGGATGCTGTCAATGGATTTGAATACCGTCTGTCGGGCGCAGAGCAATGGACTGCCGTGCCTGAAAGTTGCGTGACACATAATGGAGGTGCATTCTATTGCTATGTGCCTCATCTTACTCCGCTCTCCTCCTATGAAGTGCGCGCCACGTCGGGCGACAACAAGGGTAATCCCATAGAGGTCACTACCGGCGCATCCGAGCTTTTGCCGGATGCCAGCTTCGACTCCTGGTGGCTCGACGGCAAGGTGTGGTCTCCCTGGGCCGAAGGAGGAGTGCCGTGGTGGGATACAGGTAATACCGGAGCCTCCACGCTCGGCAACAGCAATGTCTATCCGAGTGACGACACTCCCTCGGGCATGGGCAAGAGCGCGAAGCTTGAGACCCGCTTTGTGGGCATAGGCGCCATAGGCAAGCTTGCTGCCGGTTCTATCTTTGCCGGTAAGTTCCGCAAGGTGGACGGCACTAACGGAATTCTGGACTTCGGACGTCTGTGGACGGCGCGTCCCACGCGTCTGCGAGGATATTTCAAGTATACCACCGCTCCGATAAATTATGCCTCGGAAGAGTTTCAGAATCTTAAAGGACAGCCGGATACGTGTCAGATATGGATCGCTCTCGTAGACCTTGACGCCCCTCTGGAGATTCGCACGAATCCGCGCAACCGTCAGTTGTTTGATAAGAATGCACCCTATGTGATAGCTTATGGAGAGCTGTCACGCGGTTCCGACACCCGGGGCTGGGAGATGTTTGAGATACCACTTGAATATCGCGACACGGGTCGGGTGCCGAGTTACCTACTGGTCACATCGGCCGCCTCAAAGTATGGAGACTATTTCACCGGAGGTACAGGCGCCACGCTCCTTGTGGATGATTTCAGCCTGGATTACGATTATTGAATTCCATAGCGATGAATACCGATAAATTTTCCTGGCGCAAGCGTGCCCGCAGCTTCATCTATGCATGGAGCGGAGTGCGCATGCTTGTGTGCGGAGAGCATAACGCCCGGCTGCATATTGTGGCGGCAGTTGCGGCGGTGTCACTGGGCTTTCTTCTTGATATTGATCGGGGGGAATGGCTTGCAGTGATAATATGTATAGGAGCGGTATTCATGGCCGAGGGTTTCAACTCGGCGGTGGAGGCCGTGTGCGACCTCGTTAGCCCGGAGCATCATCCTTTGGTGAAGCGTGCCAAGGATATAGCGGCAGGAGCGGTGCTCCTTATGGCCGTGGCGGCACTGGCATGCGTATGCATCATCTTTTTACCAAGACTCATAGCATTATTTTCATGACACGCATACTCATAAGTCTGTTGATATTATCGCTATCCGCGACCGGCCTTCATGCAGGAGAACCCACGGTGCATATCAGCTCTTCCCGCAAGGCGGTGCGCACCTCGACCGATGTAGTGCTTATAGCTATGCCTGTCGCCACTCTCGGCATAGCCATAGCGCACAAAGACTGGAAAGGTATCGGCATAGGAGCGGCAGAGGCGGCAGGGACGCTGGCCGTGACCTATGGCCTGAAATATGCCGTGCATAAGCGCCGGCCCGATGGCAGTGACCGCCGTTCGTTTCCGTCAGGACACAGTAGCCTGGTCTTCACCGATGCCTCGTTCCTTATGCGCAGGTATGGCTGGAAATTCGGTGTGCCGGCCTATGCCCTTGCCACTTATGTGGCATGGGGACGTGTATATGCACGGAAGCATGATTTCTGGGACGTGGCCGCAGGAGCGGCGATAGGCTCGGCCATAGGGCTACTGGCCACCCGCCCGTTCATGAAGCAGGTGGAGCTTGCTCCGGCAGCGATCACGGATCCCGTCACAGGCAGTTTTGTCTCTGTGGGGATAGGGGGCAGCGTGACTTTCTGAAAGTCAGCAATCAGCCGCGTCGGCATAGGTTTTCACTTACGGTACTTGTCTCGCTCGCCGGCTTCCTCAAGGATCGAGAGATAGGACGCATAGCGGCTTTGCGCTATGTGATTGTTCTCAAGAGCGGAGCGCACCGCGCATCCGGGCTCATGAGTGTGAGAGCAGTCGGCATAGCGGCAATCTCTTGCCGCCGCGAATATCTCCGGGAAATAATGGCTCACCTGGGCCGCCTCAAAGTCAATGGTGCCGAAGCCCTTCACACCGGGAATATCAATGAGTTCTCCCCCCTCGGGAAGATCATACATCTCAGAGAAAGTCGTGGTGTGCATGCCCGTATGATGCAGGGAGGATACAGCCCCGGTGCGCAGATTCAGGCCTGGAATCAGAGCATTTATGAGAGAGCTTTTACCCACGCCGCTGTTGCCGGCAAGAAGCACGGTCTTCTCTTTGATTAAGTCTCGCAGAGCAGCCAGCCCTTCGCCGGTGTGAGCCGAGATGGAGAGGGTGTCATAGCCTATGCCATCGTAAAGATAGGTCATGGCATTGGCCAGTGAGCGGTCATCGGCATCCCACATATCCTTCTTGTTGAGCACGAGGGCGGCAGGCACATTGTAGGCCTCGGCCGTGGCGAGGAACCGGTCGATGAACGTAGTGGGAGTGGCCGGCTCGCGCAGAGTGGCCACAAGGATAGCGAGATCGATGTTTGCTGCAAGGATGTGGCTCTCTTTAGAGAGATTGGAGGCGCGGCGTATTATGTAGTTCTTCCTCGGCTCGATGGCGGTAATGAATCCCGTGTCGCCGGGAAGTATGTCTACAGTAACTCTGTCACCTACGGCCACAGGCGATGTGGTGCGCAGGCCTTTTATGCGGAAATTGCCCTTTACCTTGCATTTGACAGGCGTAGCGTCACTACCCTCAGGGCGCACTTCATACCATGCGCCGGTATTGCGTATCACGGTTCCTTTCATTCGATTATCCATAAAGATATACAAAGTTACGCAATATTCCGCTAAGAGCGACAAGAGGTGACAATAAATTTTGTTAAGCGGGCAACTTTGTTTCGGCGAGTAGTGTTATATAGACATAACAGTATAAAGATCTAATGCTATGAAAAAGACAATAATGATACTCCTGGCCGCTCTGGCTGTTTCCGCTCCCATGCAGGCGCAGGATATGGCAGGCGCCTCGAAGAAGCCTGCCGGCATAATGTGTGAAAGAGGCGTTGGCCCGGCAATGTCGGGGAGCATGGACGCTTCGGCACTCCCGCAGTCATCGCGCGATTTTCTCGCGAAGTATTTTCCCGGAGTGGCAGTGTCAAAGGCGCAGAATGATTTTTCTGACCGAAAGTATGAGGTAGACCTGGCCGATGGCGCTGAGGTGAGCTTCGATTACAATGGCAACTGGATAGAGGTGGATGCTCCGGATGGTGCGACACTTCCCAGCAGCACTCTCGCTTCGCTTATTCCCGAAGCCGTCGTGATGGAGACTCTTTCAGGAAATGCATTGGTGGATGGCGGTGCTCTTAATTATGTGGAGGAAGTGGTGAGCTATCCCGACTTCTATGTGATGAAGATGCGCACAGCTACTGAAAAGAGCCGCGTGGCAGTGTCTCGTTCCGACGGATCTGCCAGACAGTTCAAGACAAAGGCTGGAAATGCCAGGCAAGACAGGCATCGCGCCTATAAGTCAGGCCGTGGAGAAAAAGGTGGACGCAATCACGCCGTGCGTTTAGACCTGAGCCCCCGCTTCACTCTCGAATGAAGGGAGAGGCGAGGATAGAGAGAAAAGTTTCTGTGATCCGAGCGACTGATAAAGCTGCAATAGCGCGCACACCCATGTAGAGGGTGCGGTCGTGTTATATTTTACCGTTTTTTTTCACAGAACAGCACCGGGACTTCCAGTCGGAGGCCCCGGTGCTTCTATATATATGTATAGGATGCTGAAGAAATCAGATGCTGAAGAAAGTAGAGAACACCTTTACGCAAGAGATATGATCGGCGCATGATGCAGTCTCCCGGGCAGAGTGCATGCCCCAGATGGGGGCTCCCATGTCTACTCCCCGCAGGGGCATCTGTCCGGTGAGTATGTTGCCCAGGGTAGAACCTCCGGCCACATCGGAATGATTTACGAAATACTGGCAAGGCACTCCGGCTTGCTCACACAGGCTGCGGAAGACGGCCGCACTGTCGGCATCGGTCATATACTTGCAGTTGGCATTTATCTTTATTGCAGGCCCATGTCCCATAAGGGCGTGGTTGGTGGGATCATACTTCGATGAGTAGTTGGGATGCCATGCATGAGCGTCATCGGCCGAGATCATGAACGATCTTGCGATGGCGCGCGACATATCCTGTGCCTCGCCTCCGGCTATGCGTGCAAGAATGTCGGCAAGAATGGGAGAGCCTGCACCCTGCTTGGTGCCGGAGCCGGTTTCTTCATTGTCGAATACGGCCATTACCCGTGTCGCCGTGCAATCAGCATGAGCGGAATCGAGAAGCGCCTGCAGAGAAGCAAATGCCATAGAGAGGTCATCGATGCGTCCGCTCTGGAAGAATTCCTGCTCATTGCCGGTGAGAGACGCCGGCTCAAGAGGATACAGACACAGCTCATAGTCGAGAATGTCGGCCGGATCGACTCCGATGCTCTCGGCTACCAAGGTGCGGATTATGCCCCCCTTGCGATTGTATTCATCAAGAAGCTCCGAGCTGAAGATGCCGAGCACCGGCAGCATATCTGTCTGCATGCTGAGCGGATTGCCTTCATTCACGGCGCGGTTGAAGTGAATGGCAAGATGCGGAATCGTGGCCACGGGGCGGCGCAGGTCTACCGGCATCATACGTGGGCGCAGAGGATCATCGGAGCGCAAGGCCACGCGTCCGGATATGGATAACGGTCGGTCAAACCATGTATAAAGTATTCCGCCGCCGTATTTTTCCACATTAAGCTTTACGAGTCCCCCCTCGCATATGATCTCGCACGCAGGCTTGAGCTTGAAACATGGGGAATCGGAGTGGGATGAGATGATGTGGAAGCCGGCTTCGCTTGCAGGGGCTGATCCGGCGATGAAAGCGAAGATAGAAGTGTCGTTCTGCTTCACATAATGTCGTGCGCCGGGGGAGATTTCCCATTTGTCGGTGAGATGCAGTTCGGTAAAACCGGCATCTTTAAGCTCATGCTCTATGGTGACGGTGGCGAGTACGTTGCAGGTTGACTGGTCGAGCCAGTGTAAGAGTCGGTTGATCATGGTCATGGATTATATTCTGTAGTGTAAGTGATTGAGAGGACGCATTACATTGGTGAGAGTCTGCCCCCAGTAAGAAGCAAAATTTTCACGGCATTCTACAAGCGCGGGAGCGGCGAGGGCACCATCTGAATCGCGCACAGGCGAGAGAAAGTTGTATAGATCCTGATATATGTCGGCGAGGCCCTCGGCAATGGATGCGGCGATAGGAGTGTCGGAATACTTCATGTCTTCTTCAAACGTCTCAAGATACGTGTCATCTTCTCCGAGCAGCGCTGCCACTCCCGCGCGCACCTGTTCGTATTGCTGCTCTTCGATATACACGCCGAGAGGATCCGGTTCGGTCATCTCTTCTTGTGGCCGGGCATCTCCCATGGTTATGTAAAGCCTGGGGAGCAGACGCAGCATTGTGGCTATGAAGTCCTCTTTTTCCAGAGTGGGAGCTTGCTCGAGAGATGAGCAGAATTCGGTGGCGAGACCTATGAAGGAGAGAGTGTTACGATCGATCGAAGGATTGTCCATAAAGCTTGTTGAGTGTTATGTAAGAAGATACTTCCGGGTGAAGGAACCTGGTGGCAGTGTGGCCTGCGGCGATTTCATTGCGTATGATTGTGGATGATATGTCGCAAAGCGGGGCGCCGGCAAGGAATCTCACAGAGTCGGGCAACCGGGATGTGTCGACATTAAATCCCGGGCGCGGATATATCAGAATCTCAAATTCCTTCAGTATCTCGTCACTGCGATGCCAGGAGTGGAAGATCTCCCAGTTGTCGGCGCCTATGAGCAGAGAGAACTCGTGGTGCGGATATCGCTGCCGGAGAGCCAGCAGGGTCGTTATGGTGTAGTGGGGTGCAGGCAGAGCACTTTCGAATGAAGAGGGCATGGCATGCGGAATGTCACGCAGTGCCAGCCCGGTCATGGCCATGCGGTGAAGGAACGATGCATGAGTGGCATCGGGCTTGAGCGGATTGCGGGGAGTGACCAGGAGCCACACGGCATCTACTCCTTCCACCTCAGTGGCCACGTATCGAGCCAGAGCCTGATGTCCATAATGTATGGGATCGAAAGAGCCGCTGTAGACTACCACTCTCATTTTTCTGCAATCAACTCTCTCTGTCAGGATATGAAGTCGAGAATGGCGCGGCGCACCTGCTCCACTGCAGTGGCGAGATCATCATTCACCACGGTCAGGTCATATTGCGGGGAGAACGACATTTCGTATTCGGCCTTGGCAAGGCGCCGCTCTATCACCTCCTCGGAGTCGGTGGCGCGTGCATGCAGCCTTCGCGACAGAGTCTCCACATCGGGAGGCATGATGAATATCGACAGCGCCCGGGCGCCGTAGCGATTCTTTACGTTGATGCCGCCCTTTACGTCAATATCCATTATGAGGTTGCGTCCTGCGCCCGTTACTCTCTCTACTTCGGAGGCCAGGGTGCCGTAGTGCGTGCCGGCATACACCTCTTCCCATTCCACGAAATCGCCGGCCTCTATGCGGCGCAGGAATTCTTCATCGGAGATGAAGTAATACTCGCGTCCATGCACTTCCCCTGTGCGTGGCGATCTGCTTGTGGCTGAGACGGAGAAGCCGAGCTTCAGAGCCTCATCATCAATTATCTGCTTTATTACAGTGCTTTTCCCCGAGCCTGACGGAGCGGAGAGAATTATGATCTTTCCTTGCATCTTTCTCTTGGATATGTTGTGTGGAGAATATCAGAGCACATTGAGCACCTGTTCCTTAATCTGCTCAAGCTCATCTTTCATGCGCACCACGATGCGCTGCATGTCGGCATTGTTGCTCTTTGAGCCGAGAGTGTTTATCTCGCGGCCCATTTCCTGGGCTATGAATCCGAGTTTCTTGCCTTGGCCGGGAGAGGTGAGAGCCAGCGTCTCGGCGAAATAAGCGAGATGGGAGCGCAGACGGGTTTTCTCTTCGGTCACGTCAAGCTTCTCTATGTAGAATATAAGCTCCTGTTCCAGCCGGCCGCGGTCATAGTCCACACCTTCCAGCCTGCTGAGATTATCCTCGAGACGCTCGCGTATGCGGGTCACTCTCTCGGTCTCAAATGGCTCTACTTCGGCCAGCAGGGCGCTTATGGCATTTAGCTTTTCGGTGAAGAAGGTCTCAAGCCTGGCACCCTCGCGCGTGCGGAAGTCGACCATGGCTTCTATGGCGGTGGCCGCAGCCTGCATGAGAGCGTTTATCTGCTCTTCATCGGGGGCGGATACCTGTTGCTTTATGGCGTCGGGCATGCGCAGCAGAGTGGCGTACCAGTCGGAGGGCCATGCTATGTCGAGATCAGAGGCCATGGCCATGATCTGTTGCTTATAGGCACGCACCACCTCTATGTTAATGCTCACCGGCGATGAGCCTGTTACGTCTTCCACCAGCACAAGGACGTCGACTTTTCCTCTATGAAGGGCGTCGCCTATGGTCTGCCGCAACTGGAGATCGGCTTCACGGAAGATGCCCGGAGTGCGGGTCGATATGTCGAGCTGTTTGCTGTTGAGCGACTTGATCTCTACTGATATTTTGAGCGAAGGGGTGGTGCTCACACCCTTGCCGAATCCGGTCATGGACTGTATCATGGAATAGTTACGTGTTTTTTCAGATGGTGAATTAGAGAAGCTTTGCAAAGGTAATAAAATTATACGTACCTGAGAGTATGAATCCTGATTTTTTTGTAAAAACACATCATGTGTGAGGAATTTTTGCTAACTTTGGCGTTATATTAGATATAACCCAACTGCATTAATACTCCTTATGAGCAAGAATGATTTGATACAAAGTGTGATGAAGAAGGCCGAGGCATGGCTCGCGCCTGTGTATGACCCTGATACCCGTGCAGAGGTCAAGGCTATGATGGAGGCTGAAGACAAGACCCCTCTTATCGAGGCGTTTTATAAGGATCTGGAATTCGGCACCGGAGGCCTGCGAGGCATAATGGGTGCCGGAACTAACCGCATGAATATATATACTGTGGGCGCTGCCACTCAGGGCCTGGCCAATTATCTGAAGGATGCATTCAAGGATCTTCCTCAGATAAGCGTGTGCGTAGGTCATGACGTGAGAAACAATTCGCGTAAGTTTGCAGAGCTGGCCGCAGATATTTTCTCAGCCAACGGAATAAAAGTATATCTCTTCGATGACTGCCGCCCGACTCCCGAGATTTCTTATGGCATACGCCACCTGGGATGCCAGAGCGGCGTGGTGGTTACTGCAAGCCATAATCCTAAGGAATACAACGGCTATAAGGCTTACTGGAGTGACGGAGCGCAGATGATAGCGCCTCATGATGTGAAGACTATAGAATATGTCAACGCCATAACTTCGGTAGACCAGATAAAGTTCACTCCCAATAAAGACCTCATAGAGATCATAGGAGAGAAGGTGGACGATGACTTCCTCACCGATATAAAGAAGCTTTCGCTCTCCCCCGATGCCATAGCCCGCCATAAAGACATGAAGATTGTCTATACTCCCATTCACGGCACAGGCATGATGCTCATATATGACTCCCTGTCGCGTTGGGGATTCAATAATGTGATCCATGTGCCCGAGCAGGATGTGAAGAGCGGTGATTTCCCCACAGTGGATTCTCCCAATCCCGAGAATGCATCGGCCATGGCCATGGCCATAGCCAAGGCGCGCGAGGTGGGTGCCGATATTGTGGTGGCCTCCGATCCCGATGCCGACCGCATAGGACTCGTGGTGCGCGACAAGAAGGGAGAATATCAGTTGGTAAACGGCAATCAGATAGTGATGATATTTCTCTATTATCTCATCACCCGCAATGTGGAGCTCGGTCGCCTCGGCGGCACGGAATATTGCGTGAAGACTATCGTGACCACCGAGACTATCAAGCGCATAGCCGATGCCAACAATGTGACCTGCTACGACTGCTACACTGGCTTCAAGTGGATAGCCGACGTGATGCGCAATAATGAGCAGACTGCCCGCTATCTCGGCGGAGGTGAGGAGAGCTACGGATTCCTGGCCGAAGACTTCGTGCGCGACAAGGATGCCGTGTCTGCCATCTCCCTCATGTGCGAGATTGCTGCCTGGGCTGCCGACAAGGGTATGAATCTCTATGAGATGCTCATTGACATATATGTGAAGTATGGCTTCTCCCGCGAGCGCGGAGTGAGCGTGGTGCGTCCCGGCAAGACCGGCGCCGAGGAGATCCAGGCCATGATGAAGAACTTCCGTGAGAATCCTCCCAAGACTCTCGCCGGAAGCCCTGTCACGGCCATCAAGGATTATCTGGATCTGAATTGTCGTAACCTTGTGACCGGGCAGGTGGAGAAGCTCGATTTCCCTGCTACGAGCAATGTGCTTCAGTTCTTCACAGAGAGTGGCGACAAGGTATCGGTGCGTCCTTCCGGCACAGAACCTAAGATCAAGTTCTATGTGGAAGTGCGCGAGCCTATGGCTTCTGCCGCCGACTATGAGGCTACTGTGGCAAAGGCCGAGGAGCATATCGACGCTGTGCTGTCCGACCTTGGCGTGAAATAAAGTATACCGAAAAATCAATCATCGATAGCCGCATTACCTGTGATGGACTTCTTTCATCTGCGCCGTTCGAAGCGATTGCCGGAACTCTTCTGGCACACCGACATACACAGCCATGTCTGCCCTGGCATTGATGACGGCAGCCCCTCGCCGGAGCGTTCCGTGCAGCTTGTGAGAGCCATGCATGACTTCGGCTTCCGACGGATGATTGTCACTCCGCATGTCACTGACGAGGTGTTCCCCAACACGCCTGAAGTGATAGCGGAGTCCTATCTCCGTCTTACCGAGGCATGCATGCGTGAGGGAATCGACATGCAGTTCAGCTGCTCGGCGGAATATCGCATCGATGAGCTGCTGTTTGATCTTCTGTCCAGAGGACAGGTGCGTCCCATAGGGCGAGACTATCTGCTGGTGGAAAACTCCTGGATGCAGGAGCCGGCTAATCTTGAGTGCTTTCTCTTTGAGTTGCGCAGCAAGTATGGCTTCAAGCCTATCCTTGCCCATCCCGAGCGATATGTGTATTATCAGCGTCACAGGGAGCGCTATGAGGCTTTGAGGGCGCAGGACATATTCTTCCAGGTAAATATGCTCTCGCTGGCCGGGCATTATGACAAGGCGTGCATGCACACGGCCGAGTGGCTGCTTGAACATGGCATGATTGATTTCATAGGAAGCGACCTGCATCGCATGGCTCACGTGGAGTCTCTGCGTAATTATTTCACGAGCAGGGATTTTTCAAAACTTGAAGCTGTATCCCATTTGATACTCAACGATACGCTCTGACTCTTTCTGCATACGATGATAAAATGAGCTGCGGCCATGTTCTTGAGATGGAACATGGCCGCAGCTTATTGTTTCTTTATAGTATCAACCGCACTTGGAGTTGCCGCAAGAAGTGCATATCAGGCAACCTTCCTGATAGATGAGTGTCTCTTGGCCGCAATGTGGGCATTTCTGTCCGCTTGCCTTGGTGCCCTCAGGCATGTATTTCTTCAAGGCGCGCACCACACCGTTTTTCCATGTGTTGATGTTGTCGGAGTCGAGTTGGAGTCCGTCTACGAGTTTCAGCACCTGGTCGATGGGCATGCCGTAGCGTAGCACACCGGAGATAAGCTTGGCATAGTTCCAGAATTCAGGGTTGAATTTGTCGCTGAGCCCCTCTATGGTGGTCTTGTATCCGCGTTTGTTGACAAACTGGAAGTCATAGCGCTTGCGGCCGTTGGCGTCGACAGCCTTTATGATCTTTCCTTTGCTTACGCTCTTCGGACAGAAGATGCCGTCTTCATCATCTGCCAGGCCGGTGAATATCTCATATGGCATGCCGTCTTCAGCCAGGCCTACGAATGCGATCCATTTCTCTTTGTTGTTCTGGAATCTCACCACATCGGCCTCAAGCTCAATCGGGCGCTTGAGCACGGTAGTTGTGGGGTGGGCTATCAGCTCGGCTTTCGGCTCTTTCTTCTTTACGCTTTCAAGCACATTGTTGCGAGAGCCGTCGCGATAGACGGTGCATCCCTTGCAGCCGGCTTTCCAAGCTTCCATGTAGAGATTGCCTACGAGTTCTTCGGAGACGTCGGACGGAAGGTTGATGGTGACCGAGATGCTGTGATCCACCCATTTCTGCACCGCTCCCTGCATGCGCACCTTCTCGAGCCAGTCCACATCGTTGCTTGTGGCTTTATAATATGGCGACTTTTTCACAAGTTCCTCAATCTCATCGGCACTCATGTTTTTCTTTACCTCAAGCCCGTTGACGCGCATCCATTCCAGGAACTTGTGGTGATACACGATGTATTCCTCAAAGGCATCGCCCACTTCATCCACGAAGTCGATGTGCACGTCGGGGTCTCCCGGATTGACCTTGCGGCGGCGCTTGTATATGGGCAGGAACACCGGCTCGATTCCGGAAGTGGTCTGTGTGAGCAGAGAGGTGGAGCCTGTAGGGGCTATCGTGAGGCAGGCTATGTTGCGGCGTCCCGTGCGTTGCATTTTTTCATATAGAGCGGGCTCGGCTTCGGCGATGCGCTGCATGAACGGGTTGTGGCGCTCGCGTGCGGCGTCAAAAATCTCAAATGCTCCACGCTCCTCGGCCATGTCGGCCGAAGCCCGGTAGTAAGCGAGGGCAAGGGCGCGGTGCACGCTTACCGAAAATTCTGTGGCCTCGGGAGTGCCGTATCTCAGTCCGAGCGCCGCAAGCATGTCACCCTCGCCGGTAGTGCCGAAGCCGGTGCGCCGTCCTTTCAGTGTCTTTTCGCGTATCTTTTCCCATAGATGCAGCTCAGTGAGTTTCACCTCGGCAGTCTCCGGATCATGGTTGATTTTGTCTATTATGAGATCGATCTTCTCCATCTCAAGGTCTATTATATCATCCATGAGTCTCTGGCCCTTGGCCACGTGCCGGGCAAAGAGGTCGAAGTCAAAGCTTGCTTCCGGGGTGAACGGCTTCATCACATAGCTATAGAGGTTAATCGCTATGAGGCGGCATGAATCGTAGGGGCAGAGAGGTATTTCGCCGCAGGGATTGGTAGAGATGGTGCGGAAGCCCAGATCGGCGTAACAGTCGGGGAGGGATTCGCGTGTTATGGTGTCCCAGAAGAGTATGCCGGGTTCGGCGCTTCTCCATGCATTGTGCACGATTTTTTTCCATAGCGCTCCGGCATCGGTTCCCTTTGCCGGATAGAGTGGAGTCGGCGAGTCTACGGGATAAGACTGCAAGTATTCTTCTCCCGCAGCGGCGGCCCGCATGAAGTCATCATCAATGCGCACGGAGACATTTGCTCCGGTCACTTTGCCCTCTGTCATCTTTGCATCAATAAAGCTTTCGGCATCGGGGTGCTTTATGCTCACCGACAGCATCAGTGCTCCGCGGCGGCCGTCCTGGGCCACTTCGCGGGTGCTGTTGGAATATCGCTCCATGAATGGCACGAGGCCTGTAGAAGTAAGCGCGGAATTCTTTACCGGGCTGCCTTTGGGGCGGATGTGGCTGAGATCGTGGCCCACACCGCCACGCCGCTTCATGAGCTGCACTTGCTCTTCATCGATTTTTATTATGCCTCCATAGGAGTCAGGCTGTCCGTCGAGTCCTATCACGAAGCAGTTGGAGAGACTTCCCACTTGAAAGTTGTTGCCTATGCCGGCCATGGGGCTGCCCTGCGGCACTATGTAACGGAAATCCTTGAGGAGGTCGAATATTTCCTGCTCGTCGAGAGGGTTGGGATATTTTGACTCGATACGAGCAAACTCGCATGCCAGGCGATGGTGCATGTCATCGGGAGTAAGTTCGTAGAGATTGCCGAAGCTGTCCTTCAGCGCATATTTGTTAGCCCATACGCGGGCGGCAAGTTCATCGCCGTTGAAGTAATCGAGCGTGGCGCGATACACTTCATCGTATGTATAAGTTTTAAGCGGAGTCATGCAGGTGGATGATATATAAATAGTTACGGGGCAAGGCTTGAAACCGGCCTTTGTAGTATGATCGAAAAAGCTCTGCAAAGGTA
Source organism: uncultured Muribaculaceae bacterium (assembly GCA_910579305.1). Lineage (GTDB taxonomy): Bacteria > Bacteroidota > Bacteroidia > Bacteroidales > Muribaculaceae > Lepagella. Next base: position 63,618 of record CAJTTA010000005.1, read on the forward strand.
ATAATTTATTTCAATCTCTCAAAACACCGGTTGTAGGTTTCGGGAAAATACGCGGGCTTGTGGCGGTGTGTAAACTACTGTGCGATAGAATGTTATGTTTGCGCTGCGGGAAACATGTGTTTCAAAGCAGAAGTGCGAGGTGGCCGATATTAAAAAATTAGTTATCTTTGCCACACGAAACAATCTCTTATAATATAATGTCAACACCTGCCACATCTTACTTCTCTACCCGCGCCACAGTGCGCTCGTTCAAGCCCGAACCTCCGTCCCGCGAGCTTCTCCGGGAGATACTTGAGCAGGCTATGCGTGCTCCCACTACAGGCAATATGCAGCTGTATAGCGCGATACTCACTTCTTCTCCCGATGCGCTCAAGGCGCTGAGGGGCGCCCATTTCAATCAGCCTGCCTCGATGGCCCCTGTGTTGCTCACAGTGTGTGCCGATGTGCGTCGTTTTGAGCGCTGGTGCGAAGTTAGCGAGGCCGTTCCCGCTTTTCGCAACATGCAGGGGCTTATGGCGGCCATTCTCGATGCTTCGCTGTATGCACAGCAGGTCACCACAATAGCAGAGATGAAGGGCCTCGGCACTTGCTGGCTCGGCACTACCACCTATAATGCTCCTGAGATTGCCTCCATGCTGCATCTGCCTGAAGGCGTGGTGCCTGTGGGCACTCTTGCCATAGGGTGGCCGCAGGATCAGCCCGACCAGTGTGAGAGACTTCCGCTGGAGGCAGTGGTATATGAGGAGGAATATCCCTCCTTTACAGATGAGAAGATCAGGGATCTCTACAAGGCTAAGGATGAATTTCCGGCTAATGCTAAATTTGTGGCGGAAAACGGCAAGCTCAGTCTTGCGCAGGTGTTTACCGATGTGCGTTATCCCCGTTCCACATCTGATCCGTTCTCAGAGAAATTCCTTATGTTCCTGCGTGCGCAGGGATTCGGCATATGATCATTCCCCTTTTTCCATAAGCTCCAGCAGGCGCATCTCTTTTTCATCTATGAGATCGATGAGGGCGCCTATGCGCTCTCCCGCCTCCACGAGTTTATCGGGGGTCATGTCACCTGCAGACATTGCCTGCTCCAGAGCCAGCTTCTCTTGCTCCAGGGCGGGCAATTCCTGTTCCAGAGCTTCTTTCTCTTTTTTCTCCTTGAATGAGAGTCGTGCAGGCTTCTCCTTCCGGCGGGGAGCGGGAGCCGGCGACACCTCTTTTTCATCGCGTGACTGACGGCGGCGCTCCTCCTCCAGGCAATGGCGGTAAGTGCTGTAGTCTCCGGGGAAGTCGCGGATTTCGCCGTCGCCGTTCATGACAAACAGATGCTCGGCCACTCGATCAAGGAAGTAGCGGTCGTGACTCACTACGAGCAGGCATCCTTTGAATTTTGACAGATATTCCTCAAGGATGGCCAGTGTAGGGATGTCAAGGTCATTGGTAGGCTCATCAAGGATGAGGAAGTTAGGGCTGCGCATGAGCACAGTGGCCAGATAGAGGCGACGGCGTTCGCCACCGCTCAACTTATAGATGTATTTCTGTTGGTCAGGCACGGGGAAGAGAAACCGGCATAGGAATTGCGAGGCCGTGAGGCTTGTCTTGTCATCTATTTGCACTACTTCGGCTATTTCGCGCACGGCATCGATCACGCGCTTCTTTTCATCAAAATCTATCCCCTCCTGGCTGTAATAGCCGAATCTCACGGTAGATCCCACATCGAAGTATCCGGAATCAGGTGGCACAATTCCCTGGAGCATCTTTATGAGCGTGGACTTTCCTGCGCCGTTGTCGCCTATCACGCCTACCTTGTCATAGCGAGCGAAGATATAATTCCAGTCACGCAATATCACCTTGTCACCATAAGCCTTGCTCACGTTGCGGGCCTCAAAGATCTTGCTTCCTATATAGGAGCCTTTCATGGTGAGAGCCACATCGGTATCCTGACGGCGCACATGGCTTCGGGCCTCGAGGTCATGGAAGTTATCAATGCGGTACTTGGCCTTTGAGCCTCGGGCCTGGGGTTGTCTTCTCATCCATTCCAGCTCGGTGCGCAGCAGATTGCGCACACGGGCGAGCTCGGCGTTCTGGGCCTCGTGGCGCTCCTGGCGGCGGGTGAGATAATAGTCGTAATTCCCGTCGTAGGCATACAGGGCCTTGGCGTCGATCTCTATTATGCGATTGCACACTCGGTCGAGAAAATACCGGTCGTGAGTCACCATGAGCAGAGTGATTCTCTGCCGGGCGAGGCGCTTCTCAAGCCACTCTATCATGTCGATGTCAAGATGATTGGTAGGCTCGTCAAGCAAGAGTATGTCAGGCTCCTCAAGGAGCACCCTGGCTATGGCCACACGCTTCACCTGTCCGCCGGAAAGCTGCCCCATGGGCCGGGTCAGGTCGGTGATCCGCAGGGAGTCGAGGAGCGAGCGCATGCGGTCGGCCAGATTCCAGTCTTCGGCATTGACGGAGATTTCCGCCATGTATTGCTCCACCGTCTGATGGGGGAGGAAAGAGGGTGTCTGCTCCAGATAGCCCACTCTGAGGCCCTTGGCCACCTCGACAGAGCCGGAGTCGGCCTCGCCGTCGCCTGCTATTATCGAGAGCATTGTGCTCTTGCCTGTGCCATTGGGTGCTATGAGGCCTACCTTGTCTCCTTCCTGAAGCACAAAGCTTACATCGGCAAAGAGCATTCGGTCGCCTATGCTCTTGGTGAGTGAGTCTATCCGGAGTGCCGTCATAGGGATCAGGCTTCAGCTACAATCTCGATTTCCACGAGGGCCTGCTTGGGGAGTTCTTTCACGGCAAATGCGCAACGTGCGGGGAAGGGAGCCTTGAAATATTCTCCATACACTTCGTTCATGGGGCCGAAGAGGCTCATGTCGGCCAGAAGCACCATGCTCTTCACCACTTTGTCGAGGCTTGAACCGGCGGCTTCGAGGATAGCCTTGGCGTTCTCGAGGCTCTGGGCTGTCTGAGCCTTGATGTCGGCGGGCATTTCTCCTGTGGCGGGATTGATGGGGAGCTGGCCGGAAACATAGATGAATCCGCCGGCCTTGATGGCCTGGCTGTAGGGGCCGATTGCCCCGGGAGCTGCAGTGCTCTTGATTTCTTCTTTCATGGTTGTGACATTAATAAAAAGTTTCACTGCAAAATTAGCAAAAAATGGTGAGACTCAGAGCCGGTGGACTGAAGAATCTGTAAAAATAAGCCCTGCGGGGCCAGATGGCTCTACAGGGCTACGCCTATGGCGGTCATAATCACTTTCAGAAGTCAATGCCTGTACTTGCGTTGAAGCGGCCGCTTATCACTACGATATTCAGCTCATCCTCATCTTCCTTTACAATTATCATGACGGATGTCTCTCCCGTCTCATCTATAGGCTTGCCATAGATCGTCACCTTCTCGCCGTCACTCTCTTTCAGCATCATGACCTCAAGGTTGTTCTTGTCTACATATTGGTCAAGAATGTCGTATGCCTGCCGGAAGTGACGTCGGGTCTCGATGTTCACTACCTCTATATTATCGAGATAGTCTTTGCCCAGATCCTCTAAGCTCACGCCCTGAAGATTGATGTCGTCGGCCCCTGCCATGCGCAGAAGCGATTTGCTGAGATATATTTTCTCAATGTCTTCACCTGCCGGCAGATCGGCGAAGATAGGGCGGGCGGCAAAGATGCTTCCCGCCACTGACAATGCGATGATCAGGAGTAAGACTTTAATGTATTTCATGTCCGTCGAAATTTAATAATTCAAAATATTCTTCGTATTCCATATACTCTGAGGCATCTTCCATCTCTGCTTTTACCGCATACAGGGAGGAGTTGACTCGTTCGCAGGTATTTTCGGTTGCATCTATAATTCGTTGATGCTCATTATTTAGAGTAAGCAATATGGCTTCGGCTTCCTCTTCCGTAGGCTCGCGGTAGCCATAATCGGCAGGAGCGGAGGCCTGTTTTGCGTCAGCGCGGGCAGAGGCTGAGGCGGCAGCCTTTTTAGTAATTTTGCGAGAGCCGGCAATTGCGGGATCGGGTGTTCCGGCCGATGTGCCGGTATGAGCAAGCGGGGCCGGCCTGCCTGAACCTATGTCAGGAACAGCTATGGAAGCGATAAGGGCTCCGTCGCGTTGCGGCTCGTGAGAGTACTGCATGATAGCCACACCGATTGCCAGTGCTATGGCAGCGCATGCCGCGGCAGCCAGGCGAGAGAGGTGTAGGCAGAACATATTTTTACGGCTCCGGACGTTGCCGATAGCCTTAGATATCGCGGCTTCCGCTTCTTTTTCATCTATGGGAGGGGCGGAGATGGCGGTAAATATCATGCGCTCCTCTGCCAGATCGGCCGGGAGGGCCGATCTGTCTCGGCTTGAGAACTCGCGGATGAGAAGCTCCTCTTCTTCGGGGGAGGTGACACCTTCGTACCATCGCTCAAGCAGCTTGCGCAGTGTGGCTATGTCTATATTTGATGAGGATGTGTGAGACATGATTGATGTTATTTTAGAGGTGAGAGAGTATTTCCTTGAGTTGCCGGCGACCGCGTGAGAGAAGCTGACGCACGTTGTCGACGGAGAGTTGCATTTCCTCAGCTATTTCTGAGTGAGAGAAGCCTCTCATGCTGAGAGTCACAGCTGAGCCACGCTGTGCCGGAAGGCGGGATATGGCCATGTACACGCGTTCAGTGTCGCTGTGTGCATCATCCCGCGCAGGGATTACGCCGGCATTCTCCAGGCTGATGAGCGGAGTGGAATTTCTGAGATGGCTTATGCATCGGTTGCGCACGGATGTAAGGCACAGGGCCATGGGAGATGAAGTGTCGAGACGCTTATGGTGTTCCCACATGTAGGCAATCGTTTCTTGCACGACATCGTAGGCGAGGTCGCTGTCGCCGTCGCACATGCGGAAGGCCACCGCATACATGTTCCGGTAACAGGGCAGAATGATTTGCTTGAACGTCTCGGCATCCATATATTTATATGACGCATAAAATCGTGATTTGTGACAGAAGCAGCTTAAAAAACTTTGCCTGATTTCATAATAAGCGATTGCTCAGATCGTTAACAGAGTATGGCAAAACCTGAATACATTAAGAAAAATATCGACTGGCTTGAGACCAAGTCCCGGGAGCCTGAAGTGAAAGCTCTCGGCGGAGGGGTGTTTTATAAAGAGCTTAAGCGAGGCAATATGCAAAAGCCTTCGCCCAACCGCGGTAGCGTCGTGACGGCCCATTATGTGGGCAGGACTATTAATGGCAAAGTCTTTGACAGCAGCCGCTCGGGTGTGGCACCCGCCTTTAGGCTTAGGGATCTTATTCCAGGGTGGATCATCGCGTTGCAGAAGATGCATCCCGGCGATAAGTGGGAGGTGTATGTTCCGGCGTCGCAGGCTTATGGCAAGATCAATCAGCCGGGCATACCCGGAGGTTCCACTCTCATTTTCGAAATCGAGCTCATAAGTGTGGCTTGACGCACCCTCTCCTTGACGGTGTCGGCCCCGAAGTCACTTCCTGTGCGGATAGGAAGTGACTTCGGGGCCGACGGCTTATGTCTTACAGCCGGTTTACAGCAGCTTGATGGAGATGTAGCGCTTGGGGTGAGCCTTGATGTCGACTATAAGGGAATCGATATCGGCTGTCACGCGGCTGAGCCGGTCATACAATTCCGGGTTGTGCATGAGCTGCCCGAGGGTGCCTTGGGGATTGTTGAGGTCTTCCGAGAGTGCCTTGAGATTGGCCGTCGTGGCCATTACATTATTCATTGTGCTCTGCAGGGGTAGCTGCTTAAGCTGAGAGGAGAGCATGGCGAGGTCGGCAGTCACCGAGTCAAGATGAGTCGTGATGGAATTGGCATTCCGCATCACGCCGGGTACCTGAGTATTCATCGTGGTCTTGAGTGAGGAAGAGAGAGCGGCCACATTGGCAGTAATCATGTCAAGACGGCTCACAGAGGCATACAGAGCCGGATGGCCGGAGAGTTCATTGAGATTCCGTGCCGTGGCGTTGAGATTTACAAGCAGTGAATCGAGAGTGGGAAGTATCTCCACTACCTTGGGCATTATTTCATCGGTTACGGTGCCCATCATGTCGGTGCCTGCGCCGGCGGGTATTTCACTGCCTATGTCGAGATACTTACGACTTTTGCCGAGTCTGATTTCTATAGAAGGCCCGGAGAGCATCGAGGGAGTTATGATGGCCTGAGAGTCGAAAGGTACGCGCAAGTCCTTGTTAAGAGCCAGAGTCACTTTGATTTTACCCGGATTATTATAGTCAAATTCGATGTCTCTCACCTGACCCACCTTGTAGCCGTCGATGGTGACAGCCGCGGCAGTCTCAAGTCCGGCCACATTGTCATAGCTCACAGTATAGAAATTGGCCGGGGTGAACAGGTTGATACCTTTCAGGAAATTGATGCCGAAGAAGAGTATGGCCAGCGCTACAATGACGCATATGCCTATTATGAATTCCTTGGATTTAAGTTTATTCATATTGTAATGAATGTGTTATAGTTTCGGGTTATATAAGAGTCAGATCACTGACGCCGTGTCTTGACTACCTTGGCTTCGGGAAACACCTTCTTGACATCGGCCAGCAGGCGATATATCTCACCCTGGCTGTCGCTCTCGCCATAGTAATAATGATAGGTCTCGCCGTTTTTCGCACATGTCACGGGATAGAGGCCTCCGAACAACGGGTCTTTTTCCTTGAGAATCCTGTCGCAAGAGTATATCTGGATTTTGTATACGGTATTCACGCGGGCGAGCCTGGCTTGCGAGCCTGCAAGGCGTGGTGTCGTCTCAGGGTGCCGGGTCTCTTTGGGAGCTATTTTTGCCGCTTTGGCATTGGTCGCTGCTATCAGATCTTCAGCGTTTTCCTCAGCCGGAGGTGTGGCGCTTACCGTGACTTGCCGGCCGGCCACGGTGCGGGTGCCTGAGCCTGAGTGTCGGGCCACTTCTTTCTTCTTTGCAGCAGAGGCAGCCTGAGTCGCGGCCTTTTGGGCCTTCTTGTTTTCAGGCTTTTTGTTTTTCTTTTCAGCCTTTTTTTCTTTTGTGCCGGTTGCCGCAGGAGCAGGAGTCTCGCTGACTGTTTCAGCATCCGGAGCGGCTGTAGAGGCGTCGGCTATGTATTCCACTTTTTCAGGGATGACGGCTTCATCATATTGGCGATCGCAGCTTTTGGCGCGGGAAGCTTCGGAGCGGCGGCGGCGTGTGGCGGGGCGGCGTGTGCGTTCGCTCGGGGTTGCCATTTCAGGCGCTTCGGCCGTCTTTCTCTCCACTGTGGGCGCTGCGGCCAGAATCACGCCTTGCGACGGATCTATAGTCTCCTCTGCCTGAGAAGCTTCAGTGTGCAACCTCGCTTTTTCGTGCTTGGAGAGAGCTGCGAAATATTCTCCGATTGCTGTGCCTATGGCTTTGCCCATCTGCTCCTGTCCGGACTCTGAAGCCAGATATTTTGCCGAATTGGGATTGCATATGAAATCCAGCTCGATCAAGGACGCCGGCATGGATGTGGCCCAGAGCACCCAGAATCCGGCCTGGTGCACACCACGGTCACGACGATGGGCCACTTTGCTCATCTGTCGCTGCACGGCATCGGCAAATTTTACGCTTTGAGCGAGATTTGCCTTCTGAGCCATTTCGAAGATTATGTATGACTCATCGCTGTTGGGATCGAAGCCGGAATATTTGGCATCATAATTATTTTCATAAGTTATCACATTGTTCTCGCGCCGGGCCACTTCCTGATTGGCTGCATCTTTGTGAAGCCCCAGTGTATAGGTCGTGACACCTGCCACTGTCTTGCGGTTGGGGTTGGCCTCCGCCACTGAATTGGTGTGGATCGACACGAAGAGGTCACCTTTGGCCTTATTGGCCACATCTGCTCTTTGCTGAAGAGTGAGGAACACATCTTTGTCGCGTGTCATCACTACTTTAACATCTTTATAGTGCTTGCGCAAGTAAGCGGCCACTTCCCGTGCCACTCCGAGATTGATGTCTTTTTCCCGCACGCCGTTGTCAATTGCTCCGTGATCTTTGCCGCCGTGACCGGCATCGATTACCACCGTGTAGGCCGGGCAGGGGAGCGCGGCGACAAGGCACAGTGCCCAGAACAATAGAGTGCGACAGAAGAGAGAAATATAATTATGCTGAGAATTCATGTCTGTTCATGAGAATGTTTTCGGCAAAATTACAAAATTTACATGAGGTGGCAAAATGCTCTGCGCTGCCGTGGCCGCCGTAAACTTGCCGGAATCGGGTGAATTTATTAATTTTGCACACAACTTTTTGTTTCTTAACATTTGCCGTAGTTTTTTATCGTGTACGCATTAGTCGACTGTAATAACTTTTTCGTTAGTTGCGAGCGCATCCGTCATCCCGAGTTGCAGCGTCATCCTGTGGTGGTGCTGAGTAATAACGATGGCTGCATAGTGGCTATGAGCAATGAGGTGAAGTCTCTCGGCGTGTCGCGCGGCACACCGTTTTTCAAAGTCAGACATCTGATGGAGCGGCATAAGGTGGCCGTATTCTCCGGGTCACACAGTTTTTATAAGGCTTGTTCGGAGCGCGTCATGCACGCACTCAGAGAGCTTGACAAGATGCTTGATATATATAGCGTGGATGAGGCATTCCTTCACATTCCGGAAGGCACAGGCGATCTGCCGGGCTATGGCCGCTACATCGTGGAAAAGGTGTGGGAAGAGGCCCGGATTCCGGTGTCGGTAGGCATAAGTCACACCAAGACTCTCGCCAAGATTGCAGCCCGGTTTGCAAAGAAATATCCCGGTTACCGAGGGGCTTGTCTCATCGACACGGATTGCCGTCGCGTGAAAGCTCTCGGGCTGACGGCCATAGAGGATGTGTGGGGCATAGGGAGACGCCTGTCGCGCATCATGCGTCTCAGCGGAATAAACACCGCTCTCGATTTTGCCTCTCTCTCACGTGAAAAAGTGCGTGCAATGCTTAATATTAACGGAGAGCGCACATGGCGCGAATTGCATGGCGAGGCCTGCCTGCCGTCTTCCTCGGCCGATCATGGCGGCAAGACCATGCTCTGCTCTCGCACTTTTGCCAGAGATCTCCATTCCTTTCAGGAGGTGCGTCAGGCAGTTATGACCTTTGCAGAGAATGTGGCTGCGAAGTTGCGCCGGCAAGGTGTATATGCCAAGGATATAGAGGTGTTTCTGGCCACCAACAGGTTTCATGCCTCCGACGCGCAGTATCGCAATTCATGCGTCGAGACATTGCCCGACCCCAGCAATTACACTCCGGCTATAGCAGTGGCCGCAGATTCCGCTCTCAGGAAGATCTATCGAGCCGGCTATGGGTATAAGCGTGCGGGAGTGGCAGTGAAAAATATCCTGCCTGCCGCGGCGGTGCAGCCCGGATTGTTTGATGACACATCCGTCATAGAGAAGCGCGTCAGCCTGATGCGGGCGACTGATGCGATAAATGCTTTGATTCCAAGAGAGAATGCGGTGCACCCGGCATCTATGGGCGACGGCCTGGCGGATCTTGTCAAGAGTGCCTATCATGAGCCGGGAGAGACAGCCGACCTCACGAGCAGCGGTGGCTTTCGGACACAAAGATAAAGAAACTGGGGAAGACTACGGTCTCCTCCGATTCCTTTATCATCTTGTCAATATGTATCTTATACGCTCCGGCTTACACCAGAGTCAATACTATTTCTTCATCATTCTGAGTGATGGCAATCTTGCCTTCGCGTCCGAGCCATCCGAAAGCAGCCATTAGTTCATCTTTCTTTAGCTTGGTCGCTTTCTTGATCTGCTTTAGTCCGAGAGTGTGGGTTTCTACGTTTTCAAGAGCCTTGTAGACTTCTCCTGCCCATGTTCCGATTGATTCAATGTTCATTTTTACCTGAGATTTAATAAAACTTATATTACCTTATTTCCTAAAACGCTGCAAATGTAGTTAAAAATTTTTATTCTACAAGCGAAAATGCTTAAAAACTATGTTTTTCGGCATAAAAGATGATTCGTAGCCCTCTGATATGACATATATTTCCAGGAAAAGCTACGGGTCGGTAATGCCGGCTGCCTTGCACGTCTTTATAAATTGTAACAAATGTAAGGTATTAAAGTTTATGAATATCCGGGCGTATCCTCAATGTTCGAAGCGCATGCTCTCTGCCGGAGAAATTCTTGAGACAAACCGGGCAGGAATAATGAGCATAAGATAGATGATGAGTATGAACGCCGCATTCAGGGCCAGCAACAAGGGTAGCGACATGCTGACGGGGACAAAGTCTATATAATAAGCTTCAGGATTCAGCGGGATGACATGCCATGCCGACTGCACTGCAATCACGGCAATTGCAATGGCATTGCCGGCCAATAACCCGGTGACTGCTATGCGCACGGCCATCAGCACAAATATATGCCGCAGTCTGCCCGATGATGCTCCTATGGCTTTCATCACTCCTATGAACCTCACTTTCTGCAATATTATTATAAGCAGTCCGGAGATAAGTGTGAACACGGCCACGAGGGTCATTAGCGTGAGAATAATCCATACATTCGTGTCGAGCATATCGAGCCACGCCAGATAGTTGGCACCCTTGTCGAGGGCGGTATCCATGCGATATACCTGATTGAGGCGACCGCTTAGGATGCCATTGTTAAGACGCTCTGCAAGTTCAGGTGTCAATCTCTCGGTCTCGCTGAGAGAGCTGGTGTATATCTCCACAGTGGTGCCTTCATCAGGCGACAGCGATGCGAGGGCTTGAGGCAGCTCTATCGGAGCAAAGACAAGATAATCATCATAATTCTCAAAATGAGAGTTATATATTCCGCTCACGGGCAGGCGCCGCGCTGTGATTCCCTCTGCAATCATAAAGAGGTTGATGCTGTCGCCTACGGATAGTCCGAGGTGCCTGGCCACAGATGCGGAAATAAGTAACTCCGATGATTTCTGACGCGGCATGCGGCCTTCCGTGATTGCGGAATGCAGGAAAGTAGTGTCGGCATTGCCGGAGATGCCCCGCAGGTATATGCCGCGGAATGCCCCGGGACTTTTGAGCAAGGCGGGGACTGTCGCGCTCAGCGAGTGGCTTGTTACTCCGGGGGTGCCGGATATGATCGAGTCCAGCTCGGGCGTGAATTTGATCACGCCCGAACCGGATTCCTGGGGATACAGAGTGATGTGGGAGTTGAAGCCGATCACTTTTTGCAGTATTTCACGGCGGAAACCTCCCACAATACTCACAGCCAGAATCATGACGGCTATGGATAGAGCCACAGAGGCTATGGCGACCTTTACGGCCGGAGATGTGCGTCCGGAATTGTCGCCTGCCGAGATGCGGCGCGAGATAAAGAAATCAACGTTCAAGAGATGAGGGATAAGATCATTTAAATTCCGGCAGGCTGTCAGAGCATGTGTGTATCCACACTCATGCGACGCCTCCCTTCAAGGCTCATTATGAATGGAGGGATTTATAAGCCTCAAGCGCTTTTTCAAGGACTATGAGCGCACGGGAGAGATCGTCCTTGCAGAGCACATAGGCTATACGCACCTGGTTCCTGCCTGCGCCAGGAGTGGAATAGAAGCCTGAAGCAGGAGCCATGAACACGGTTTCGCCCTCGTAGCTGAATGAGCTCAGGCACCAGCGGCAGAACTCTTCGGCATCCTCCACGGGCAGCGACGCCACAGTGTAGAAGGCTCCCATGGGCATGGGGGAGTATACGCCGGGTATTTTGTTCAGGCCATTCACGAGCAGATTGCGGCGGGAGATGTATTCATCATATGTGGCCCGGAGATATGCCTCGGAGGTGTCGATGCTTGCCTGAGCCACGAGCTGGCCCAGAAGAGGCGGGGACAGACGCGCCTGGCAGAAACGCATGACAGCGGAGCGCAGTGTCTCATTGCGGGTGACAAGGCAGCCAATGCGTATGCCGCACTCGTTATAACGCTTCGACACAGAGTCCACAAGCACTACATTATTCTCAATGCCTGGCAGGGAGAAGGCCGAGGTCGCAGGTTCATCGGAATAATAGAACTCACGGTATACCTCATCGGAAATAAGGAAGATATCATGCTCTTTCACGAGATCCCGCAGAGCCGTCAGCTCCGCGTGGGAGTAATGATAGCCTGTGGGATTATTGGGATTGCATATGAGAATCGCGCGGGTGCGCGGAGTGATCAGTTCGCGGAATTTCTCTATCGGGGGGAGAGCGAAGCCATCTTCTATGCGGGCGGCAAGAGGCACCACTTTTATTCCGGCCAGCTCGGCAAAGCCAAGATAATTGGCATAGGCAGGTTCCGGAAGAATAAGCTCATCTCCAGGGTTAAGGCAGGCCATGAACGCGAATAGCAGCGCTTCGGAGCCGCCGGCAGTCACAATAATATCCTCGGTAGAGGCCTTGACATTATTGCGGTTATAATATTCCGAAAGCTTTTCCCTCAGCGACAACAGCCCTTCCGACGGACTGTATTCCAGTACTTTCCGGTCAATGCGGGTCAGAGCCTCAAACGCTTCAGGAGGCGTAGGGAGATCGGGCTGGCCGATATTCAGAGAAAATACCCGGATGCCACGGGCGTGTGCCTGCACTGCAAGAGGCACCAGTTTGCGAATAGGCGAAGCCGGCATTTCGGCTGCGCGGACGGATATTGCTGGCATAGGTGTGTTGGAATAATTTTAGATTAGGTGATGTCGTAATCGATAAATATCATGAAGCCTGGAAGAGTTCAACCTTTCTCTCGGATAAGGCCTGAACGGTAAGCCTTGAGGAGATGATGCAGCTCGTGCACCTGATTCTGCAGTTCGCGGCCCTTGTCGGTGTCTCTCACCCGCAGCCTGTGTGCCCCCCATTCCTCCAGCACGGTATTGCCTATGATGTCGCAGCCCTCGGCAATTGCCTTCTTGCGGCTTTCAAACGGATTGTGCTGCACGAGTTGCAGTCCGCGTGAGTGGAACACAAGCGTGTATCCGGCGATGCCCGTCTCAGGCTGATAAGCCTTGGAGAAACCGCCGTCTATCACCAGCAGTTTGCCTCCGGCGCGCACCGGTTTCTCTCCCTTCACCGTTTTTACCGGCACATGGCCGTTGATGATATGCGCTCCTTGGGGATTCAGTCCGAATTCACGAAGAATCATGTCGCATATCTCCTCGGAGTCCTGAAGCCTGTAGTACCAGCCTTTCACCTCCTTCTGCGGCTCCTTGTCGGAGAGCAGATAACGCTCGAGGGTGGCCATGCGGCTCTTGTCGAAAGATGGGCTGGAGGGCCCGCACCACAGATACCACATGAAGTCGATGGCATATCGCTGCTCGGCACTGATGTCTGAGTGATGCCGGCAGGCGAGCTGCACGAGGCGGTCGAGGCGGTCGAGCAGAGCCTTGCCCTTGTAGGCCACGCCTCCCACTTCCACTTCCTTGAATGTTCCTTTCTCAGTGAGCGGAATCGATGCGTGATATAGCAGATTGTTGTTGCGCACGAGATAGAAGGAACCGTGATGGAGCATGAACCTCACATGCCTACGCAGTTTCTCGCTGCCTATGAATGAGCCGTGAAGATGCGTGATTATGCTCTGCTCCTCTTCCGTGAGCCGGAAGGGGGCTTCCGGGTCTATGGTGGGGAAATAGCTGTCCTTAAGCTTATATTCCACGCCCTCGATTGTTATTGTCCCTCTTTCGCCATCAATCAGGTGAAGCTGCTTGCGGTCTTCCATCTCCCACTCGGGGTGTCGGTCGATGCATGCAGCTTCAAGCTTCCACTGTATGACGGTTATGGCCTTGTGCATCTGGGCTATGATGCGCTTCTCCTTGTCAGTGTAATATTTTCTTACGAATTTGATTTTAGGATTGAACACCTCCAGGTCACCCTCGGCATAAGTCTCCATGGCATAGGTGGCGAGCGGGAGAAGATTGATGCCGTATCCTTCCTCGAGAGTGTCGAGATTGGCATATCGCAGGCATATGCGCGTGACGTTGGCTATGCAGGAATCGTTGCCGGCATATGCCCCCATCCAGAGAAGGTCGTGATTGCCCCATTGCACATCCACGTTGTGATAGTCGCAGAGAGTGTCCATGATGATGTGCGCTCCCGGGCCGCGGTCATATATGTCGCCCACAATGTGCAACGAGTCTATGGCAAGCCGCTGTATAAGCCGGCACATTGCCTCGATGAATTCCTCGGCTCTGTGGGTGAGTATGATTGTGGAGATGATGCGGCCGAAGTAGGCGCCCTTGTTAGGGTCGGCTTCTGTCTCGTGCAGCAGTTCCTGTATGATATAGCTGAATTCGGGCGGGAGAGCTTTCTGCACCTTTGAGCGGGTATATTTCGAGCTTACGTTCTGGCATACCTTCACGAGCCGGTTGAGCGTGAGCTGATACCACTCGTCGATGGCCTCCGGCTTTTCGGAGCGGCGCATGAGCCGGAGTTTCTCCCGCGGATAATATATGAGAGTGCACAAGTCCTGACGCTCGTGCTCACGTAGGGAAGAAGCGAAAATTTCATCCACTTTTCGGCGTATGGTGCCCGAAGCGTTTTTCAGCACGTGGCGGAAGGCTTCATCCTCGCCATGTATGTCGGTGAGGAAGTGCTCTGTGCCCTTGGGGAGATTCAGAATTGCCTCAAGATTTATTATCTCTGTGCTCGCCGCAGCCACGGTGGGGAAGCTCTTGGCCAGCAGACGCAGATAATGCAAATCGAGGTCGCAGGTGTTGATAGGTGTGGAAGTGTGATTCATGGAGAATGTGATGGAATGTTGAAGTAAGGATAATCCTCCCTACACATCGCAAAGGTAATTAAAAATCTCAAACCTGCAAAACGACTCCGAAAAAAGAAGAATCCACAGGCTGGCGCTAAATGAAGGATTGCGTCGATAGCGCTCAATTTCAGGATATTTTATAGAAGGCTCTCCCCGAAAGTCATGCCTAAGACTTTCGGGGGGGGGGAGCTGCTCACATATGCCGGCTGAAGACGCGGAATAAAATGCCCGGAAGCTGTGTCTTATCACTGGCTTCCGGGCAAAGTGTCAATCAAAATCGGGTCAGAGTGACTCGGTGGAATTCTGTATTACTTTTCGGCAGGCTTGGCGCTCTGCTTGCGGTAATTCTGCAGGCCGGTCTCAAGGAATTCTATGTATCGCTTGGGATCCTTACCGTTGTTATAGTCCATGGCCGGCGCCAGAGGACGTCCCTGGTGGTCGAGAATCACGTGATAGGGCTGAGCCATGATGCCGAATTTCTCGCTTTCAAGCAGGCCCCAGAGCTCGCCTACGGTTTCCACTATGGCGGTCTCGCCATTGGCGCGGGTCTTCACTATAGGCTGGGGGAGAGGTGTGCGCTCATCCACCATGAGAGACACCAGGATGAAGTCATCGTTGATGAGATTTCGCACATCATCGTTAGTCCATACGGCGCCCTCAAGTTCGCGGCAGTTGGTGCAGCCATGTCCGGAGAAGTCGAGCAGGATAGGCTTGTTTTCCTGCACAGCGAGAGCCATGCCCTCCTCATAGTTCTGAGAGCGGGGATGTATCTCGCCCTGATAGAGAGAGAAGTCCTGAGTGCGGCTCGGGGGAGAGAATGCGCTTATGGCCTTGAGAGGCGCGCCCCAGAGACCGGGCACCATGTAGAGTGCAAACGAGAGGGAGATGAGTGCGAGCATGAAGCGGCCTATGCCAGTCTTCTCCACTTTTGAGTCGTGGGGGAAGCGGAGCTTGCCCAGGAGGTAGAAGCCGAGCATGGCGAAGATCACGATCCAGAGACAGAGGAACACTTCGCGGTCGAGTATGCGCCAGTTGCAAGTGAGGTCAGCTATGGAGAGGAACTTGAGTGCCAGCGCCAGCTCCAGGAAGCCGAGCACTACCTTCACAGAGTTAAGCCATCCGCCGCTCTTGGGCATACTCTTGAGCATGGTGGGGAACATAGCAAAGATTGTGAAGGGAAGAGCCAGGGCAAGAGCAAAGCCGAGCATGCCCACGGCGGGAGAGAGGTAGTTGCCACTGGTGGCTGTCTCCACAAGCAGAGTGCCTATGATGGGGCCGGTGCAGGAGAAGGAAACGAGGGCGAGTGTGAATGCCATGAAGAAGAGGGAGACCATGCCGGTGGTGGTGTCTACCTTGGAGTCCATCTTGTTGGTCCACTTGGAAGGAAGCGTGATCTCAAATCCACCCATGAAGCTTATGGCGAAAACTACCAGGAGGAGGAAGAAGAATACGTTGAACCATGCGTTGGTGCTCAGAGCGTTCAGAGCGGCGCCTCCGAAGACTGCAGTGACAAGCAGGCCGATGGCCACATATATTATCACGATCGAGATGCCATACACCATGGCTGAGCGCACGCCTGCCGCCTTGCTCTTGTTCTGCTTGAGGAAGAATGATACGGTCATAGGGATCATGGGCCACACGCAGGGGGTGATGAGGGCTATGAGTCCGCCGAGTATTCCTGCCAGGAAGATGGCAAGCAGTCCGGCCTCTTCCTTGTCCTGGGAAAGGGCCTTGAGCTGAGGCTCTACATTGGCCCAGAGCTGGCTCTCGGAGCCTATGGCCTCGGATGAGGCCACGGCAGAGTCAGCCACAGGTGCAGCCACAGCGGAGTCGGCTGCGGCAGGGGCTTCCACCTCTTCCTTGGGCTGCTCTTCGGGTTGCTCTTTGCTCTCTTCAGCTACGGCAGCCTTGGGGGCGTGTCCGTCGAAGATCTTGGCCGAATTATAGTTGGAGCATGAATTGTCATTGCAGGCCTGGCCGGTTATCTTCACTGTCACCTTATACTTGTCGGCGGTGGGCTTGAGCTTCTGGGTGAATGTGATGGAGCCGGTGTAGAAGCGGGCGTTGGCTCCATCTTCATCTATTTCTGCAATCGGGGCACGGGCCGCCTTTGGCGCGCCGACGGTCTGCACACCCTGGCCGGTGATGGAAATTGCAAGCTTGTTTTCCATACCCTGATGAGTGAAATCATATAAATGATACCCCGGAGCGATAGTTGCCGTCATCTTTATGGAAGGATGGTCGGTGCCGTCATCCACCAGTTGATAAGACCAGGTCACCGGGTCGGCCTTCAGCATAAAGCAGGCCGATGCCATAATGGCAAATAATGTCAAAAGAAATTTCTTCATGATAATGAGGACTAATCAATTATGGATTTGAGAAGATGAGCCTGGAGCACGCGGCGGTCTGAGGCGCGGTATACGAAGCCTACGACCTGCACATTTTCTGCTTTCCAGTCGGATTTAAGAGTGATGGAAGAAGAGCCTTCCGCGATCTGATTCGGGGTGTGGCCTACGCCGAGGCTTTCGCCCCATGTGCCGTTGATGGCAGCACGGAGCACGTGATTGTTCTCGTAGTCGGGAATCAGGCCGGTGGTAGAGTACTGGAAAGACACGATGCCGTTTTCTATGAGCCAGAGCTGCATGCACACTTCCTCGGCCACGAGGTCTACGAAGGAGATTTTGTAGGTCACGTCGAGCTTGCGGGATGCGGCGTCATAGTCGCCGGAGAGGGTGATGTCGAGGGGTGGTACATCCTTGATGGCCTGGTTTACGAAAGTACCCCAGGAGGCGACGTCGAGCTGGATGACGGAACCGTTGTAGGGCGTGCGGTCGAACATTGCTCCGGGGAGGCCCTTTGTGGTGCCGTCGTAGGCGGAGAAATACTCGCTGGCGGCGTCTGTGCGCAGGTCTACGGTAGTGGGAGCGGTGAGGGATGTGAGCTGAGAGGGGTATAGGCTCACGGCCACGACATTGTCCTTGAATTCATCGCTCTCAAGGATTTTGTGCACTTCTGCGGCGCCGTTAGGGCAGTTGACGCAGCGTGCGCCGGTGAACTCCTCAAGGAGCACCACCTTGGCGGAGTGCTCGCGCTCCACGGGGATGAAGCGATCCTGCTCCTTGATGTCATCGCATGAAACGAGTCCTGCGAGGGCCACTGCGGCAGTGGCCATACCTATATATATATTACGCATGGTCAGAATGTGTAGTTATAAGTGATGGTGAAACCCTTGGAGGCGGGCACCCAGCGGCAGATGCCGCCGGAGCAGTTGTAGCCCTCGCGGGTGCGGCCATAGGCCACGTAGAAGCGGTTACGCAGATAGCTGTAGGTGACGCCGAAGGAATAGTAGTTCTTGTTCTTCTTGTACTCGGGGTCTACTATGTTGTCGCCCGTGAAATTCTGCATGTCGGTGATGGTGAACATCCAGTGAGGTGCCAGTGATAGCTCAATAGTAGCGGCAAGCCAGTCGCCCATGTCCTGCTTGGTGTGAAGGTATTGAGCCTCAAATCTGAGCTGGGTGTTGCGCTTGATTTTCCACTGTCCTTCCACGACTGCTATATGTGAATTGACCATGTCGCCGTTTTCTGCGTGTCCCCACACCACTTTCTGATTGAACTTCTGGAACATGTAGAAGAGCGTGAGAGAGAAAGAGCGTGAGAGCTTTTTATTGATTTCCACATTGATGTCGGCGTAGTTGAGGGAGCCGGCCTTCCAGAAGGGGGTGCCGTATCCGTCAGAACCGGGTATGTAGGACTCCTTTATGTGCGGGACACCATCGGGCCAGTTGCGGTCGAGCGCCATTATGAGGCTTCCGGAGAGTCGGAAGTTGGTGCCGTATTTGCCTCCGAGTGGTGTGCCTCTGCGTGCGAGCCAGCGGGTCTCAAACTGATATGCCCACTCTCCGTCCACCTGAGTGGCGTAGGGATACATGGCCGCGAGCGCATAGGTCTGGGTCATGGTGAAGGGAGGCAGATAGTTGACGAAACCGTAGATGCCCTCGATGCTTCTCTCAGTGCGCCAGTGCATGTTGTCGGATCGCTTGGCCTGCACCAGGGCTGAGAATCCGCTTGCCGAGTAGGTTACTGAGGCGAGAGCTGCCGTGCCGCGGCGATAGGTGTAGTTATTATCTATCGACGGGTCGTTGTTCTTGGTGGCACCTTCAAGGAGTACCGAGAAGTCGTGGAGCTTGAGGCGTATGCGGGCATCGAATGCCGCAGTGTTGCGGGGGAAGTTGTAGCGGTGGGTGAAGTCGGGAGTGAGTTTCTCCACATCCTTCTCGTGCTTGCCCACATAGCTCACGCCAAGCGTGAGGCCATAGTCTTTACCGAATGCCTTGCGGAAGCTTTCCGAGAGATTCCACTCGGCGTCGGCTCCCCAGAGCCAGGATGAGCTGTGCTCCCAGAAGAAGCGCTCCTTGCCGCCGAGAGCGGTGACTACGAGACCTGGAGCCGGAGTGATCTTTAGGCGTCCTCCTCGCAGGGCGTTGTCAATGCCGAGAGTGCGGTCTTCATAGATGCGGAGGATGAGTCCGGAGCCGAACTGCTCGTAGAAGTCGCCCACCGTGAGAGCCGCCCACTTATATCGGCCGGTGGCCCATATGTAGGGCACGCCCCAGTTGCGGAATCGGGTGTCGCGGAATCCGGGGAGCGGCCATTTGGCCCATTCGAAGCGTGCGCCGATGGATAGGTAGGGCGCATTCATCGTGAGATCGAAATAGGTGTTGTTGAGCACATCGGCCGCATAGGTGTCGCGGTCGTTGTGCGGCTGGTGGAGGCCGTCGTCATCCACCGGGATGAGGAACTCGGTCTGGAGCGTGCCGGTGAGTCGGATCTGATTCCACCAATTAGGCTTGCGTGCAGGAAATGCAGGCATTGCATCCACGGTGCGGCCCATGTATTCGCGGGGCACGAGCGAGTCCTGCTGTGCGGTGGCTACAGTCTCGGAAAATGTGGCAGACTGTAGCTCCGCACTATTCTCCGACTGAGTCTCTGTGGCTCCGGCGGTCGTGAAGCATGCAGCGACAGCCAGGGCTGTGAGAAAATGTTTCTGTATCACTATGCTGAAGATAGACTTAAGGTAAAAAGATGTTTTTGCTGAAAAAAAGATTGAGAAGAGAGGATGGAACGGCATGTTATGCCGGGTCAGGAATTACTTGCCGGAGAGGGAGCGGAGCACGTCGTAGATCTCTTCTTCGCCACCGTCCACATAGCCCTTGTGGCTCCACACCACGTTGCCTTCGCCATCTACGATGAAAGCATGCGGCACGTCGTTCACACCGAGCTGGCGGGCAAATTCCTTGTTAGTGTCGAGGAGCACGGTGTATTCCCATCCCTGTCCGTCAACAAAAGGCTTGACTTTCTGAGCGTTCTGAGCGTCATCCACGCTTACTGCGATTACTTTCACCCCTGTTTCGTCCACCCAGTCGGGATATACTTCGTGAATGGCCTTCAGCTCGCGCTTGCAGGGCTTGCACCATGTGGCCCAGAAAGAGATGAGCATAGGTTTGCCGTCATTGGAGAGCGTGGCGGTGTCTACGGTGTTTCCGTTCATGTCCTGCAGGATCACGGCAGGCAGGGCAGCCTGCATGGCAGGTATAGCCAGCAGCATAGCCAGGATAAGTAAGGAAATCTTTTTCATGTTAATGATATTTAAAGTATTGATATTTAGTGTTTTAGTGCGTGTATATCCGCGTATAGGCCCGCGAATCCGCATTTTACGCCCAAAGTTAATGATTTTTTCGGTGAAAACCGCTATTCCGAAGAAAAAAATTATGTGGGGGTCGCACAAAATCATCAATTATGTGCAAGTGACTCTGATATATGAGTTTTTTTTTGTACCTTTGCCACGTCTTATGTTTTCCCGCGTAATTAATAATTAACAACATATCATCCCATAACATGAGCTTAAACATTATCGTGCTCGCCAAGCAGGTGCCCGACACCCGCAATGTGGGCAAAGATGCAATGAAGGAAGACGGGACTATCAATCGCTCGGCTCTGCCCGCGATTTTCAACCCCGAAGACCTCAATGCCCTTGAGCAGGCGCTCAGCCTCAAAGACAAATATCCAGGCAGCAAGGTGACTCTGCTCACCATGGGCCCTCCGCGTGCAGCCGACATAGTGCGCGAAGGTCTCTTCCGTGGCGCTGACGGAGGTGTAGTCCTGTCTGACCGTGCTTTTGCCGGCGCCGACACTCTGGCCACCTCATATGCCCTTGCCACAGCAGCCAGAAAGATAGGCGACTTCGACATAATCATAGGCGGACGCCAGGCTATCGACGGCGACACCGCTCAGGTAGGCCCTCAGATTGCAGAGAAGCTCGGCCTTCCTCAGGTGACATATGCCGAGGAGATACAGGAAGTGAAGGATGGCTGCGCTGTGATAACCCGCCGTATAGAGAGTGGAGTGGAGACTGTGAGCTGCCCCCTGCCGCTGGTAGTGACCGTGAACGGTTCAGCCGCACCCTGCCGCCCCCGCAATGCCAAGGCTCTCATGAAATACAAGCGTGCCGCATCTCTCACAGAGGCCGGTGTCGACGAGGCAATGAAGGCTATGCTTGAGTCCAAGCCCTACCTCAAGGTGGAGGAGTGGAATGCGGCATATGTGGATGCCGACCTCGAGCAGTGTGGCCTTGCCGGATCTCCCACTAAGGTGAAGTGCATCGAAAACGTAGTGTTCACCGCAAAGGATGCCCGCAACGTCCCTGCCACTGATGAGGAGCTGGAGGCTCTGATAAAAGAACTTATCGAAAATCACACCATCGGCTAATTAATACGCACAAAGACAATGACAGACCAGAATAATCTCATAGTTTACCTCGAATACGAGGACGGACGTGTGGCCGATGTGAGCCTCGAACTCCTCACCAAAGGCCGCTCTCTGGCCAATCAGCTCGGTTGCCGCCTTGAGGCCGTCGTGGCCGGCGACAAGCTTGAGGGCATAGAAAAGCAGGTGTTCCCCTATGGCGTAGACCGTCTTTATAAGGTGGAGGACGCTCGCCTTTATCCCTATACTTCTCTCCCTCACTCATCGATTCTCATCAATCTCTTCCGCGAGATCAAGCCTCAGATCGCATTTATGGGCGCCACATCCATAGGCCGCGATCTCGGCCCCCGCGTGAGCTCATGCCTGCACTCTGGCCTTACAGCCGACTGCACTTCACTTGAAATAGGCTCTCACACCGATCTCAAGACCAAGAAGGAATATGACAATCTTCTGCTCCAGATACGCCCCGCTTTCGGCGGCAATATCGTGGCGACTATTGTCAATCCCGAGCATCGTCCCCAGATGGCCACTGTGCGCGAGGGTGTGATGAAGAAGGAAATATGCGATCCTGACTATAAGGGCGAGGTGGTGAATCTCGATGTGAACAAGTACACCCGTCCCGAAGACTATGTAGTGGACATCATTGAGCGTCATGTAGCTAAGAGCAAGGTTAACCTCAAGGGCTCCCCCATCATCGTGGCCGGCGGCTACGGAGTGGGCTCCAAGGAGAACTTCGATCTTCTCCAGCAGCTTGCCGACACTCTCGGAGCTGAAGTGGGCGCCAGCCGTGCTGCAGTGGATGCCGGATGGGTTGACCATGACCGCCAGATCGGTCAGACTGGCGTGACCGTGCGCCCCAAGCTCTATATAGCCTGCGGCATCTCGGGCCAAATACAGCATATAGCCGGCATGCAGGACTCCTCGATCATCATCTCGGTGAACAATGACCCGAATGCTCCGATCAATACTATTGCCGACTATGTGATAACAGGCAATATTGAGGATGTGCTCCCGCGCCTCATCAAATATTATAAGAAGAACTCAAAATAAGCACCATTCACAATGGCTAATTTCTATACTGACAATCCCGAGCTGAAGCATCATCTCTCTCATCCGCTGATGGAGAAAATCGTGGCCCTGAAGGAGCGCGATTATGCTGATGCCGATAAATATGACTACGCTCCCTCCGACTTTGCCGATGCCATGGACTCTTATGACCGTGTGCTTGAGGTGGTGGGTGAAATTTGTGGTGACATTGTGGCTGAAAATGCCGAGGATGTGGATCATGAAGGAGCATCCTGTTCCGACGGCCGTGCCCATTACGCCGCCGGCACAAAGGTGAATCTTGACGCCACACGCAAGGCCGGCCTCATGGGCATGTCAATGCCCCGCCGTCTCGGAGGTCTCAACTTCCCTGTCACTCCTTATATCATGGCTGCCGACATAGTGAGCCGTGCCGATGCCGGCTTCGAGAATCTCTGGGGCCTTCAGGACTGTGCCGAGACAATCTACGAATTCGCCAATGAGGATCAGAAGCAGCGCTTCATCCCCCGTGTGTGTGAAGGCGAGACTATGAGCATGGACCTCACCGAGCCGGATGCCGGTTCCGACCTCCAGAGCGTGATGCTCAAGGCAACTCAGAAACCCGACGGCTCATGGGTGCTCAACGGCGTGAAGCGTTTCATCACCAACGGTGATGCCGATATTCATCTCGTGCTGGCCCGCTCTGAAGAGGGCACAAAGGATGGCCGTGGTCTCTCTATGTTTATCTACGATAAGCGTAACGGCGGCGTGACCGTGCGTCGCATCGAGAACAAGATGGGCATCAAGGGCAGCCCCACTTGCGAGCTCGTCTACAAAGACGCGCCCGCAGAACTTTGCGGCGATCGCAAGCTCGGCCTCATCAAGTATGTGATGGCTCTCATGAACGGCGCCCGTCTCGGCATAGCTGCCCAGAGTGTGGGTATCAGCGAGCTGGCATGGCGCGAGGCGCTGGCCTATGCCAAGGATCGCCGTCAGTTTGGCAAGGCGATCATAGAGTTCCCCGCCGTCTCCGAGATTATTTCCACAATGAAGGCCAAGCTTGATGCTTCTCGCTCATTGCTCTATGAGTGCGCCCGCTTCGTGGATGTCTACAAGGCATATGAGGATATTGCCAAGGAGCGCAAGCTCACTCCGGAGGAGCGCAAGGAGATGAAGTACTACTCCCGCCTTGCCGATGCGTTCACTCCTCTTGCCAAGGGACTTTCAAGCGAGTTCTGCAATCAGAACGCTTATGACTGCATACAGATACACGGCGGTTCAGGCTTCATGAAGGATTATGCCTGTGAGCGTGTCTACCGTGACGCCCGCATTACATCAATCTATGAGGGCACCACACAGCTTCAGGTAGTGGCAGCTATACGCCACGTCACCACAGGCACCTATCTGTCGCGCATGGAGGAATACAAGGCCATGCCTTTCAATGAGGAGGATGCCGCGGTGCGTGCCACTCTTGAAGAGATGACGGCTATGTATGCCAAGGCAGTCGAGACTGTGGATGCAGGCAAGGAGCAGCCCGGTTTTGTAGATTTCATGGCTCGTCGCCTCGTAGAGATGGCTGGATTCACCATCATGGGCTGGCTCATGCTGCAGGATGCGGCCCGCACACGAGGCTTTGCCAAGAGTGCAGGAGTATTCGTGCGTTGGGCACATGCTCAGGTAGCCGGACATGCAGACTTTATTTCCCGCTTCAATCCCGCAGAAGTGGAGGCTTACATGGCTTGACTGATATGAGCCGGAGATGATCATCCTTTTCCGGCCCATATTTATCCTAAGAGTGTGTTGAAATTCACACGCTCTCTAAGAGAGTGTTTGGATTTAAATCAAATTAAGGCTGAGAGGATTTTTTGAGGGAATTCCGCGAGTTGAGGAAGGAGCATAGCGAGCTATGCGACTGATGAAACTTGGCGGAATTGACCAAAAAAGACCTCAGGATTAATTTGAAGTTCTTACTCCCATTATCTTTAATTGTTAATACGGTTTAAATTCACACGCTCTCTAAGACATTCCCCGCAGGCGTTTTCGCAAAGAGCGCCAGTGGGGGATATATTTTTCTACCAGACTCCAGAATTCGGCAGAGTGATTCCGGTGAGCGATGTGGGCGAGTTCGTGCACAATGATGTAATCAGTGCACTCATTCGGGTAACGGCATAGTCTGACATTTATGCTGATGTTGCGAGAGAGAGGATTGCATGAGCCCCACCGAGATTTCATGAGCTTGAAGCTTACATTAGTAGCATATAGCCCCATGACTTCCTGCCAGTACTCAAGTCGTGACTTGCAGCGGAGGATAAACGCATTGATCTCTTCCTGAGAGAGAGGATTCCCGCAGGAAGCCTGCCTTTCATCCAGGCGCTTCAAGGCTTTGCGTATCCAGCCGAGATTGCGAAGCACAAACTCCCGGAGTATTCCGGGGGAGGTGCCGTATGGCGCGGAAACATATATCCCGTCAGGTTTTACCCGTAGCCTTATTGAGCGCATCGCTTTCAGCTCTACGTTGACGTTCAGATCATCAACCGGCAGACAATATCTCTTCATGTGGCATGATAAAATTTGTGCAAAGATAGTGTAATGTCGCCGTTTAGCAAAGGTCTTCTTAATTCGTGGGCCGTATTTTCCAGGGCAACCGCATCGGAATCTACAAAAATTATAAAGATTTAGGCATTATTA
>CAJTTA010000006.1 GCA_910579305.1 uncultured Muribaculaceae bacterium
AATCCTCGCCCTTTTCTAAACGGCGACTACATCGGCGTGTCCGCTGAATAGTTACCATGTGGGAGGCATATCTCCCCACCTAACTTTGCAGCGTAAACCATAACCTATGACTGACATGAATACCGACTCTACCGAAAAATCTCTGTCCTTCGGTCTTATCGCCATATATGCCCTCGGCATTGTGCTGATACTTCTCAATCTCAAAAACTATCTGCCTCTCTGATGAATCATCCCTTTACCGAAGATTTTGCACTCTGGTGCCGGGAATGTGTGAAAGTCTCCGACAAGCTCACGGGTCTCCCGGTGCCATTCATTCTCAACGCCCCTCAGCGACGGGTCTTGCGAGAGCTGGAGCGCCAGCGCCGGGCCTCTCTGCCCATACGCCTCATCATGCTCAAAGCGCGCCAGTGGGGTGGAAGCACGCTCATACAGATGTATATGGCCTGGCTTCAACTCGTGCGCCGCAGGGGATGGAACTCCCTGATATGCAGTCATGTCAAGGATGCCTCGGCCAATATAAGAGGCATGTACTCACTGCTTCTCCGTCATTATCCCGACTCACTCAAGGAGGGTGTGGCCAAAGACTGGTGCTTCACTCCCTATGAAAAAAGCCAGAACATCAACTGCATTCCGGCCCGCGACTGCCGCGTGGCGGTGGCCTCGGCTCTTGCCCCCAATGCCGTGCGCAGCGGCTCCTACCACATGGCTCATCTGAGCGAGGTGGCCTTCTGGGGAGAGGGTGACAATGAGCTTGCCGGAAGAATCGTGCGCTCGGTGGCAGGCAGCATTCCGCGTCTGCCGGAGACTCTTGTGGTGATGGAGAGCACGGCCGACGGAGAAGAGAATTTCTTCCACGATGAATGGCAGCGGGCTGTGGCCGGCGAGAGCGACAAGACACCCGTCTTCGTGCCCTGGCACGAGATAGAGATCTATCGCCGCGAGGTGGGCGAGGGAGAACGCGAGTCGCTCTTCAGGCGTATGGATGCTTATGAACTGGATCTGCTTCGCTCCGGCGTGCCGCTTGAGGCTGTGGCGTGGTATTCCGACAAGCGGCGCGAATATCCCACTCATGAGCAGATGATGGCCGAGTATCCCGGAACTCCCGAGGAGGCATTCTCAGCCGCAAGAAGCGAGCGCCTGAACCCGGTGGATTTCTTCTGACTTCAATTTTTGCATCCGTCATGAGAGAATATCAGCTTTTGGGGAGGCCTAAAGATTAATGCGGGTTGAATTCACACGTTCTCTAAGAGGCTGATATATCGACGGATGCGAGAAAAGATAAAAAAAAGTATTGAAAAGATTTGGCGGGTTCGGAAAAAGTCCTTAACTTTGCAGTGCAAAACGGTAAAAATGACAACGCTGTGAAGCGCAGTTAGGCAGTTTAAGTTAGTAATAAAAGAATGGGGGCGCTTAGCTCAGTTGGTTCAGAGCGTCTGCCTTACAAGCAGAGGGTCGGGGGTTCGAATCCCTCAGCGCCCACTCCCAAATGCTAATGACGTGAGTCATAAGTTCTCATTCAAAGCAATACAGAAAACAGACAAGTAACTGGATTGGCTATGACGTGAGTCACAGTTTATCTCAAAATCGGGCGCTTAGCTCAGTTGGTTCAGAGCGTCTGCCTTACAAGCAGAGGGTCGGGGGTTCGAATCCCTCAGCGCCCACGAAAAATTTCCCCGAACAAGAATAATGACACACAAAACGGTCTACTCGAGAGAGCAGGCCGTTTTCTTGTATACTTCATATTGCATGCCATCCGGCTTAAAAAAACGATGAGAGGATGCTTCGGCGCGAATCCTCTCATCGGTTTTTTATAAGGTATGATGCAAGTCCTCACAAGACTGCCATATGTCAGCGCTTCGCAGGATTCTGCCCCCACATGAGCTTGGCCCTCAGGCGGGAGGCGAAGCTCTCGGAGTCATTGCGCACAACCTTGAGCACTCGTCCCACACCACACACTTTAAGACGGCTGCCTATGGGGAGTGTGACCGAATGTCCGTCTATACTGAGCAGGAAACTGCGGCTGCGTCCCGTCACACACATATCAAGCTCCACATCGGCTCCCACTACAAGCGGACGCTGCGTGAGAGTGTGCGGCGCTACGGGAGTGAGGGCCATGGCGCGTGTGCCCGGTATGATAATGGGGCCTCCGGCCGAGAGATTATAGCCGGTGGAGCCCGCCGGAGTGCTCACTATCAGGCCGTCGCCAGCATATTCGGCAAGGAAGTCGCCACAGAGTGAGGCGCTCACCGTGATCATCTGCGACGTCTTGGAGCGAAGCATGGCTATCTCATTGAGTGCGAGCGGCCATATATCGTCGGGAAGATTGGGACTGCTCACCTGGAGCAGACTGCGGTCGTGGGTGGGTATGCGGCGAGTGACAGCCATGTCGAGCAGCCGGGAAAAATCCTGTCGCTCCCAGGCCGTGAGAAACCCGAGTGTGCCGGCATTGATTCCGGCCACGGGAGCGCCGGCACCGCGCAGAGTCCATCGCGCCGCCCTCAGGAAAGTGCCGTCGCCGCCAAGACTCATCACCATGCGGCATCCGGCTGTGGGAAACTCCACGGGTATGCAGCCATCCCCCTCACGCGAGAGGCGGTGGTATAGCTCCTTCTCCAGTTCCACTGCGAGTCCGGCACGATTTATCTCACTCACCATCGAGGAGAGAAAGGCCAGGTCAGGACGCCGGCCATGATGATATATGGCCACTGAGGGTACGTAATCCGTCATAAGTCAAAATATCTGCGGAGCTCTTCAAGGCGGGAGAGCGCCAGGTCATGGTCAGTATTGAAGTCACCCTCTGCGGCACTCACCGTGAAGCCGTATCGTTCCAGCGAGCGCACCACGGGCGCCGGGTCTATGCGAGAGACACGCAGCACAACCCTGAGCAATCCGTCGGCAGAGGGAAGTGTGTTCATATCAAGCAGATGAGCATCGGCATCCTCCACGGCACGCGCCACGGCCGAAGCGAGAAACTCACCCGGCGCGCAGGTAAGGGTGATGGTGGAGCTTTCAGGGCGCTGGGGCATCATCGATGCGCAGGCATCAAGAAGCTGCATCGCCGTAATGATGCCCGACTCCCCCTCCCGGCCGCTTATGGCAACCGTGCCCGACGGGGAATCGAGCATAAGGGAGAGCAGTCGAGAGAGCGATGCATCGGCAGGGGCCACAGGAGTCGCGGATGCCGACGGCTCACGTGGGGGGATGCGGAGTATGTCATGAGCAGTCATATGCGTTTTTTATTGGCAGGGATGGTAATAGTTCGTGTAAAAATCAGATGCCGGAATGCGGCGGTTTGGAAAAAAAATGCTATTTTTGCAGCGGAATATGCGCTGACGTTACGGCCCTGCGAATGCCCAAAGTTACAAATTTTGCACCACACCGCCGCCAGCCGTCTCAAAAAATTTCCTGCCGGCCCGGCAATTACTCCTCCGGCTATAAATTAATCTACTGATAATGACTTATCTGAGCATCAATATCAATAAAGTGGCCACATTGCGCAACGCTCGTGGCGAGAATAACCCCGACGTGCAGAAATTCGCCACCGACTGCGAGGCTTTCGGAGCACAGGGCATCACGGTGCATCCCCGGCCCGATGAGCGCCACATACGCTATGCCGACGTGTTGCGTCTCAAGCCGCTTGTCAAGACCGAATTCAATATCGAGGGCTATCCCTCGCCACGATTCATGGATCTCGTGCTGCGCGTGCGTCCCGAGCAGGTCACACTTGTGCCCGACGCTCCGGGCGTGCTCACCTCCGACTCGGGATGGGACGTGGAGGCCAACTTCGATTTTCTCAGCGAGACAGTGCAGCGCCTGCATGACGCCGGCATACGCGCAAGCATCTTCACCGGCACAGATGCCGCCACAATCAAGGCTGCGGCACGCGCCGGCGCCGACCGTGTGGAGCTTTACACTAAGCCCTATGCCGATAACTACGAGCATGACCGGGAGGCTGCCGTGGCTCCTTTCGTGGAAGCCTCGCGCACGGCACACCGGGCCGGCCTCGGCGTGAACGCCGGCCATGACCTGAACCTGAGCAATCTTGAGTTCTTCGCTTCCAGGCTCCCCTACCTCAATGAAGTGTCGATAGGCCACGCCGTAATATGCGACGCCCTCTATCTCGGCATAGAGTCCGTGATAAAGGCTTACAGAAAAGCCCTTGAGGTAACCAAATAATAAAATACATTTCTTAACTCACAACGCACACAGCCATGTCATCCACCCCCACTCTTTGGGCCCTGATTCTTCAGGGAGGTTATATCATGATTCCTCTCGCCCTCCTCTTGCTCTTAAGCATATACATATTCATCGAGCGATGCCTTATCATCGCCTCAGCCATGCGCGACGACAAGTCGCTCATGAAGCGTGTGCGCGACTGCGTCCTCGAAGGGGACATAGACAATGCGCGCCGCATATGCCGCAAGACAGAGACTCCTGCCGCACGCCTCATCCTCAAGGGGATTTCCCGCATAGGACGCCCCATGGCCGACGTGCTGATGGCTGTGGAGAACACCGGCAACATCGAGATCTCACGCCTGAGCAAGGGGCTCTCCCTGCTTTCCACCACAGCCGCCGGAGCCCCGATGCTCGGATTCCTCGGCACCGTGGTGGGCATGATGGACGCCTTCTTCCAGATGAGCGCCGCAGGACGTGCCGCCGACATCACCACGCTCTCGGGAGGCATTTCCCTGGCTCTCGTCACTACCGTGGCCGGCCTTATCGTGGGCATTCTCGCCCTCTTCGCCTACAATTATCTCGTGGCACGTGTGGGAAAAGTCATGACCGATCTTGAGAGCAAGACCATGGAATTCATGGATATGCTCAATGAGCCGGCCGCCTGAAGTGTCTCTATAACTATCCAAGCCTATGGCACTCAAACGCCCTCAGACTCCTATCTCGGCCTTCTCAATGTCTTCCATGGCCGACGTGATATTCCTTCTCCTCATATTCTTCATGATCACAAGCACGCTCATCACACCCTCGGCTCTTGAAGTGAACCTGCCGCAGGGCACGGAGCAGACCGTGGAAAAGCCGGCCACAGAGGTGTATCTCGACTCTCTGTCAAGAATATACCTTGTCACCAACCGTGCCGACTCCGTGCCTGAAAACCGCGTGCCCCGCCACGTGGATGTGCCGGAACTCATGGCCTCTCTCGAACTTCTCTCCAAGGAGGGGCGGCTGCGATCGGTGGCACTGTATGCCGACTCGGCCGTGCCCTACTCCGCTGTAGTGAAAGTGCTCGACGCCGCTTCGCGATCCGACATAAAGATGGTGCTTGCAACTCACCCGGTATCAATACAATGACCGACACTGTTTCTACCATAAAAAAAGACTCCGGCTCGCCCGATCCCAACAAGCTCATAGCCGCTGTGGCCACTCTCATCGTGGCTCTGCTCCTGCTGCTATGCTCCCTGTTGGTGAAGGTGCATGTATCCCCATTGCGGCCGGCCGATGATGACGCTGCGCTGGAAATGGCCGCCATAGAACCTGATGAAGTGCCGGAATTCATCGAGCCGATGCTGCTGCAGGATGCCGGCGACAAGGAGGTGAACCGCAGCAATGATCCGGCCCCGGTGCCCGACGGCATGCCCGACCGGGCCCCCGTGCCGGTAGATAAAAAAGTGGTGAACGGCGAGAACCCCTCTCCCAACCCATCTTCAGAGAAGCTCGTGAAAAGCACTCAGCCATCCACGAAGAAAACGACCGAGCCTTCTCCCAAGCAGGAGCCTGACTCCCGCATTGCCGGCAAGATGCAGGGTCAGTTCTCCCCTCACAACGGCAAGGAAGGCGGCTCCGCCTCTCCCTCCTCTCAATCAGGCTCGGGAGGCACGGGCTCCGGTGCCACCGGCATGCTCAAAGGGGGACGGAAACTCCTCAGCTGCCCGCTGCCCTCCGTCTCTCTGCGCCAGAAAGTGGTGATAAAGGTAGAGGTATATGTAGACGCCGATGGGCGTGTCACGGAGGCCAACGTGATATCCGGTTCATCCGATGCCTCCCTGCGCGAGAAATGCCGGCGTGCCTCTCTCAACGCACGATGGACTCCCAAGGCCGACGCCCCGCGCACGCGCGGCGTAATCACCTGGACGCTTGTCCCTAAAATATAGACATTTATGCCCGCAGATTCATTAGACAAGGATTACTGCATCCGCCCCGAGGTGGTGAACTATGATGACGTATGCCGCTGGATCCCGGCTATGAAGGGAAGAAAGAAGCTGGTGGACTCCATCCTGCGCTTCCTCTCTATCGACAAGGTAAATGACGTGCACGCACGCCATTGCCACACTCCGGGCATACCATTCTCGCAGGCGCTCATTCACGATGAGTTCAAGTTAGACCTGAAGGTAGACGGCCTCGATGTGCTGAACAGATTCCCGTCGGGGGCGTTCATCACCGTGAGCAATCATCCTTTCGGCGCTCTCGACGGTATAACACTGCTCGACATAGTGGGCAGTGTGCGTCCCGACTTCAAGGTTATGGTCAATATGTTTCTCAATCACATCACGGCCATGCGCCCGAGCTTCATAGCCGTCGACCCCTCGGCAAGCGATGATCCTGAGAAGCGACGCACCACACTGCAGGGAATACGCGAGGCTATGACCCGCGTGAAACAGGGACACCCCATAGGATTCTTCCCTGCCGGAGCAGTGAGCAAGCTCAAGTGGGACATGCACATCAACGACCGCGAGTGGCAGCCATCCATCATCCGCCTCATCCAGCAGCTCAAAGTGCCTGTGATACCCATATTCTTTCATGGACACAACTCCACTTTCTTCAACATCCTGGGAGTGATCTCCTGGCAGATACGCACCCTGCGGCTACCGGCCGAAGTGTTTCGCCGCCGGGGCAAAACCATGCGTGTGAGCATAGGAGAACCCATAAGCGTGGAGGCCCAGAATGCCTGCGCCTCCACTGAGGAGCTGGGACGGCTTCTGCGGGAGAAAACCTATGAACTGCGGAGCCGCAAGTAAACTACAGCGCATAAGAAGATGACTGACATTGATATAGAAGAACAGGTGCAGCAGGCCCGTCGGCGATTCTCCATCGTGGGCGTCTCCCCCGCGCTCAATCTTGCCATAGAGCGTGCCATAAAAGTCGCCCCCATCGACCTGAGCGTGCTTGTCACCGGCGAAAGCGGCTCCGGCAAGGAGTTCTTCCCGAAGATAATACATAATTTCGGCGCCCGGAAGCATGGCCGCTACATAGCCGTGAATTGCGGAGCCATACCCGAAGGCACTATCGATTCCGAGCTGTTCGGCCATGAGAAAGGCTCCTTCACCGGCGCCCTGTCGGCCCGCAAAGGATACTTTGAGGAGGCCGACGGCGGCACTATCTTTCTCGATGAAGTGGCCGAGCTTCCTCTCACCACCCAGGCCCGCCTGCTGCGTGTGCTCGAGAGCGGAGAGTTTCTCAAGGTAGGATCCTCGCAGGTGCAGCGCGCCGACGTGCGCGTAGTGGCTGCCACCAATGTGGATCTGCTCAAGGCCGTGGCCGAGGGGAATTTCCGCCAGGATCTGTATTACCGCCTCTCCACCGTGCAGATACAAGTGCCGGCGCTCCATGAGCGCGGGCGCGACATCCTGCTGCTCGCCCGAAAATTCGCCGCCGATTTCTCCGAGAAATACCTTACGGAAGCCATCACCTTCTCCGATGACGCTCAACGCTTCATGCTCCTCTACCGCTGGCCCGGCAACGTGCGCCAGCTCAAGAACGTGATCGAACAGGCCGCCCTTTTCGGTGCCGGCACCACAATAGACGCCTCCACGCTCCAGGGCTATCTGCCCGACGGAGGCAAGGCTGGCGGCGAAGTGGCACGCTTCCGCCCCACGCCCTCCTACGACTCGGAGCGAGACATGCTTTGGTCTTCGCTCATATCCCTGCAGAATGAAGTGCGCATGCTCCACTCCCGCATGGAGGGCAGCATGCACGCCACTCAGAGCGAGACCGATGTAGAGGATATCTCCGGCCCGCTGCCTCCTCATCGCTCAATCCTCCCTTTCCGCGAGGAATTCACCCCCTATAGCCCGGCCGAGGCGTCAGACCTTCCGGCCGAGGCCGTGATTCTGCGCAACGCGCTTGAAATGGCCGGTGGCAACCGCAAGAAAGCGGCTGCCGCACTCGGGGTGAGCGAACGCACTCTTTACCGTAAAATCAAGGAATATGGCCTCTGAATTACGCTTCTTCAGACGTCTGCTGCCGCTGTTGCTGCTCATGTGGATCCCGCCGCTCACGCAGAGCTGCATACCGAGCTACAAACTCAATGGCTCGGCTATCAACTATGATATATACAAGACCATATACATCTCCGAGTTTCCAATACGCGCGGCCCTCGTATACCCTCCCCTGCAGCAGACTTTCGAAAACAAGCTCCTGGACGGCATAACACGACAGACCCGCCTGCAGACCGTGAGCACCCCCAACGCCGACCTTGAGATGACGGGCGAAATCACCGGCTATTCCCTATCCCCGCAGGCCGTGGGCACAGATGCCTATGCCACGCAGACCCGCCTCACCATCACCGTGCGCGTAAAATACACCGACCACAGAAACGAGGCCAACAGCGTAGATCAATCCTTCTCGGCCTATCGCGACTTCCCCGCCTCGGAGATGCTCACCGATGTGCAGGATCAGCTGTGTGAGGAAATATCCGCCGAACTCACCGACCTCATTTTCAACGCCACTCTCGGCAACTGGTAATATCTATGACACCCTCTGAAGCCCTAAGCCTCATCCATAAATATCCCTGCGACATAACGCCGGCCATCAAGGCCCTGCGCGACACGGCCGATCTGGATGACCCGGCCCTCGGCGAGCTATGCGCCCGCCTGGCAGCGGCCATGCCCTCCATGCAGGCGCTTGAAGACTTACTCGGAGACCATGCCTGCATCATGGCTAATTTCTATCCGGCAAAGGAGGAGGCCACACCTTCCACCGACGACACCATATCCACATTCCTCTCCACCTTCGGAACTCCTGATCCGCATGAGACCGAAGCCCTCTCCCGCCTCATTTTCAACCCCTTGCCCGACTATGCCGCCACACTGGCAGCCGAAGAGCGCGACGCTCCCCTACCCGATGACAGCGATGACGACTCTGAGCAGGACAGGCTCATAAATTCATTCATAAGAGCCGGAAGGCAGTCGGCTCCGCGACAGACGGAGGTACCCTCGCCCATGCCCGCCGATGATGATGCTGAGATGGAAGAATCCGACATTCTGACCAATCAGCCCGCCGAGCCACAGGCAAAATCCCGAACTGCGGAATCAAGCTCCCTCACGGAAAGCTTCGTGCGTATCCTTATCAAAAACCGCAATTATGCAAAGGCGCTTGAAATTATTTCAGAGATAAATTTGAAAAATCCCAAAAAAAGTATTTACTTTGCAGACCAAATTCGATTCCTTAAAAAACTGATTATTAACGAAAACAAGAAATAAGACAAATGTACGTATTTTTGGCAATCCTTATCGTCATAGCCGCCCTGCTGCTCATAGGCGCCGTGCTCATCCAGAAATCAAAGGGAGGCGGTCTCGCTTCCAACTATGCCGGTGGCAACCAGTATATGGGCTATCGCAAAACTACCGACTTCATTGAGAAGACCACTTGGAGCCTCGCCATTATCATCTGCGTGCTGAGCATCTGCTGCTCTTTCGCAATCAAGGCTCCCCGTGCCGAAAGCCAGGTGAAGGTGCCCGCTGCCCAGCAGGCCGCCCCCGGCACTACTCCCGCACAGAAGCCTGCTGCCCAGGCCCCTGCCGCTCAGGCCCCTGCCGCCACCAATCAGCCCGCCGAAGCTCCCGCCGCAAAATAATCACTGCCGCCACAGGCACGGCAATACCGCATACCCCGCCCGTCCATGCGCCGCAAGGCCATGCCGCAGGCGGGGCATTATTTTGCCATCCCCTGATTTTCTATTTTTTTAAGGATAAATCTTTGGCCCTTGGCACGCTTTGTTGTAATTTTGCACCCAATCAGCAAATTCTAAGCTTTGAATAAACAGCCTATCAAGCTGTACAACAAACTAATACACTTAACAAAAACTCAATATTCAACCTTTAGCTAAATGAAATCTTACCTCCATTTTCTGGCGGTCATGCTGCTTTGTGCCCTGAGCGCCGGCGCCGCCGATGTAGTCACTTCCTCCCCCACTCCCCTGCAGGAGAACTCGGAGAATGTGATAATCTATTTCCATGCCGACCAGGGAAACAAAGGCATGATAGGCCTCCCGTCCACAACCGAAGTATATGCCCACACCGGCGTGATCACCAATCTCAGCAAGTCTGACGCCGACTGGAAGCACGCGCCCTCTAAATGGGGCGACAACGACCCTAAGTACAAGCTCTCCTACGTGAGCGAAAACCTTTGGAGCCTCAGCATAGGCGACATGCGCACCTACTACGGGCTCGATGAAGGCGAGACCGTGAAGAAAATCGCATTCGTGTTCCGCACAGGCGACAATAAGAAAGAGGGCAAAGATGTGGGAGGCGCCGACATCCTTCTCCCCGTAATGGAAGAGGGTTTCCACCTTTCTCTCACCTCCGACATGCCCGGTCTCACCGTAACTCCCGAAAAGGAGACCATCACATTCACCATCGGAGCCACAGCTCCCGCCACCCTCACTCTATCCGTAGACGGCACTGTAGTGAAGCAGGAAAGCAACGCCACTACCCTCTCGGCGTCATTCACATTCACCGAACACAGAAACTACACCGTGACCGCAAAGGGACAGACTGCCTCTCAGCAGGCCGAGCAGACCATGACTGTATCCTATCCCGCACCCTCCTCCGCCCAGGACTATCCCGGAGGCGTGCCCCGTCAGGGCGCCGTGCGAAATGCCGACGGCACTGTCACCTTCTGCCTCGCGGCTCCCGAAAAGCAATCAGTCATGCTCATGCCCTCCTGGACCGGCTTTGAGGCCCGCAGCGAGAACATGATGAAATATCAGGACTACAACGGCCACCGCTATTTCTGGACTACGGTCTCAGGCCTCGACTCCGAGACACTCTACACCTATTACTACCTTGTGGACAACACCATAAAGGTGGCAGACCCCTATGCCAAGCTCATCCTCGATCCCTACAACGACAAGTACATCTCCGGCGATGTATACCCCGATATGCCTCAGATTCCCGCCGAACTCGGCTCTACCGTGCTCGCCGTATATCAGGAGAACATCAATGACTATGACTGGCAAGTGACCGACTTCCAGGCACCCCGCAAGCAGGATCTCATAATCTACGAACTTCTCCTGCGCGACTTCACCGGCACCGAGGGTCAGGCCCGCGGCAACGGCACTGTGCGCAAGGCAATCGAAAAGATCCCTTACCTGAAGGCTCTCGGCGTAAACGCAGTGGAGCTCCTCCCCATATGCGAGTTCAACGGAAATCTCTCCTGGGGATACAACACCAACTTCTATTTCGCTCCCGACAAGGCCTACGGCTCTCCCGACGACTACAAGGAATTCATCGACCTCTGCCACCAGAACGGCATAGCCGTCATCCTCGACCTCGTGTTCAACCAGAGCGACTGGCTGCACCCCTGGTATGCCATGTATGGCACTGCCGCCGCAAGCCCCTTCTACAACGGCAAGGCTCCACACGACTATTCTGTGCTCAATGACTGGAACCAGGATCATCCCCTTGTCGAGCAGCAATGGAAGGACTGCGTGAAATACTGGCTCACGGAGTATAAGGTAGACGGTTTCCGCTTCGATCTCGTGAAAGGTCTCGGCGACAACGATTCCTATGCCGGAGGCACCAACGCCTACAACGCTTCCCGAGTGCAGCGCATGACCCGCATCCACGCCGCAATGAGCGAGGTGAACCCCGACGCCTATTTCATCAACGAGAACCTCGCCGCGGCCAAGGAGGAAAATGAAATGGCCGCCGACGGACAGATCAACTGGGCTAATGTGAACAACGCCGCATGCCAGTATGCCATGGGATATTCAGCCGACTCCAACCTCTGCCGTTTTGAGGCCACCGACGACTCCCGCACCTGGGGCTCAACTGTGAGCTACGCCGAGAGCCACGATGAGGAGCGCATGGGCTACAAACAGACAAAGTGGGGCGTGACCGCAGTGAAGAAAAGCAACGAGGCCATGAAGGCCCGCATAGCATGCGTGGGAGCCCAGATGATTCTCGCCCCGGGCGCCCACATGATATGGCAGTTCTCTGAGCTCGGCAACACCCAGACCACCAAAGACGCCACCGGAGGCAACAACACCGGCAACAAGAAAGTGGACTGGAAAGCCCTCGACGATGAGTTCACCCGCGGCTGCTACGACTCTTGGTGTGACTTCGCATACCTGCGCACAACCTACGCCCATCTCTTCGATGACGACGCACAGTTTGAGAACAATCTCACCGCATCTGCCTGGCAGACCGGCCGCACCATCTACGCCTCCAAGGGTAATGAGGAAATAATCGTGGTGCTCAACCCCAACACCACTGCCGGCGGAGTCATCACCGTGAAGAACGTGAAGTTCCAGCTCAACGACAATGCCTCTTACAAGCTCGCTTCAAAGACTTACGGCACCGAGCCGGTCTTCGACGCTGCCGCCAAAACTGTGACCCTCCCCTCCAACTCCTACGCCATCTACGTGCGTTCCGGCATGAGCGGCGTGGAGAGCCTGCCCGCAACCAATGATTCCGTAAAGGTATACACCGACGGATCCGACATCATCATACTCGGCGACTACACCTCAGCCGAAGCCTACACCCTCTCCGGCACACGCTCCGGAATGAAGAATCTCGCTCCCGGCATATATGTAGTGCGCGTGGATGAGAAGAGCTTCAAGGTAATCGTGCGATAAACCGACATCACTTCCTACACCTTTTCCGGGCCGGATCTGCAGAGATATCCGGCCCGGAATTATTTTTTTGCAAAGCGTGAACTTTACCTAAGCCGGCGCGTTCTATCATTGTACGACGGCTGCAAAGGCCCTCATGGACATCGCTGAGGCGCCACCTACAGGCCCCGAATGCCGTCGGCTGTGAAAAACACCGTAGATAGATTTTTGGTAATAGATAAATGTTGATATTAGGTTAATTAGTTAGCAGTTGTCCTTGCGGCAACACGCAGCGACGGCAGACCGTGAGGCTTGCCGTCGCTGCGTGTTTGCTACTTTTACGTCTCCTCAGGTATCAATAATGCCACTTTCAATATTAAAACATGTTTCTGTAGAAAATTAACACATGAAATATTGTGTATTTTAAAATAATTATCTAAATTTGCAGCATCTCATTTTTTTAACCAATATCTTTCTATTTATGAATAATCTATTTACGTCTGTAATGGCGGCCGCTGCAGTAGCAGTGCTGACCATTCCTGCTTCAGCCGATCCTCTTGAGCTGAACGCGCGTGCTATCACTAACAATTCTATGGGAGTGATGGAGAAAATTGAAGCCGGAGGCTCCATAGAGAACAACACTAACTTTCCCAATGTAAATTTCACATTCTCTGAATTCGGCGTGCAGAAAGCCGGCTCCACCCTTCTGCTCACCTCCGACAAGGGATACAGCAAGGAGATCTCGCTCAACTCCATGTTCTACGAGATGCAATATGACTACGACATTATCACTAAAATTGCCGATGAGGCTATCACCGAATCCGGTGTATACACCCTCCACGTGCCGGCCAACTTCTTCACTCTCAACGGCAACGGCAATGAAGCGCAGGATTTTGTGTGGACTTACACCAACACATCGTCTTCAGGCTCCGACAAGGATAAGGAGCTGAATGTGCTCAGCCTCACAATCAACGGCGATGACCTCACCAAAACCGGCAAGCTTGCCCTGCTGCAGAATGGCGACGCTATCGTAGTCAAGATCGACCCCATAGCCGATGCCATGATGTTGACTCTCAGCTTCAAAGATGCCGGCGGCACAATAATCCGATCTATGGAGATATATGATAAGAGCGGTTCTACAGCCGATCCT
This sequence comes from uncultured Muribaculaceae bacterium, assembly GCA_910579305.1. Lineage (GTDB taxonomy): Bacteria > Bacteroidota > Bacteroidia > Bacteroidales > Muribaculaceae > Lepagella. Next base: position 13,935 of record CAJTTA010000006.1, read on the forward strand.
GCCTTAGGCGAATATACAACTTCAGTCGCCGGCTGGGCCGTAAATAAATTCTTCACTGACCAGACCTACACTGTGACCGTAACCGCCCACAGCACTAACAACATCTCCAACCCTGCAAATCAGACATGGGGCCCGGTCGACATCAACTTCAGCGGCGAGTCGGAGCCATATAAGTTCAGCGACGTCAAGTTCACCTCCGTATCTCCTGAATCCGACATCGAGATAACCGACAGCTCACAGCCGATAATCGTATCCTTCTCCGCTCCCGTGGAGAGCGTGACCTGCGAAGTGACTACCGGCGGCCAGGGATCATCTATAAGCAACATCAATGACATCACTCCCAATGCCGACAAGACTGTGTGGACTATCAAGCCCGGCACCCATTTCTGGGAATCATCTCAAGACGCATGGACATTCATGATCCGTGCCAAGGATGATAAAGGTCTCGTAGTGGAAGGCAACCGCGGCACTGAGGCCGATTCTTACTACTCTGCAGTATACCCATGCTACATGGCCTGGCCCGAAGCAGACATCTCTCCTGCCAGCGGAATGGTGGAAGAACTCTATGAATTCTCAGCTACCGAACCACGCGGCATAGGCCTTTCCTTCAATGCCGTGCCCTATGTGATCAACGCAGCCGGCGAGAAAGTGGCCAGCGTCGACATGAACTCACAGGTGCAGTATGACTCCCAGGGCAACGACATCCGGGAAGGTGAGGCAAGGGATGTGATCGCACTCACAAGCGTGTTCCATCTCACTGAACGCATCACTGAGCCCGGCAAGTACACATTCGTGATTCCCCGCTCATCCTTCGCCATAGGCACCGAGTACGATAGCGACCACAACCGCGCCATGACCATTGACTACCAGGTGGTGAAGCTGCCCAAGGTGGCTGTCAACGTAGAACTCGTGAACTTCGCCAATACTTCTTTTGAAGTGCTCGAAGGCCGCGACGCCACTGTGACTCTGAAGCCTGTGGCCGACTGGAAACTCGCAACCCTCACTCTCAACGGCGAGGATGTGACCGGAGACGTGGAAGCCGATGCCTACACCATCAAGAAGATTGCCGAGGAGTCAAGCCTCGTGGCCACTTACGAATTCGCACGGGAAGTGGAGATTATCGAGACTTCCGGAATCGTAAGCGTGGAGGGACACGACTACAACGTATCCAACAACGGAGAATTCATCCAGATCGAAAATCTCCGCGAGGGTGACGTAGTGAAGGTATACACCGTCAACGGCATGGCAATAGCCCAGCTCACCGCATCCAAGGATATCGTTAATATTTCCGCTCCACAGGGACAGATCTACGTGGTGATGATCAATAACACCGCAGTAAAGGTAAGACACTGATACTTCAGCGCATAAGCCTTAAATAGCAGAAGCGGCCGGCAGCATGGTGACTGTCGGCCGCTTCCATATTACGGACTACGGTGGTGACTCGCGGATCAGTAAGTGAATGTGGAACCTCCGAGGAATTCACGCAGCAGACTCGTGCCGGGTATCTGCGTCTCCGGCAGAGGCATGAATTTGCTCAGAAACGTGAGAAGCCTGTAAGCCTCCGAATACTCCGTCGCATCGTGCGGCACTCCGCGCAGAAGAGGCTCGGCATATTCCTTCATCACAGCTATCTCAAAGAGCAGCGAGGAATTGAACATGGCGTCGGCATTCTCCTGAAAAGGGAATATCCACTTATCCTCGCCCCGGCGCACTGAGGGCCAACGTCGCAAGGTGTCGAGAGCCGATGTGCTGCGATACTTGTGGTCGCGCACTATGCGGCGAAGCAGGCGCGTGTCGGTGGTGGAGATCCAGTTATGGTCATCGATCGAGAGAGTGGTGAGCGCCGAGACATACATCTTGAAGACCGACTCCACAGGCACATCGCCGAGCAATGCCGGATTCAGGCCATGTATCCCCTCCATCAGCAGCACATCATCCTTCTCAAGCCTGAGAGGACGCTTCTTCTCCACCCTGCGTCCGAGCTCAAAGCTATATGTGGGCAGATTAATCTCCTCTCCCCTCAGCAAAGCCTTGAGATGAGCGGAGAGCAACGGCAGGTCGAGGGCATAGAGACTCTCAAAGTCATAGTCGCCGCTCACGGGATCGACCGGAGTCTGGTCGCGATTCACGAAGTAATCGTCGAGAGAGATCATCTTGGGCCTGAGCAGGCATGTCATGAGCTGTATGGCCAGGCGCTTGCATGTAGTGGTCTTGCCCGAAGAGGAGGGCCCGGCTATGAGCACGAAGCGCGCCCCGCGCTTGCGTATGTCGTGGGCTATGGCGGCGAGCGACTGCGAGTGCAGGGCCTCGCTGAGATTGATGAGGTCGGATGAACGGCGCTCCTCCACCACCCTGTTAAGCTCTCCGGCATTGCTCACTCCCACCACCGCGTTGAAGCGCAGGTGCTCCTTGAAGGCATTATACATCTTCTTCTGCGGCACGCTCTTCTGCGGACATGTCATGTCGGCCGGATCAGGCGTAAGCAGCAGCAGTCCCTCCTCGTATGGCTCAAGGGCGAAGACTCCCACATCGGAGGTGCGAGGTGCCAGAGGGCCGTAATAAATGTCGGCAAGAGAGTCGAGAGTGTAATAGGTAGTGTAAAGCTCATGCAGACTCTCCAGCAGATTCACCTTGGCCATGAGGCCCTGGCTGCGGAATATCTCTATGGCGTCGCGGGTGAGGCGATCATGACACTCAAATGGCAATGAGCGGGCTGCGAGCGAACGCATGCATACGGCCAGAGCCTCCACATCGGGAGTGATGACCTGCGGCTCCTTGTCGCGGGTGAGCAGCCGGCAGTAATGGCCGTGGCTTATGGAATGCTCTATGCACAGACGGGCCTCGGGATGCACCAGGCTCACTGCCCGGTAGAGCATCATGCAGAGCGAGCGCACGTACACCCGCAAGGAGGACGGATGCGAGGGACAGATGAATTCCACCTGTTTGGGCATAAATACCTGGAAGGAAAGAGGCTCTGTGCGATTGTTGACCCTGGCACAGATGGGGCTGAAGGGGAGCGGGCCTATGAGGCGGAGAATGTCGCTGAGACTCTCTCCCCCTTTTATGTCTATGTACGACTCCGTGTTGACGCAGTATATCTTCATGGTTTATACGGTATTACTTATTTATTTCACTTCTGAGTGACGTGCCCCGGGGCGAGACGGAGAGTGTGACGGAGGCTCCGAGCGGAAGCGGGAGATTGTGGTCGACATGCCCGGCGGGGAAGCAGGCCGAGACAGGGCAGCTCACTCCCCATTCTCTCAGGCGCGCCCCGATCATGTGCGTGGTGGAGGGGAAATTAAGGTCAGGACGGGCCTGGGTAAACTGCCCCACTACTATCCCCTTCATCCTGTGCAGGGCGCCGGTGAGCTTGAGTTGCCACAGCATGCGCTCAGTGGCATAGATGGCCTCCCCCACATCCTCTATGAAGAGAATCGTATCCTCGCCCGGGGCGGGAGTAAGCACGTCCCAGGGGGTGCCCGTAAGATGCGAGAGCACAGCCAGGTTGCCCCCCACGAGTCTCCCCGTGGCAACCCCCTCTATGTCAAGCGGATGCGGAGGCACATTATAATCCACTCCGGGAGAGGAGGACGTGAGCAGGCCCAGAAGCTGAAGAGTGCATGCGTCGTCGGCAGGCATGAGAGTGAGATGCTTCGCCATGGGAGCGTGAAGACTCACCAGTCCGGCCCGCTGCCAGAGAGCGTGAAGCACACTCACGTCGCTGAATCCCGCAAGCCACTTATGGCCGGCGGCCACAAGCTCCGCCGGGAGGTGCTCGAGCAGATGCACGCACCCGTAGCCTCCACGCGCGCAGAGTATAGCCTTCACAGAGTCGTCGGCCAGAGCATTCCTCATGTCGGCCACACGCCCCTCAAGCAAAGAGGCATACGAACCGTAGGCCGGCCCCATGGCATGAGGCATGATCTTCACGCGGAAGCCGCGGGCCTCAAGGGCGCTGGCCGCTCCCCGCACATATTCGGCCTTCACCACAGTGGCCGGACTGACAATGGCCACGGCCTCGCCGGGGCACAGAGGATCGGGATACCTCATGATCAGTTCACCTGCACATGTATGCCCGTGGCCAGCTCCATGCGCGCGCCTATCTCGCGCAATTCATCGGCAGGCACCTTGACCAGCTTCTCCTCGGGAGTGGCGCGGTCGATGCTGTAGAGCATTATCTCGCGCGGACGTATACGTCTGTAGGCCTCTATGAGCGCGTCCACCTCCTCGGCAGTAGTGTTGTCCACCGGCTGCCCCTCATGCTCGCCGCGGAGCATCATGGTCTGGATTATGGCCTGCCCGGCGAAGCGGCAGAGCTGAGCCGTCACGCGCTCCACGGTGAAATTCCTGTCGCCGGGGCGGTCTATGAGCCTCATGGTGGCCTCTACAGCCGAGTCGAGCTTGAGTATATTGTTGTCGGCCTTCATAAGCGCCTCGCACACAGCCTCATCGCCCAGGCGCGTGCTGTTGCAGAGCACACTCACCTTGGCCTCGGGGAAATACTCCGAGCGCAAGGCTGCCACATCATGCAGAATTCCGGGGAAATCGGGATGCACCGTAGGCTCCCCGTTGCCCGAGAAAGTTATCACATCGAGCCTCTCACCCTTGCTCTTCATCTCCGCGAGCCTGTCGCGGAGCATCAAGGCCACGTCAGAGCGGCGCGGCAGGCCCGAAGTGCCCGGGCCTTGCGCGTTGTATCCCGCCTCGCAATAAAGGCAGTCGAAGGAGCACACCTTGCCGTCGGTGGGCGAGAGATTCACGCCAAGGCTCGTGCCGAGGCGCCGGCTATGGATGGGGCCGAATATCGTGGAGTGAAACAGCACCCGCTGGTCTTTACCCATAAGCGTAATCAGATTTAACAGATAGTTTTATAAGCGCAAATATAGCCAAAAATCACGAGATTCCGGAGGCCGTGAAAAAAATTTTTTAAAACACTCACGTCAGGGCGACATCGGAATTTACTGCGGTTTTGCGCAGATGAGAAAGTTTTTGTACCTTTGCCTCATAATGAAGCCGTTTCTCGCAGACATGGCTTCAGCACATTTGAGAGAATGTCTTATTCAGACACTCCCCTGAGAAATATAAACTACTATAATATCAACTAATACCGAAACTACACAGTGTACCCCATTTTAAGCAAGACACTTTTGGCTCCACACATCTATGAGATCGTGGTGGATGCTCCGCGTGTGGCCCGCTCCGGGCAGCCGGGCCAGTTTGTGATTGTGCGCACTGATGCCAAGGGAGAGCGCATCCCTCTCACTATCTGCGACTATGACCGGGAGAAAGGCTCAGTGACCCTTGTCATTCAGGAAATAGGCATATCCAGCCGCAAGATATGCGCCATGGAGGCTGGCGATGCCTTCGCCGACGTGGCCGGCCCTCTGGGACGTCCATCCGACCTTCTCGACCTTCCCGCCGAAGAGCTGAAGAAGAAGCGCATTCTCTTCGTGGCCGGCGGCCTGGGCACCGCACCCGTCTACCCCCAGGTGAAGTGGCTCCATGAGCAGGGAGTGGAGGCCGACGTGATCATAGGCGCCAAGAACAAGGACATGTTCACCTATGTGGAACCCATGCGCAAGGTGGGCCGTGTGCATCTCTGCACCGACGACGGCTCCGAGGGTTTCCACGGAATGGTCACCGGCCTCATAGAGCAGCTTGTGGAGAAAGAGGGCCGCGAGTTTGACCACTGCGTGATAATTGGCCCCATGATAATGATGAAGTTCGGAGCCATGACCACGAAGAAATACGGCATACCCACTATAGTGTCGCTCAACGCCCTGATGGTAGACGGCACAGGCATGTGCGGCGCCTGCCGCGTGACGGTGGACGGCAAGACCCGCTTCACCTGCGTGGAGGGCCCGGAATTCGACGGCCATCTCGTGGACTACGACGAAGCTATGCGCCGCCAGGCCATGTATAAAGAAAACCCCAAGACTAATCCCGAAACCCATAAATGCTCCTGCCATGGCAACTAAAGGAAACAAGATACCCCGCACTCCGGTGCGCGAACAGGATCCGCTGAAGAGAGCGGCCAATTTTGAAGAAGTATGCCTTGGCTACAATCAGGAAGAGGCCATGCTTGAGGCCACACGCTGCCTGCGCTGCCCCAAGCCCCGCTGCGTGCAGGCCTGCCCGGTGGGCATTGACATACCCGGATTCGTGGGACGTCTCGCAGAGGGCGACATAAAGGGCGCTGCCGAGGTGATAGCTCTCGACTCCAGCCTTCCCAGCGTGTGCGGACGTGTATGCCCGCAGGAGACCCAGTGTGAAGGTTCCTGCGTGCTCGGCATTAAGAGCGAGCCGCTCGCCATAGGCAAGCTCGAACGTTTCACCGGCGACTGGCGCATAGGCCACGCCGATGAGTTTGAAGCAGCTCCGGCACAGCCCCTCGGCAAGAAAGTGGCCGTGGTGGGCAGCGGGCCCTCGGGCCTCGCCTGCGCCAGCGACCTTGCTCGCCTCGGCTACGACGTGACAATCTTCGAAGCCCTCCACAAGGCTGGAGGCGTGCTCGTATACGGCATTCCGGAATTCCGTCTCCCCAAGGAGGGCGTAGTGGCCCGAGAGGTGGCAAGCGTGGAGAAGCTCGGCGTGAAGATCGAGACAGACGTAGTGGTGGGGCGCACTCTCACCATAGACGCCCTCATGGATGAAGAGGGCTTCGACGCCGTGTTCATCGGCTCGGGAGCAGGGCTTCCCCGCTTCATGAACATACCGGGCGAGAACCTCAACGGTGTCTTCTCGGCCAATGAGATGCTCACCCGCGCCAACCTCATGCACGCCTGGGAAGAAGAATACGACACCCCCATCTATCAGGGCGAGAAGGTCGTAGTGGTGGGCGGCGGCAATGTCGCCATGGATGCCGTGCGCACAGCCAGGCGTCTCGGTGCCGAGGCCACTATAGTATACCGCCGCAGCGAGGCCGAGCTGCCTGCCCGCGTGGAGGAGGTGCACCATGCCAAGGAGGAGGGCATAGAATTCAAGATGCTCACCAATCCCGTGGCCATCACAGGCGATGAGAGCGGCAAGGTGACCGGAATAGAATGTGTGCGCATGGAGCTTGGCGAACCCGATGCCAGCGGCCGCCGCAGCCCCGTGGAAGTGCCCGACAGCAAGTTCCGCATGGACTGCGATGTGGTCATCATGGCCCTCGGCACAAGCCCCAACCCGCTCATTAAGGACACTACCGACGGGCTTGAAGTGAACCGCCGCGGCTGCCTCGTGGCCGATGATAACGGCGCCACTACCCGCGAAGGCGTCTTCGCCGGAGGCGATGCCGTGACAGGTGCTGCCACCGTGATTCTCGCCATGGGTGCGGGCCGCAAGGCCGCCGCAGCCATCCATGAGTATCTGTCAGGCAAGTAAACCGCTATATATCAACCCATCATATATAAGGACGCACTCACCTGCGTCCTTATTTCTTTTCAGAGGCTATGGAGAGGTTGGCCCGAAGCCCCTCCAGGCCTATGCGCATGAGCGGCGTGCCGGCATAGCGGGCACGGAATTCCTCTTCGGTAAGAAGCATTATCTCCTCCTCATCCACATCCATGAGCTGAGGCAGAGTGGCAAGTTCCCTTACCTGAGTGGCGGGCGCACCCGAATTATGCGGACACACGTCCTGACACACGTCGCATCCTGCCAGGGTGGGACGCGGCAGCCACAGGGCGCTCCCCGGCTTCTCTATGGTGAGGGCCGAGATGCAGCGGCGGCAATCAGGCGAGGAAGAATGTGCCAGTGCGCCTGAAGGACATTCCCTCACGCAGGCGCCGCAGTCTCCGCAGCTTCCGGTGCAGGGAGGGTCAGGCTCCATGTCGACCGTGAGCAAGAGCTCGGCGAGAAACACCCTGCTCCCCGTCCCGGGAACGATGAGCAGGCCATTGCGTCCGCAGAATCCCACCCCGGCCCTCACGGCCCAGTATCGCTCCATGAGCGGCGCCGAGTCGATACATATGCGCCACGACGCCCCCGTAGCCTCCCCTATCTTGCGGGCCACAGGCTTAATGGCCGAGCGCAGGGCATTGTGATAGTCGCGGCAATAGGCATAGCGGGCCAGATAGGGCCTGGAAGAGTCCCTGAGCACAGGCGGATCATAGGCCCATGCTGTAGAGACCACCGTGCGGCAACCTTCAAGCAGCCCACGCGGATCGCGCCTTAGTTCAGGATAATTGCGCATATAGCCAAGCTCTCCGGCGTCGCCTCGCTCCATCCATGCCTCAAACGAGTCCAGGGCACCCTGAGAAACCTCCCCGGCCCGCGCAAACCCTACGGCCGACGCACCGGCCTCCATAAGCAATCCTCTTATCTGCTCTTTATCCATATACTGATAACGAATCCCTTGCTCCCTAAATTTTAGAAAGAATGAGAAAATGCGCCACAACTATTAAATTATGTTAATAACTAAAGAAGTAGTTGTATAACTAAAAAATTAGTTATACCTTTGCCTCACATCTACAGTTTACTTAGTGATTATGAAGAATCTCAAGCGTCTTACACCCAAAGAGGAAGAAATCATGAGTTGCTTCTGGCAACACGGCCCTCTCTTCGTGAGAGAACTGCTGGAGAAGCTCCCCGACCCCAGGCCGCATTTCAACACGGTGTCGACATTCGTGCGCGGCCTGGAGGCTAAGGGGTGGCTGTCTCACGAGCAAATAGGAAACTCCTACAGATACGCCCCGGCTGTGGATGCAGCCGAATATCGCGACAAGTCGCTACATGGACTCGTGAGCCGCTTCTTCGACCGATCTTACGTGAGCTTTGTCTCCTCGCTGGTGAAGGATGAGAAAATATCCACCGATGAACTCCGTGAACTCATAGAGCGCATAGAGTCGCAAAAATCCTGAGCGTATGGGTACCTTAGCAAGCTACATGGCGCAATCGGCCCTGGTGATGACCATGCTATATCTCGCCTATAAGTGGCTGATGGCATCCACCACTTTCCTCTCGCTGAACCGCGCTGCCCTCCTGGGCATATACATAGTCTCCTGGTCGCTGCCCGCCCTCCTGCCTCTGCTGGAGAACGGCTCCGATGAGACAGCGGCCATCTCCGTGGGCCTCCGGGCCTTATCACTCGCGCCGGAAGCCGCACCGGCCTCCCCCTCCACCGACTGGTGGCGTGTAGCCTTGTGGATATATATGGCCGGGGGAGCCGCCACCCTCGGCGTCACCGTCGCGGGAATCATGCGCATGAGGCGCATTATCCTGTCCGGCACCCGCTCTGAAGAGAACGGATATGTGAAGATAGTGAGCCGGGCCGCACCGGGGCCCTTCAGCTGGGGCAGATACATCGTGCTGCGCCCTTGTGACTGCGACTCTTCCATGGTCATGGTCATGGCTCATGAGGAGGCACACCTCCGGCAACTGCACTGGCTTGACCTTGTGGCCGCGCAGATCACCGTAATCCTGCAATGGTTCTCTCCCGCCGCATGGCTCATGATGAGGGAGCTGAAGACGGTGCACGAATTCCAGGCCGACCGCGCCGTAGCCGGTGATGACCCGGTGGCCTATCAGATGATGCTATTGAAAAAGACTGTCGGCTCGAGTTTCCCGACCTTCACCGACAGTCTGAATCACAGTCAAATTAAATTACGTATAACTATGATGATGACTAAAAGAACAAGTCCGTCACGCAAGATGACGGCGCTCGCGCTCCCCGCAATGGCGACGCTCGCTGCAATGACACTCTCTCAGCCTGCAGTGGCCGACGTAGTGCTGCGCATAAGCAGCGCCACCGTCACAAACGGTGAGAATCACGACCGCAAAGTTACTAAATCCGCTCCATCCGCGCAAATGCCACGAGCCGTGAGCACAGCCGATGACATAGTTACCGAAGAGAAGGACGCCGATGCCGTCACTCAGGTCTCTTCGCAGACAGAAGATACGTCGGAGACGGTGACGGAAGAACTCAGTGTGATCAGTATAGACAAAACCTCCGGCAGCTCCGGGCCGGCAATGGCGATATTCATAGACGGAAAGGAATCCAAGGGCGACCTCTCAGCCGTAAACCCTCATGACATAGTGGCCATGCAGATAATCAAGAATGATCCGGATTATCCCGACGGCAAAATCATGATAACTACCGTGAACGCCGCCGACGGCGCGGCCACTGTAGCGGTCGCATCCGAGAAATGCGCGGAATTCAAGGGTGGCCAAAAAGCCCTCATGCGGTTCCTTGCCGATAACATAAAGTATCCGGCCGAAGCCAAGGAGGCAGGCGTGAGCGGTCGTGTGGTGGTGAGCTTCACAATCGAGGCCGACGGCACGGTGAGCGATCCACAGATAGTGAGGGGGCAACACCCCGCGCTCGACAAGGAGGCCCTGCGAGTGGTGAGACTCTCCGGCGGACAATGGATACCAGGCAGCAACGGCGGCACTCCCGTGGCCACCCGATACACCGTCCCCATCTCCTTCAAGACAAAATAATCCCCACATCCTCCGAACGCATCTCAATCCATATAGGCTTTTCAGGATTATAAATCATTTCAGGCTGCGCCGTGATCAAGGTCATTACGGCGCAGCCTGTCTTCCTAATATGGCGCGGAATTTGGGAGGCACGTTTTTTTTCATTACATTTGCAAAAAATCTACTCACTCATGTCTTACACTGATAAAGCCAACGAGATATTCGACCGTGCTGTGCGCGAATACCACATTACCGACTGCATAGATACCCCCTGCCCCAATCCCTATGAACCGGGCTCCACAGAGCATACCCTCTACGCCAAATGCTGGGTGGACGCGGCACAGTGGCACATGGAAGATGAAATACGTGTGCCCTCTCTGCCTGCCGACCAGGGCATGGTGCTGAAGCACCGCATAGACGCCTCCAATCAGCTCCGCACCGACATGGTGGAGGAGATAGACTCTATGCTGCGTGACAAATACCGCGACGTGAAGCCACTCCCCTCCGCATCCATCAACACCGAAAGCCCGGCCTGGGCCATAGACCGCCTCTCCATCCTCGCCCTCAAGCTATGGCACATGCGCGAACAGGCCGAACGCGCCGATGCCTCTGCCGCACACCGCGCCACTGCCGCCGGCAAGCTCGCAGTGCTTGAGGAGCAGCGCCAAGACCTCTCATCGGCCATCGACACTCTGCTTGAGGATATCGCCGCCGGACGCAAGTACATGAAAGTATACAGGCAGATGAAGCTCTACAATGACCCGGAGACAAATCCCGCCATCTCCCGCGCCAAGAAATGAAATCCCGCGAAATAAAGAATGTGCTGATAGCGCGCTTCTCCGCTCTGGGGGATGTGGCCATGACCATACCGGTGGTATACAACATGTGCCGCTCCAATGAGCAGGTGCGCTTCATCTTCATCACCCGCCGCCTTCCCTCCACCATCTTCCTCAACAAGCCCGCCAATCTTGAGGTGCTGCCCATAGAGCTCGACCACTACAGGGGCATAGCAGGCATGCGTCGGCTCGCATCGGAGCTGAAGGAGGCCTACGGCCTTGACGCCTTTGCCGACCTGCATGGCTCGCTGCGCACGCGCCTGCTGCGCTTCTTCCTGCGCCTGAGCGGGGTCAAGACGGCATGCATCCACAAGCAGCGATTGCGCCGCAACGCACTCACCCGCGCCCGCAAAAAGGTGATGCTTCCGCTCACTCCCACCCGCGCGCGCTACCGCGAGGTCTTCTGGAATCTCGGACTTCCGCGCGAGGACAGCTTCGATCATATCTTCCAGGGAGCCGAACCTTCGCCCGAAGTCTACGCCGCAGCCACGCCGCCGCGTGAGCAGGGAGAGCAGTGGATAGCCGTGGCCCCCTTTGCTGCCCACGCCGGAAAGATTTATCCGCTCGACCTCATGGAGCAAGTAGTGGCCGAGCTGGCCGCCCGCAGGGACTTCAAGATATTTCTGTTCGGAGCCGGAGGCGAGGAGTCGGCCACACTGGCGCGCTGGCGGGCGCGCTATGGCGAGCAGCTCATCAACATGGCCGAACTGCGGCTGGGTCTTCCCGCCGAGATGGCGCTGCTGCGGCATTGCTCCGTGATGCTCTCCATGGACTCGGCCAACATGCACCTGGCCTCTCTGGTGCGCCTGCGCGTGGTGAGTATATGGGGCGCCACCCACCCCTACTGCGGCTTCATGGGCTGGCACCAGAGGCGCGAAGACGCGGTGCAGCTCGACATGGTGTGCCGCCCCTGCTCCATCTATGGCAACCGCCCCTGCCGGCGCGGCGACTACCACTGTCTGCGCGGAATCCAGCCGGCCTACATCATCTCACACATCGACCGCCTGCTCAAGCTTCAGGATGACAAAAAAGCCGGGAAGCAGTCTCCCGGCCCTGTGGCATGACCATATGATGGTCAATTCTTATTTCGAGGGAAGAAACACAAAATAGACGGCGCCTACGAGACAAAGGAATGCCGCCACATGATTCCACTGCAGCTTCGTGCCCTGAAACATGAACAGGGCCACAACAGTGAAGACCACGAGAGTTATGACCTCCTGCATGACCTTGAGCTGCATGAGCGTGAAGGGGCCGCCGTTGTCGATGAAGCCTATGCGGTTGGCCGGCACCTGGAAGGCATATTCAAGCAGGGCTATGCACCAGGAGAAGAGAATCACCCCTATGAGAGGCCAGTTGCGAGAGATGCCGGTGGCCTGGAGCTTGAGGTGGCCATACCAAGCGAAGGTCATGAACACGTTCGACACGACCAGCAGCAGGACTGTGAGCAAGGTGGGTCTCATAGCATCAGCATGTTTCCGGCCATTCGAAAGGGAAGCGCTCTATGTCTTCCTCCACGAGATGGGATCCTGTCTGCACTTCTATGAACGTGAGAGGAGTGTGAGCCAGCAACGCATGCTTCTGCCCGCGGGGGATGCGCACCACATCTCCCCTCCCCACCGAATGGCTCTCTCCGTCGAGCACGATGGTGCCCGTGCCATCGATGAATGTCCACACCTCATCGCGGTGCGTGTGTCTCTGATAGGATATGGAGCAGCCGGGATTGAGAGTGAGCTGCTTTGTGAGGGCGCTGTAGCCGTCGGGAAACTCTGCCGTATCCACCACCTTGTAGACACCCCAGCGCCTTTCTTCATACATGGGACGGGCCGCCAGCCTGTCCACCTCATCCTTGATGGAGGCGGAGACCGACTTGTCGGCCACCAGTATGCCGTCGGGCGAAGCCGCCACTATCAGGCCGGAGGCTCCGTGCAGCAGCAGAGGGATGTTAAGCTCATTGATCACCGTGCAGCCTCGCGAGGCCTCCACATGAGTGTTGCCTATCGCCTGCTGCGGGAGAAGGAGCGAGAGAGCCTCCCAGGTGCCTAGATCCTGCCATTCGCCACAGTAAGGCACGCACATGGCCCCCTGCGTGCGCTCGGCCACATTGCGGTCGAAGCTTCCGGGAGATGCGAGCAGGGCGCTCAGAGGGGTGAGGAACGAGGGCAGGAAGGCAAACACGCCGGCATTCCAGAAGGCGCCCCGCGCTATGAGGGCGGCGGCATCGGCTGCCGCCGGCTTCTCGGCAAAGCGCGCCACGCTACAGAGGCTTTCCTGCTCCGCCCCGGGGGAGGGCAGTATATAGCCATAGCGCGGAGAGGGCTCTCGGGCCGGCACTCCCATCAGCACGAGGGGCGCCTTCTTTTCCTTCACGGCCTCGGCCATGAGGCGCAGGGCCCGGAAGTAACCGGAATCGGTAAACGTGTCGCATGGCACCGCGATCACAGGCTCATCCGCCGAGATGCGCTTCTGTTCCAGCATCGAGGTCACGGCAAGCGCTATAGCCGGGCATGTGCCTCGACGCTCCTGCTCAATTATGACGGGCACGCCCGCTCCGAGCTGCGCGCGCAGGGCGTCGAGCTGAGGGGCGGGTGCCACGGCCGTCATGGCCACCCCGGGAAGGGATGTGCGCAACTGCCGCACCATGCGCTCCACCATCGACTCCCGACGCCCGTCGGGGGCCTGGAGAAGGCGCAGATATTGTTTGGCACGTGTACCGTTGGAGATTGGCCACAGACGGCGTCCGGGGCCGCCACAGAGCAGAAGTATGTGCATGGTAAACAGATATTGGTTACATGAAGAGAGAGAGGCTGTAATTATCGCTCGGCTCGCATGGGGTTGGATAGAAAATCCTCATAGGTGAGACGCAGCCCCTCTTCAAGCTCGGTGCTGTAAGTCCAACCCATCGCGGCCGCCTTGCTCACATCGAGAAGCTTGCGGGGAGTGCCGTTGGGCTTTGAGGTATCCCACTCGATTGCCCCGGTGTAGCCCACAGTGCGGGCCACGAGCTCCGTGAGCTCGCGTATGGTGAGTTCCTTTCCGGTGCCTGCATTCACGGTCTCTTCACCTGAATAATTCCGCATGAGGAAGAGACACAGCGAGGCCAGATCGTCCACATACATGAATTCGCGCAGCGGGCTTCCGTCGCCCCAGCATGTCACCGTGTCGAGCCCTTTCTCCCGAGCCTCGTGGAAGCGGCGCAGCAGGGCCGGAAGCACGTGAGAGTGCGTGGGGTGGTAATTGTCGCCCGGGCCATAGAGATTGGTGGGCATGACGGAGATGAAGTCGGCGCCGTACTGACGGCGCAGGTAGGCGCAGTAGCGCAGGCCCGAGATCTTGGCCAGGGCGTAGGCTTCATTGGTCTGCTCCAGCGCTGACGTGAGCAGGCAGTCTTCCTTCATGGGCTGGGGGGCGAGACGCGGATATATACATGACGAGCCGAGGAAGAGAAGCTTGCGGCAGCCGCACTGCCAGGCTGAGTGAATGACGTTCATCTCAAGCATCATGTTGTCGTACATGAAGTCGGCCGGCGCGTCATTGTTGGCCTGGATTCCCCCGACCTTGGCGGCGGCCAGGAAGACATATTCGGGACGCTCTGCCTCAAAGAAGTCGCGCACAGCCTGCTGGCAGGTAAGATCCAGCTCGGCATGCGTGCGGGTTATTATATTGTCATAGCCCTCGGCGCGCAGGGCTCGCACTATGGCCGAGCCCACCATACCGCGGTGGCCGGCCACATATATCTTGGAATTCCTGTCCATTTACGTAATGTTATTTCACTATGCCTTTCTCCAGATATTCGGCCAGATTAAGCTTGACCTGCTCGCCGGCCCTCTCCACTGCAACCCGGGCCATGTCGGAGTCCACCATGAGATTCACAAGCTGCTCGAAGCTGGTCTTGCGCGGGTCCCAGCCAAGTCTCTCTCTCGCCTTGGAGGGGTCGCCCAGAAGATTCACCACATCGGTGGGGCGATAGAAATCGGGGGATACCTCCACGAGCACCCTGCCCGTCTTCACGTCTATACCCTTCTCGTTCTCCCCCTCTCCCTCAAAGCGCAGCTCTATGCCGGCGCGGCGGAAGGCGAGGGTGCAGAACTCGCGCACGGAGTGCTGCTCGCCTGTGGCTATGACATAGTCATCGGGCGCAGACTGCTGGAGGATGAGCCACATGCACTCCACATAGTCGGGCGCGTAGCCCCAATCGCGCAGGGAACTGAGATTGCCCAGGAGGAGCTTCTGTTGCTTTCCCTGGGCTATGCGGGCGGCGGCAAGAGTGATCTTGCGGGTCACGAATGTCTCGCCGCGGCGCTCGCTCTCATGGTTGAAGAGGATGCCGGAGCACGCATATATGCCGTAGGCCTCACGGTATTCCCTCACTATCCAGAAGCCATAGAGCTTTGCCACGGCATATGGTGAATAGGGATGGAAGGGGGTAAGCTCATTCTGAGGCACCTGCTCCACCTTGCCGTAGAGCTCCGAGGTAGAGGCCTGGTAGAAGCGGCATGTGGAAGCGAGTCCGCACTGACGTATCCCCTCAAGCAGACGCAGGACACCGGTGGCCACGACGTTGGCCGTGTATTCCGGAGCGTCAAACGATACCTGCACGTGGCTCTGTGCGGCCAGATTGTATATTTCATCGGGGCGCACCTTGCTCAGCACCTGTGTGACAGAGAGCGAGTCGGTGAGGTCGGCGTAATGCAGATGAAAATGCGGATGCCCCTCAAGATGGGCTATGCGCTCGCGGAAGTCTACGGAGGAACGGCGTATGGTGCCGTGCACATCGTAGCCCTTCTCCAGCAGGAATTCGGCCAGATATGAACCGTCCTGTCCCGTGACGCCTGTTATAAGAGCTTTCTTCATGATTCGTCGTTTCTTTGGGGAACGCGCTTTCGCGCTGTTTAGTTCACTCGCAGATTATGAGATAATAGTTCTTCTTGCCGCGCTGGGCCAGGATGTATTTATCGCCCAGGAGGAAAGAGGGGTCTATGGTGAGCGACTGGTCGGTCACTTTCTCCTTGTTGATGCTCAGGCCCCCCTGCTGGATCATCTTGCGGGCCTCACCCTTGCCGCCAAACACCTGTGTCTCCACGGCGAGGAGGTCGATTACGGGTATGCCTCCGGCGAGCTTCTCGCGGGAAACAGTGAAACGCGGCACGCCGTCGAAGACGTCGAGCAGGGTCTGCTCATCGAGCGAGCGCAGCGCCTCGCCGGCCTTGTTGGAGAAGAGGATGGTGCTCGCGCGGCGGGCGGCCTCCAGGGCCTCCTCTCCGTGCACCATCACTGTCACTTCCTCTGCCAGACGCTTCTGCATGGGGCGCAGGCCGGGATCCTTGTCGTGCTCCTCGCGCAGGGAGGCTATCTCCTCGCGGGAGAGGAAGGTGAAGATCTTCAGGTATTTCTCGGCATCATCATCGGAGACGTTGAGCCAGAACTGGTAGAACTTGTAGGGGCTTGTGTATCGGGCGTCGAGCCATACGTTGCCGCTCTCCGTCTTGCCAAACTTTCCTCCGTCGGCCTTTGTGATGAGCGGGCATGTGAGAGCATAGGCCTCGCCACCTACGGTGCGGCGTATGAGCTCTGTGCCGGTGGTGATGTTGCCCCACTGGTCGGAGCCTCCCATCTGCAGGCGGCAGTTCTTCTCCCTGAATAGATGCAGGAAGTCGTATCCCTGCAGGAGCTGATATGTGAATTCCGTGAAGCTGAGTCCGTCGCGGGCCTCGCCGTTGAGGCGCTTCTTCACTGAGTCCTTGGCCATCATGTAGTTGACGGTGATATGCTTGCCCACCTCGCGCGCGAAGTCGAGGAAGGAGAATTCTTTCATCCAGTCATAGTTATTGACCATCTCGGCGTGGTTCGGCGCATCGCTGTCAAAGTCGAGGAATCGGGAGAGCTGAGCCTTTATCGCCTCCTGGTTGTGACGCAGGGTCTCTTCGTTGAGCAGATTGCGCTCGGCGCTCTTGCCCGATGGATCGCCTATCATGCCTGTGGCACCCCCCACGAGCGCCAGGGGCTTGTGGCCGCAGCGCTGGAAGTGGCGCAGAATCATCACGCCGCAGAGATGACCTATGTGCAGGGAGTCGGCAGTGGGGTCTATGCCAAGATAGGCGGTGACCATTCCGCCCTTGGAGAGCAGCTCTTCAGTGCCCGGAATCATGGAGTGTATCATGCCGCGCCAGCGCAGCTCTTCTACGAAATTCATAATATGAGTGGGTTTATATTGTTACGGGATAATGCGCCGCCACGTGCCCCGCGGGGCACGGTGTGGCTTCAACCCGCAAAGTTAATAAAAAGCCGCGATAATACGTGTTTATAAGTATTAAATTTGCAATTCCGGGCAAAATTGACGCATGGCGGCTCAACCCTGTCAGAGTCAATACACGGGCATTGTTCATGTCCGGGAGAGGCCGACTTTACAGAAAAAGAAAATCCACGCCCTCTCGCAGGAGGTCGTGGATTCTATCATTAAGGTTAGGGGATCCTAAAGTGAGGCCCTGGATGATCAGCCGTTATACTGCTTCATGTGGGCGATGAGGTCGAGCACCTTGTTGGAGTAGCCGATCTCGTTGTCGTACCAAGAGATAACCTTCACGAACTTGTCGGTGAGATATACGCCGGCATTTGCGTCGAAGATTGAAGTGAGGGGGCAGCCGAGGAAGTCGGAGCTTACCACTGCGTCTTCAGTATAGCCGAGCACACCCTTGAGTTCGCCTTCAGCAGCTTCCTTCATGGCAGCGCAGATAGCTTCCTTGGTTGCGGGCTTTGCGAGGTTGACAGTGAGGTCAACAACAGAAACGTCGAGTGTGGGGACGCGCATTGAGATGCCGGTGAGCTTGCCGTTGAGCTCGGGGATCACCTTGCCCACAGCCTTGGCGGCGCCGGTGGAAGAGGGGATGATGTTGCCGGCGGCGGCACGACCTCCGCGCCAGTCCTTCATTGAGGGGCCGTCTACAGTCTTCTGAGTTGCGGTGGTGGAGTGAACGGTGGTCATGAGGCCTTCGATGATGCCGAATTTCTCGTTGAGCACCTTGGCGATGGGAGCGAGACAGTTGGTGGTGCAAGAAGCGTTGGAAACGAACTTCTGACCGGCATAGGTCTTCTCGTTAACACCGCACACGAACATGGGGGTAGCGTCCTTTGAGGGAGCGCTCATCACTACATATTTAGCGCCGGCTTCGATGTGGGCCTGAGCCTTCTCCTCGGTGAGGAAGAGACCAGTGCTCTCCACTACGTATTCGACACCTACGGCGCCCCATGCGATTTCTGCGGGGTTCTTGCAGGCGGTCACACGGATTTCCTTGCCGTTGACGATGAGGAGGCTCTTTTCGAGATCATAGTCTACAGTGCCTTCGAAACGACCGTGCATGGTGTCATACTTGAGCATGTAAGCCATGTAGTCTACAGGGAGAAGGTCGTTGATTGCTACTACCTCAATGTCATCACGCTTAGTGGACGCACGGAATACGAAACGACCGATACGGCCAAAACCGTTAATACCTACTTTTGTCATCTTAATTATTTAATTATCGTTGGGTTATGATAGATTATTACCTTATTTTAATCTTTATTACAACTTATCGGGGGCTGCAACGTTTCTTCTATACAGACCCTCGGGAAGCCCCCCACGGAGATTTTCTGCAAAATTAGCACATTTTTTTGTAACCTGCATAATTTCGTGAGGTTTTTTTGAGGGGCGTCGCTACGGCGCTCTATTTTTCAACGCCTGGCAAAGAAGTTTGTTGAGGGCCGCGGCAAGTTTTTACATGTTATACACTCATTTTTAACTTTTTTTCTTCATTATGGGAAAATTATTACAGGATTTCAAGGACTTTGCCATGCGCGGCAATGTGGTGGACATGGCGGTAGGTGTGATCGTGGGCGGCGCCTTCGGCAAGATAGTAAGCTCGCTGGTGGATGACATAATCATGCCGGTGGTGGGCATGGCCACGGGCGGGATGGATTTCAAGGATCTCAAGGCGGTCATAAAGGAGCCGGTGCTCGATGCCGCCGGCGCTGTGGCGCAGGAGGCCGTGACTGTGAATTACGGCATGTTCATTCAATATATCGTAGACTTTCTCATCGTGGCCTTCTGTATCTTCATGGCCATCCGATTCATGCAGAAGTTCCGCAAGAGGGAGGAGGAAGCCGCCGCGGCTCCGGCCGAGCCTTCGAAGGAGGAGGTGCTGCTCACTGAGATTCGCGATCTGCTAAGGGAGCGGAACGAAAAGAAGTGAGACGCTCCTTGAGTTGTGAGTAAAAAAGCCCCCGTCCCGGCATGTTAACAGTCCGGAGCGGGGGCGCAGTCTTCAGGATCTATCTATATAACTTATCATAACTTAATAACTTATCCTGAAGTGAGCTATCTTGATATTCTACCTTTGTTATCTCACGATCACTTTGAAGGTGTGTGCTCCGGCCTGCACGATGTATATGCCGGGCTGCACTCTGAAGGTTGCAGCGGGGAGACCCGAGGCCTGTGCTGCCGTGCGGCCGTCGGGGCTGGTCACGCTTATGGCGCATCCGCCGGCTCCGCTCACTGTGATGAGGCCGGCTCCTGCCGCCACATGGGGGCGACTTGCCTGAAGGGCGTCCACGCTTACGGAGGAAGAGATGAAGGCGGCGCGGGATTCACCCAGAGTGTAGAGGGCGGTCACGGCGTAGTCGTGAGAGGCGTTGTCGGGAACGGGAAGATTGCAGGTGGTCTCGCTCAGAGGGGTGTCGTTGAGTCTCTCGCCGTCGCGGTAGATGTTGTAGCCGGTAAGCTCAAGGGCCTCCGGGGCCACTGACCGGATGAAGCTCACGTCGTCTATGAGGAGCATGAATCCATAGGGGCTCGTGCAGCGTATGGCGAAGTATCGCGTGCCTTCGGGAAGCTCGTAGTCATAGCGCTTCCATGATGCGGGAGCTTCTTCCATTGCGTCGATCTTCGTGAAGTCGTCACGGTCGGAACCTGTGGAGGATACAAGCACTTCAAACTGGTCGCGGGCTTCGGAGGTGAGGCTGCGTGCCCAGAATGACAAAGTCTGCTCGTTGCCGTCAAGCTCGGGGAAGATGGCCCAGTCATCGCAGTTAATGGGGGTGTAGGATTCTTCGGAGGAGTATACATACATCTGGCCGAGGTATTTACTGCCTGAATGTGCATAGAATTGCGCGGGATCGAAGCCTTCGGTATCCACAATGAACCATGACTGCTGCGAGCGGGTGGGGATTCCCGGCAGTGACATGTCGGCGAAACCGCCAATGTAACCCTTGTCGCCGTCAATGAAGCGCCAGTCGCCTATGCCATCGGTAGCCCATGACTCGTGGGACTCAAAGTCTTCAAACACGAATTCGGAGGCAGGCACAGAGAGGTCGGGGGCAGTCCATGCGAGCGCCACGCTGCCGGCCGAGCTTTCGGCTGAGAGGGAGGTCACGGAGGGCAGGCCGGAAAGTGCTATATCGGCCATTGCCATGCCTGAAGTATTGTTCTGCAGGTCGATGTCGGGAGCGTAGTCTATCACGGCGTGATACGTGAGCGCCTGTTCGCATGTGGGGGGCACCTCTACGTCGAAGAGGATCGAGGTGAGTTCGCTCGACGCTATGGGAGCGCCGGTCTTCTCCTGCACTTTCTCTCCGTTGCAGAAGAGAGAGACCGTATAGTCTGAGGCGGTTTCATAGCCATTGTTCTCCACCATCAGCTTAACGTTGAAGCGTGAGCCGGGACGCAGCTTGTGGTCGGGCGCGCTGAGGGAGCGTGCCGAGAGATCGTGCGACTCTATGCTGCCTATGGTGATGTTGTCGAGAAGGGTGTAGGTCATATTATGGCCTATGCCTGTGAAGCGCACCATGATCTTTTTGCCGGCGTATTCATGCAGGGGCACGTTGACGCGATACCAGCCCTCTTCATCACCGAGCTGCGACATCACCACGCGGCGCATTTCCTTGAATTCGCCACCGGGAGTGCGCACTTCCACCACCAGCTCGTTCTCATGCGGATAGCCAGCCATGCGGGCTATGTTGTAGGTATGGAAAGATAGACAGGGGTTGGGAATATCATTGAGGTTGATCTTGCCGGTTATGATCTCGGCCGAGGCTCCGGCGTCGGACATCATCATGAGATAGCCGTTGTCGGCATCCTGAGAGGGGACATCGGGGCTCTCGCCCATAATGTACCATTCGGCCTCTCCCTCCACGGTGCGTGTGAGCATGGGATAGTGGATGGTGGTATTGGAGAAAGACTCGCTGAAGGGGGCGTCGTAGGCCGGGCCGGCTATGATTACGTCGGAGAATACTTCGGCCGACTGTCCGGCATCGGTAATGGCTCTGAGGGCCGCTAACACCATTGTCTGCTCGCGCATGGAGGCTTCGAATTCTATGCCGGATTCCGCATCTTCTGATATGAGGGTGCGTTCGCCTGTCTTGTCGAGCATGTGCACATCGTAGTACACCATCTCGGGATTGACATAGTTGCCGTGGCCGTCGCCGGTCACAGGAGACCAAGTGAGCGACACGATGCCGTCTTCCAGTGTCTCTGCAAGCACTACATCGGCCGGAGGTGCCGGCACACGAGGCCCTACGAAGACTGTAGACTCCACCGCCTCTCCCTCGCCTATGGCGTTATAGGGGCAGATGGTGTATGTTCTCTCGCCTGTGGGCACAAGGGTGTCGAGAAACGAGAGCTTCGCGCCTGCTTCCGGGGAGAGGAATGTCTTGACCGATTCGCCGTCTCTGAACACCTCTATCTTTGAGAGGGCTCCGTCGAGCGGATCTCCATATATGTCGAGGCTCGGCGTGGTGAAGTTTATCTGCACTTCGGAACCGCACATGTCATCGGGCTCCACGGTAAGATCTGTGACACGCCCCGGCCTTGTGGCCTCCTTGCCGGACTGAAGCTGGAGATTGTCGACGTTGACAAAGAATGTGGCATTGTCGGCTATGGCATGGATGCCTATATAAACAGGGCCATCCTCCCTGGGCACTATGATACCTTTCATGGTCACGGGGTCATTGAAGGAGAGGCGCTCGCAGACAAGGTTGGTCATGGCCTCGATGGTGTTTTCTGTTCCCCAGCATATCTCTATTGATTCAAGATCGGTGCTCATGATCATGGAGCCCATCACATTCATGCCGGTGAAGGCGTCGAGGCTGAATTCATAGGCTTTGCCTTTCTGGAGCATCACCGGGGGCGTTATGAGCCAGTCATCGTAGGCATAGACTGATCCTGATATTGTGGCAAATTCCCCGCCCATGCCATCCATGTCCCAGGTAAATGAATCTTTGTTGGCATCAATTACGGTGAATCCGTCCAGCCCTCCTGAGGAGAAATCGTAGCTCCATGGCACTGCCTGGGGGGCGGATTGCATCGGCGCCTGCATGACCGGACTCACAGCTTCGGAAGAGAGCTTCAGCGCCTTGGGTGCTTTCATTACCGGCAGGTAAGGCCGAGTGGCGTGACGGTGGGCCGCAGAGGCTCCCGATACTGGCAATATGCCCGATATGGCCATAAGCATAGAAAGAGCGGAGATCGAATAGATTTTTTTCATGTGGCTCATAATTTGGTTAATAATAGTGTAGAAAAGTTAGATCTAAACCGAGGCTGCATCACGTGCGTTAATTTCGGGTTGTCGACAAATCAAGAAGTCTACTTCTTCACAAATGTAGTCTTAATTTTTCTAATTTGCAAATCTTTGAAATATTTTTCATATATAAAATCTCAAATTTCCTACCCTGTGCCACATAAACATACCATAAATATAAAAATTCAGGCGTCACAATAACTTGTCAAATTATTGCAACGCCTGCTAATTGATATGACACTTAGCCATTTAGCACCTTACGTCATAATACAGTGGAACTACACAAAATATACTGAAAAATATTTTAAAATATTTCTCGCGATATGACATTTTTTGTCTTTCAGACCTATCTTTTTTAATACGCCACACCATGTTTCCCCACATCTGAATCAGCCGCGTGCGGGGGAGAGAGGGGCGTCGAGCGGGATGGTGGACTGCAACAGCCGGCGGTTCATGTCGCGGCGGGAGGGGTCGGAAATCCACCCGTATTTGGCGAAATAACGCGCCATGTTGAGCAGATGGATGCGGAGCATGCGCATGGAGCGGCGGGAGGCGGCGGCATGCACGTGGGTCACGGTGACGTGAGGCCAGTAGAGCGTGCGGTGGCTGCGGTGCATGCGGCGCGTGATGTCGATGTCTTCGGGATACATGAAGAAGCGCTCGTCGAAGATGCCTGTGAGGCGCAGAGCACTTGTGCTCATGAGCAGGAAGGAGCCGCAGAGGTAGGGACAGTCGAAGGGTTCGCTGTGGCTGCGCCGGGCAAGCAGGTAGCGCTCCATGCGCCGCCGGGTGAGCGATGGGGGGAGGAAGCGCTTGGCAAAGAGGTCGAGGGGTGTGGGCAGCATGCGTGCCGAGAGCTGAAGGGCACCGTCGGGGTAGATGATGCGGGGCTGCATCATGCCGGTGTCGGGATGATCCTTCATGTAGCGGAGCATGGGGGTGAGCACGCTGCCCTCCCAGCAGACGTCGGCATTGAGCACGAGGTGGAATGCCGCCCCCCGGCGCAGGGCGCGGCGCAGGGCTTCGTTGTGGCCGGCGCCGTAGCCGCGGTTGGGCACACGCAGGTACTCAGCCCGCGGCCCGAAACCGAGACAGAGCCGACGCAGAGAGTCGTCGGGACTGTTGTCTACAAGATATATGTGCTCCACAGCCTCCTCTCCGAGCAGACATCGCATTGCGGCAATGAGCTGCCCGGGGGGAGTGCGGTGGAGCACTATGGAGGCGGTGAGACTCATGAACGACGCTGGCCTTTGTTGCGGCGTCTGCTTCCCGATGAGGAATGCGAGCGCTTTCCTTTCTTGCCCTGATGGCGGGGGTTGGGACGGGAAGCTGAGTCTTTCCCTGTGCGGGCCTTGAGCGGCTGGCCGTCATCGCTCACGAGGGCGAAGTCGAGCTGCTTCTTGTCGAGGTCGGCGCGTGCCACCTGCACGTGCACTTTGTCGCCCAGGGTATACTTGGTGTGCGTGCGGCGCCCTTTAAGGCAATAGTTCTTCTCATCGTAGTCATAGAAGTCGTCGGCCAGATCGCGCACCGGCACGAGACCTTCGCACAGGTTCTCATCCAACTCCACGTATAGCCCCCACTCGGTCACACCGCTTATTGTGCCTGTGAAGATCTCGCCGAGACGCCCCTGCATGTATTCCACCTGCTTGTACTTGATCGAAGCGCGCTCGGCATTGGCTGCGAGCTGCTCCATCTCGGAAGAGTGGCGGCACTGATCCTCAAGCCGGGCCTTGTCGGCGGAGCGGCCCTTGGCGAGGTAGCGCTCCAGGAGGCGGTGCACCATCATGTCGGGATAGCGGCGTATGGGGGAGGTGAAGTGCGTATAGTGAGGGAAGCCCAGCCCGTAGTGGCCTATGTTGTCGGTGGTGTATATGGCCTTGGCCATGGAGCGAATTGCCAGGATGGCCAGGAGGTTTTCGGCTCCCGTGCCTTTGATGTCCTTGAGCAGACGGTTGATGCTGCGGTTCACTTCACGCGGAGATCCGTCGGTCTTCACCTTATGGCCGAACTGGCGGGCTATGAGCGCGAGATTGGCAAGCTTCTCGGGGTCGGGCGCGTCGTGCACGCGATAGACAAACGTCTTGGGCTTGCTACGGCTCCCCTTCCCGGCCTTGCCTACGTATTCGGCCACGGTCTTATTGGCCAGGAGCATGAATTCCTCCACGAGCTTGTTGGAGTCCTTGGATTCCTTGAAGAATACTTCAAGGGGCTTGCCGCTCTCATCGATGTTGAAGCGCACCTCCGCACGGTTGAATTCTATGGCTCCCTGCTCGAAGCGGCGGGCACGCAGCTTCTTGGCAAGGGAGTCGAGCAGGAGCACTTCCTCGGAGTAGTCGCCGCTGCCGGTCTCGATTATCTCCTGTGCCTCTTCGTAGGTGAAGCGCCGGTCGGAGCAGATCACGGTGCGCCCTATGCGGGATGCTATCACCTCGGCGTTTTCATCAAGCTCAAAGATGGCCGAGAATGTGAGTTTCTCCTCATGGGGGCGCAGGGAGCATATGCCGTTGCTGAGATGCTCGGGGAGCATGGGCACGGTGCGGTCTACAAGATAGACGCTTGTGGCCCGGCTCTGGGCCTCCTTGTCGAGGATTGAGCCGGGGGCCACGTAGTGGGTGACGTCGGCTATGTGCACGCCCACCTCGTAGTGGCCGTTGGCCAGGCGGCGCACCGACAGCGCGTCGTCGAAATCCTTGGCGTCGCGGGGGTCGATGGTGAATGTGGTGACCCCTCTGAAGTCTTCGCGGCTCGCTATCTCCTCGGGGGTTATGCCGGCTTCTATCTTGCGGGCGGCCTTGTCCACGTTTTCGGGATAGCGGTAAGGGAGTCCGAACTCGGCGAGTATGGCATGCATCTCGGCCGTGTTCTCCCCCTTTCGGCCGAGTATGTCGACCACTTCGCCCCTGGGATTCATCTCCTCATCGCGCCACTGCGTGATGCGCACTATGGCCTTGTCGCCGTCCTTACCCCCTTTGAGCTTTCCGCGGGGAATGACTATATCGGCGGCGAGATACTTGGAGTCGGTGATGAGGGCGGAGTAATTACCCTCGGTCTTGATGGTGCCGATGAAAATCTGATCCTTCGCCTCGATGATTTCTATGACACGAGCCTCGGGATCCTGACCCTTGCGAGCGGCCGAGACCACCACGCGCACCGTGTCGCCATTAAGGGCATGCATGGAGTTGCGCTCGGCCACCATGATGGGTTCATCGTCGAGTATTACGGCATTCTTGCCGTTGGAACGGCGCACGAAGGTGCCCACGTTCTCTGTGCCGCGGTTGGAATTGGCCTTGTATCTTCCGAGGCTCACTTCGGTTATCGCCTCGGCAGCAGCCAGCTCATCGAGCACGTTGAGAAGATCCATGCGCTGTGAGGAGGCAGTGGCGTCGATGGCAAATGCTATCTGCTTGTAGTTGAATGCCTGCTTTGATTCTTTCTGCAGGAATGACATTATTCGTTCGGCCAGCTCCGCTTTGCTTATGCGTCGGGCCCGGGGCCGTGATGATGTATCTTTGTTCATATGTATTATGCAGTGTTGATATATTTATATAACGCTGAAAATCAGCGTTTTTATCTTTTGGAATATTAAAATTTAACTACACTCTTGATTTTCAGTAAATTAGCTTTATTCAAATAACTGCGCAAGCACTTCGGGAGATTTCATTGCTCCGAGCGGGGGCAGATGCAGGGAGTAGTAGCTGAGGATCCCCTGCAGGATCGAGGCGCGCAGATGGCGGTTGAGGCGAAGGCGGTGCATGGAAGAGAATGTGAGGCGGGAGAGTATGAGCGGAAGACGGGCCTCTGCGCCGGTGAGTATATCGGTATGCGCGGGATGAATGGAGACGTAGGCTCCGGCCCTCATGTCGAAGATGCGGCCGGGGGCGAAGCCGCTCACGTCGGGGGCTATGCCGAGCAGGGAGGCAAGGGAAGAGAGGAAGATGAGGTGGAAATTGGCCGGAGAGCCCGACATGCCGTCGAGCAGCCTCAGGGCGCCGTCGATATAGCTGAAGAGAGGGGGATCGGGCGGGGTGTCGCGCAGCAGCCGGCTGAGAAATTCGGCCAGGAACATGCATAGGGCGCTCTTGGCAGGATTGAAGTAGAGGGTGGAATAAGGGTGGCGCAGGACAAGCGGAGAGGGACGCTGTATCTCGCCGGAGGGATTGACTCTGCATGTGAATTCCACAAGGGCCAGGGGCATGCGCGAGGCGGCCTTGGAACGGGCCCGCGGTGAGTTGCCGGCAGGTACGATGAGGGTCATGCAGGAACGCGATGGGGTATAGACGGTGAGCACCGATGCCTTGTCGGAGTGGCGCACACAGGTGAGCACTATGGCCTGAAAGGATTCTGTCATGGCTTGGCGGGTTTTGACTCCCGGCGGGAGGCTCTTAGGGCTTCGCTCACGAGGCGCGCCTTGGCCGGGCCTATCACGGCCGCCAGTTCATCTATGGCGGCTTCGCTCACGCGCCTGAGACTCTTGAAATGCCTGAGGAGAGCTCGGGATGTGGCCGGCCCCACCCCTTTTATGTCATCGAGAGCCGAGTTGAGCTGACTCTTGCTGCGGCGGTTGCGGTGGTGAGTGATGCCGAATCTGTGAGCTTCATCACGCAGGGCCTGCACCACGCGCAGACTCTCGCTCTTCTTGTCGATGTAGAGAGGTATGCTGTCGCCCGGAAAGTAGATTTCCTCCAGGCGCTTCGCTATGCCCACAAGGGCTACCTTGTGGCGCAGGCCCATCTCATCGAAAGCCTCTACGGCGGCATTGAGCTGCCCCTTGCCTCCATCCACCACTACCAGCTGTGGAAGCTCTTCGCCTTCGGCCATGAGGCGCGTGTAGCGACGGTGCAGCACTTCCTTCATGGAGGCGAAGTCATCGGCACCTACCACGGTCTTTATGTTGAAATGGCGATAGTCGCGGCGCGAGGGCTTGCCATTGCGGAACACCACGCAGGAGGCCACGGGATTCGAGCCTTGTATATTGGAATTGTCGAAGCACTCTATGTGTCGGGGTTCCTCGCTGAGACGGAAGTCGCTCTTCATGCGCTCCATGAGGCGGGTCACGGCTCTGTCCGGATCACGCTTGTCGGCCTCTTTCTCCTTGTCGAGCCTGTATCGGGTCACATTCTTCTGCCCCACGCTCAGGAGCTTCTTGCGATCGCCGCGCGAGGGGATTGTGAAGGTGACACCCTCAAAGGGAATATCTGGTGCGAACGGCACTATTATCTCCCTGAAGCGGCGCTCAAAGCGGCGCTCTATCTCGCCTATGGCCATTGACAGAATCTCCGCCGGTGTCTCCTCCATGCGGCGGCGGTATTCAAGCGTGAGACTCTGCACGACGGCCCCGTGGCGTATGTGCATGAAGGCCACATAGGCAGCCGGGCCATTCTCATCGTAGGCGAATATGTCATACTCCGTGTCATCGGGAGCCACTATCGTGCACTTGGCCCGGTAGCGCTCCACGAGGTCGTATCGCCGCTTCATCTCGGCAGCCTGCTCAAACTTCCATTGCTCGCTGAGGCGGCCCATCTCTTCCCTCAGATGTGCGAGAAGCGTGGCTGTGTCGCCGTTGAGAATTCGGCGTATCTGGGTGATGTATTTGCCATATTCCTCGGAGGAGATGAGTCCGCGGCAGGCCCCTCCGCATTTTTTTATGTGATAGTCGAGGCAGAGCCGCGCCTTGCCCCGGGCTATGAACTGATCATCGATGAAATGGCGACAGGAGCGTATGGGGAACACCTTGCGTATAAGTTCAAGCACGGTCTTGGCACTGGATATATTGGCATATGGGCCGTAGTGTCTCCCTTTCACCTCCCCCTTGTCGCGTGTGAGGAATACACGCGGGTAAGGCTCGGACGTGATCACGATCCAAGGATAGCTCTTGTCATCCTTGAGCAGAATGTTGTAGCGCGGCTGATATTCCTTAATGGTGGCGTCTTCAAGATGGAGGGCATCCTCCTCGGTGGGCACGACCACAAACCGGAGGTCGGCTATGGATCGCACGAGCAGATTGGTCTTGCTGGAATCGTGATGACGATTGAAGTAAGAGCTGACCCGCCTTTTGAGCCTCTTGGCCTTTCCCACGTATATCACCCTCCCCTCCTTGTCGAGATACATGTATATGCCCGGCTCCTCAGGCAGAGCAAGAATCTTCTCCCGCAGGAATTTTCCCGGGCGGTTATGGAATATATCCTCGCGCGAGCGTCGCCCGCCGGTCTCTATGGGCATTTCGCTCTCCCGATTGATCTCCCTGGCGGCCGTTACCGGCATCTCCCCTGCCCCCGAGCGGATGCTGGCAGTGGATTCATCGGCGATTTGCGTTTTTTCAGAGTCTTTCATGCTTGTGATACAAAGCTTGTGTATTGCGGGAGATGCCCCGCCACCGGCTGCAGAGGCAGCGATGAATGCGGGGCATCGTTGAAGGCAGAGAGTGGCCGAAGCCGATGCAATCAGTCTTCGGCAGAGGTCTCAATACTTGAGCAGAGAGGTGACCTCACACTCGGCCGGAAGATTCTCACGACCATTAAGATCGGTGAGTTCCACTATGAAGTTTATGTAGATCTTCTTTGGATTCATACTCTTCACCAACTCATAGGCGGCCGCCATAGTTCCTCCGGTGGCGAGAAGGTCATCATGGAGAAGCACCACATCATTCTCATTGATTGCATCGGAATGAAGCTCGATTGTATCGACTCCATACTCCTTCGCATAAGCCTTCTTGATGGTCACAGCAGGAAGTTTACCGGGCTTTCGCGCGGGCACAAATCCGCATCCGAGCTTATAGGCAAGAATAGAGCCTCCGATGAAACCGCGGGATTCTATACCCACTACTTTAGTAACGCCCTTATCGGCATAAAGTTCTTGAAGAGCGTCGCTCATCACATGAAGCGCCTTTCCATCCTTGATAAGAGTGGTGAGATCGCGGAATATTATACCTTTTGTGGGGAAATCCACCACATCGCGGATGCTCGATTTCAGATCTTCGATTTGCATGGTATGTGTTTTTAAAATTATAAATTTATCACGAAACGAAATTGTTCCACGTGGAACAATCATATGATTTTCTCTTTATTTACGCGGGATTATGATCAGATGAACTCCTTGTCATCTATGCAGGAGCAAGAGCAGCACATTGACATCGGAGGGTGAGACCCCCGGTATGCGTGAAGCCTGCCCTACCGTCTCGGGACGCATGCGTGAGAGCTTCTGTCTTGCCTCTGTGCTTAGAGCCTTTACCGATGCGTAATCGAAATCCCCGGGAAGTTTCACATGCTCAAGGCGATGCAGCTTGTCGGCAAGCTGACGCTCGCGCTCTATATAGCCTTCATATTTTATGAGTATCTCGGCTGCCTCTATTATCTCCCGGGCCAGAGCAGGAGTCTCTTCAGCAAGAGAATTCATCTGGTTTTTAAGAGGCTCATACGCTTCTGCAAGCATTTCCATGCCCACCCCGGGCCTTACTATAAGATCGATTATGCGCACACTCCCCTTCACTACGGCACTGCCTATCGACCCAAGAAGTGCGTTGACATCGGCCGGTGCCGCTTTCTGTGTGCGGCAGAATTCGATAAGTTCATCGCGGCGGCGGCGCTTGAAGGTCATGACTTCGTAGCGGTGGTCATCGGCAAGGCCTATGTCATGGCCTATAGGTGTGAGGCGCATGTCGGCATCATCCTGCCTGAGCAGAATGCGGTATTCGGCACGGGAGGTGAACATGCGGTAAGGCTCATCCACTCCCTTTATCACGAGATCATCTATGAGAACTCCTATATATGCCTCATCGCGGGCGAGTATCACAGGGGTCTCCCCTCTTGCTCCCCTTGCGGCGTTGATTCCTGCCATGAGTCCCTGGCCTGCCGCCTCTTCATAGCCGGTGGTGCCGTTGACCTGTCCGGCAAGATACAGTCCCGGCACGAGGCGGGATTCAAGCGTGTGACGCAGTTGCGTAGGGTCGAAGAAATCATATTCTATGGCATAACCCGGACGGTAAATCTGCACATTTCTCAATGCCGGTATGAGCTGCAACGACTCCACCTGCACATCCATAGGAAGAGATGAAGAAAAACCGTTGAGATAGAATTCCTGTGTGGACTCCCCTTCCGGCTCAAGGAAAAGCTGATGACTTTCCTTGTCGGAGAATGTCACGATTTTGGTCTCTATGGAGGGACAATAGCGCGGCCCTATGCTGTCTATCTGGCCGTTATAGAGTGGTGATTTGTCGAGATTATCATGCAGAATTCTATGAGACTCCGCATTAGTGTGGAGGATATGACATTGGCGCGGAGCGAGCACGCGATGCACTTCAGGCAGAAACGAGAATTTATGGAAATCCCGCTGCAGGGTGCCGTCATGCTCATTCACGACGTCATCTCCGCTCTGAGGCTGAGTGAGTGAGAAATCTACAGAACGGCCATCGATGCGCACGGGGGTGCCGGTCTTCATCCTTTGCACCGAGAGGCCACGCTCTCTGAGCTGCTCTGTGAGTCCATATGAGGCAGGCTCCGCGATGCGTCCGCCGGGAATACGGGTTGGGCCGAAGTGCATCTCTCCATTGAGAAATGTTCCGGCCGTGAGTATCACTCTTGAGGCACGGAATGTGCATCCGAGGGCTGTGCTCACGCCGCTTATTCCGCCCTTTTCATCGAAAATAAGTGATGTCACAGTATCCTGAAACATATCAAGCCCGGGAGTGGAGTCGAGCACTCTGCGCCACTCATCGGTGAAGCGCGTGCGGTCGCTCTGGGCACGCGGGCTCCACACGGCCGGCCCCTTGGAGCGATTGAGCATGCGGAATTGTATGGCCGTGCGGTCGGTGACTATGCCCATCATTCCGCCAAGAGCATCTATCTCTCTGACTATCTGACCTTTAGCTATACCACCCACGGCAGGATTGCATGACATCTGGGCTATGCGATTCATATCAGACGTAATCAGAAGCGTCGACACTCCGAGGCTGGCAGAGGCATGAGCTGCCTCGCAGCCGGCATGCCCTCCACCTATCACGATTACATCAAAGTCATATCTCATTTAGAGTCTGTTTTGTAGTGTGTGTCCGGATTTAGATCATTATATCACAGACAGTTATCTTTATATAATTTCAGCGGTTACTAAGAGAGAGAGCATAGCGCGGACTCTGTGCCCGGTTAATTAGGCTCAGATTTTAATCACACTCTTAGAGATTCAAGCATATCAAGAGCCTCATCCTCATGACGCTCCATGATTTCACGCTCACCGGGGCCTTTGTCGTCAATGCCACACAGGTGGAGCACTCCATGAATTATCACACGGTGCAACTCTCGGCCATACCCCTCCCCTACTTCCTCAGCATTGGAGGCTACGGTCTCCAGGGAAATCACCATGTCGCCTGAGACGTGTCTTCCTCTTGAATAATCAAACGTGATAATATCCGTGTAGTAATCATGATTAAGAAACTGACGGTTAACTTCAAGAATATGCTCATCGGAGCAGAACTGGTAATTGATGTCGCCCGCCACACGGTCGTGCGCGGAGCACACCCGCTCTATCCACTCACGCAAGAGAGCGAAATCGAGTTCGGGCATAGACACATCATAAGTCTGAAATTCTATCATTGGGCGATATTTGATAATTTCCTTATTAAAACTTGCAAATATAATAAAAGTTTCAAGAATCCGGGTATATGCCATGCCTAAAAAAACTCGCCCCTCTAAATGGATCAAAATCCCCAACAAATAAAATCGACCGTCAAAACACTGATACACACCTTAATACATATAAAAACACCCTGCTTTAACTCTCTGAGAATCGAATATGCGAATTATCCCCACACCCGCAGGCAAATATTTCACTCTGGCGCGATTAAAAATCACCTCCCTCCTGAGAGGAGATAGAGGTAATTTTGCCGCATCGGCTAAAAGTATTAATTTTGCATAACATGTGAGTTCAGGCAAAACTGCATCCTCAGGCAAACTACTTCTTTTGACTTTCTGATTACAATGATCATAGCTTACGACGGCAAACGCGCCGTGCAGAACCTCACCGGCCTCGGCAATTATTCCCGGCTCATCATCGAGTCGGTGGCACGCGAGTTTCCATCCCACTCGCTCTCCGTCTATGCCCCCTCCCCCCGCAAGAATCCACGCCTCGACCATATTCTCTCCATGCCCAACGTCTCCATGCGCTTTCCCCTCAAGGGAGAAACGCCGCTGGGCCGAAGCATGTGGCGCACTTTCGGCATACCCGCCGCTCTCAAAGCCGACAGGGTCTCCATTTTCCACGGCTTATCCAATGAACTTCCTCTCAACATCTCTCGATCAGGCATTCCCTCGGTGCTCACCATGCACGACGTGATCTACCGCACAATGCCCGAATGCTACCGGCTCCCCGACAGGCTGCTCTACGACTTCAAATACGGAGCTTCCTGCCGCGCCGCCTCCCACATAATTGCCATAAGCGAATGCACGAAGCGCGACATAATGCATTTCTATCACATTCCGGAGCAGAAAATATCGGTGATTTACCAAGGATGCGACAATATTTTCCACTCCGAACCCTCCCCCCGCTCTCTGGCCGAAGCAAGAAAGACCTACGACCTGCCCGAGCGCTTCCTCCTGCAGGTGGGAAGCATCGAGAGGCGCAAGAATGCCGAGCTCAGCGTGAGGGCGCTGAGCTCCGTCAACTCCGACCTGCCTCTGATACTGATAGGGCGCGCCACTCCTTATCTTCGTGAGATAGAGGAACTTGCATCAACCCTTGGAGTGAGAGGGCGACTTCGTGTGCTCCACGACGTGCCATTTCCCCATCTGCCTCTGCTCTACAGGCTCGCCACCGCCGCCCTCTATCCCTCACACTACGAGGGCTTCGGCATACCCGTGCTTGAAGCCATAACCTGCGGCACGCCATGCATAGCCGCCACAGGATCATGCCTGGAAGAGGCCGGAGGTGAGGCAGCAATCTACGTGAACCCCCGCGACCCGCGCGCCATGGCCCGCGCTATCGACTCCATCCTCTCCGGAGATCCGGGCGTAATCTCCCGCATAGAGAAGGGGCGACGACATGCCGCCCGATTCGACAATGCCGAGATCGCTTCGCGCGTGATGGAGATTTACCTACGTGTAGCAAAATAACGCGCCCGAATGGAAATTTTTTTGACTGAAAAATGAAAAAAGGCGAATTCAGATGTGCCTACTCTTTACAATTTTGACTAACTTTACAGCCCCAAATTTAAAAAGCATCCATGGCCGACACCGTTTACCACATACCTGCACTGCTCAATGAGTGCATCGAAGCTCTCGACATACATGAGAATGGCATATATGTAGATGCCACATTCGGCGGTGGCGGACATTCGCGCGCCATAATGCAACACCTTGGCCCTCAGGGACATCTCTATGGGTTTGACCAGGATATAGACGCCTTGGACAATGCCCTGCCCGATGAGAGGTTCACCTTCGTGAGATCCAACTTCCGGTTTCTTTCCAACTTCATGCGCTTCTACGGCGTGGAGAGTGTAGACGGCATAATAGCCGACCTCGGTGTCTCCTTTCATCACTTCGACGAGGCCTCACGCGGTTTCTCCTTCCGCGCCGACGCGCCTCTTGACATGCGCATGAACCGAAGCGCTGCGCTCACGGCAGCTCAGGTGATCAACACTTATTCCGACCATGACCTGGCTCGTGTGCTTCGCCTCTGGGGAGACCTGCGCAAGCCCGGCCCAATAGTGGGAGCCATACTCCGAGCACGCGCCAAGGCTCCTATAGAATCCACAGGCGACCTGCTCGATTCGCTCAAAGGCGCAATCAATCCGCGACGAGAGAAGGCCGAGCTGGCACAAGTATTTCAGGCCCTGCGCATCGAGGTCAACTCCGAGATGCAGGCCCTCGAGCAATTCCTCCTCTCCACCCTGAAAATCCTCAAGCCGGGCGGACGCCTCGTAATCCTCACATATCATTCCCTTGAAGACCGCATGGTGAAAAACTTCATGCGCAGCGGAAACATAGAGGGAAATATAGAGAAAGACTTCTTCGGACACGCCGACACCCCCTGGCGACTCATCACCCGCCAGCCCGTATCCCCCTCTCCCGAGGAGATCCAGAGAAATCCGCGCTCCCGCAGCGCCAAGCTCCGGGTGGCAGAGATGCTTCCCTGAAGACGCTTCTCTCTACTTCACTTACTCATTCACCCCCATAATTCAGCACACATTGGCTACCATCAATAATAAAACCAGACCGAGAAAGAAAGCATCCAGGAGCAAAGGCAAGACCTCCAACAGACACGTGATCAACGTGCTGCGCGAAGGCCGCCCCGTCTCCCTCGACTTCTTCCGTCGCCACGCATGGCTCATCCTCATAGCCGTGGTCGTGGTTCTCGCCCTAATCGGACAGCGATACTCCAATCAGGACAAACGCTTGCAGATCAAGCGACTGGAGCATGCCCTGGCCACAGCCGAGAGCGAGCTCGTGGCGCAGAAGGCCAGCTACATGAGCCTCATACGCGAAAACGAAATGAGGCATCTGCTACGCTCCCACAACATTAACCTCGACTATCAGGAACAACCTCCCTACGTCCTCTCAGAATAACTCATCTCCCACCCCCCCACACATGGCAGCCAATCAAAAGAAAAAGAAGCTCAACAACCGCCAGCACATCATGGCCCGCTACGGATGTATCGTGCTCATGTTCCTGTTCGGCGCCATAGCCGTGATATGCAAGCTCTCCTTCACAACCTTAGTGGAGGCCGGAGCATGGGAAGCGCGTGCCGAGAAGGACATGAAGAAGACTGTGCCCATATTCCCGGAGCGCGGCAACATCCTGGCCTCCAACGGCAACATCCTGGCCTGCAACCAGACTCTCTATGACGTGCGCATCGACATGCGCCATCCCCGATTTGCCTCCCGCCGCCTAAAGCGCCCACAATGGGCCGCGCTCGACTCCCTGGCCGACTCGCTCGACACCTTCTATCCGCGCAACCCTCACATCTTCGAACATCCTGACTCCATGCAGCGCTATTCCTGGCACACACTCATGAAGAAGGAATTCACACTGCCCAACGACCGCCGGCGACGCACAGCCAAGGTAGGCATAAAGCTCACTCTCAGCGACTTTGAGCGAATACGCCACTGGCCTTTCTTCAAAGACATAAAAGGGGGTGGACGCAGCTGCCCCGTCTATAAGGAAGAGCACGTGGTGCGCATATACCCCTTCGGCGACATGGCTCGCCTGAGCATAGGACGCGTGTATGAAGACAGCTCCGGACGCATCACCGGCTACGCAGGCCTTGAGAAAGCGCTCGACTCCCTGCTCTACGGCAAGGTGGGGCGCGCCAAGAAAGTGGCCATGAACAATGGCTTCGCCAATTGGGTGGACATCCCCGCCGTGCGCGGATTCGACATCCTATCCACTATCGATATAGACATCCAGGACATTCTCGAGGAAGAGCTCCTGGCCATGTGCGACTCCGTGAAGGCCGACTGGGGCACCGCGATAATAATGGAAGTGGCCACAGGCGAGATCAAGGCCATAAGCAATGTGGAACGAAACAAGACTACAGGCAAATATGAAGAGGCCATGAACCGCGCAGTGCTCCCATTCGAACCCGGATCCGTGATGAAGCCAATAGCGCTCATGGTGGCATTTGAAGACGGACTGGTGAAAAACAATACCGACACTGAAGACTGCTCCCCCTTCATGCGCACCTCCGACCATGCCGGAGGTGGACGCAAGACCATGCGCCAGATCATTGCCACAAGTTCCAACACGGGCATAGCCCGCGTGATATTCCGCGGCTACGCCGATCATCCCGAGAAATACAGGGAGCGCCTTGCCTCTCTGGGATTCTTCGACCCCATACGCTCAGGCATAGGCGGCGAGCGCACGCCCAATGTGCCCGTGCTCCACGACCGCCATCCGCGCACCGGCGCCCCAATCACCATGACGGCCCGCCACCTCGACCTCGCCCGACAGGCTTACGGCTACAACACTGAGGTGCCTCCGCTCTACACCCTGGCCTATTACAATGCCATAGCAAATGGCGGACGCTATGTGCGCCCGCACCTCGTGAGGGCCCTGCGGGATGAGAACGGCCGTGATTCTATTCTGAAAATAAGCTACATACGCGACCCGCTCTGCTCCGAGGCCACGGCCCGAAAGGTGAAGGAATGTCTCTACGACGTAGTGTGGGACAAGCGCGGCACCGCACGCGCCCTTCAGGATGACCGCGTGAAGATATGCGGCAAGACCGGCACGGCCATTCCCTACGATTTTGAGCACACTCATGCCTACGACCACTCCAAGCGCCGCTTCGCGTTTGCAGGCTTCTACCCCTACGAAGAACCGCGCTACTCCTGCATGGTGCTCATGACGGCCCCGGCAGGCAGCACCTCGGCCGCCCGTGGCTCAGGTCGCGTCCTGCTCAATGTAGCCCTCAAGCTATATGCCCGTGGAATGCTCTCCGACCCCGCGCCTTACAGCCACGAGGCTTCTCCGGCTCCCGCCCGCCTCTGCGCATCCACCATAGCCCCAATTTCCTCCATAGTGAAGAAGCTCGGCCTCAAGGGAGCGCGAAAGCACAAGAGCAACGCTGCCGTGACACCCGGATTCATCCCCGACCCCACAGGCTTCGACCTCCCATCGGCCATAGCCATGCTTGAAAAGGCAGGCTACAATGTGGCGGCCGTGAAGGGAACGGGATATGTGCGCGGAATCACCCCGGCAGCCGGCACCCCGGCCCGCAAGGGCACCCCGGTAAGTCTCTCTCTCTCATGGAAATAACCTGATTACAACAGTATTTTTTTAACACGATGATACACAAGCTCTCTAATCTTATCAAAGAGATAGGTGCCCTCGAAGTGATCGGCGACACCGACAAAAACATACATTCACTTGAGGCTGACTCCCGCAAGGTGCAGAAGCAAGGCATGTTCGTAGCCGTGCGCGGCGTGAACACCGACGGTCACAAATACATCCCTGTCGTGGCCAGCAACAATGTGGGAGCCATAGTGTGTGAAGAGCTTCCGCCCGCCATACGCACCGGCGTGACCTACATACGCGTGGCCGACAGCGCCGAGGCTCTCGGCCGCCTCGCCTCCGCCTGGTACGGACACCCCTCCTCCTCCCTCTCACTGGTGGGTGTGACAGGCACCAACGGCAAGACCACCACCGCCACCCTGCTCTATGAGATGGCACGCAACCTCGGCTATCGCGCCGGCCTGCTGAGCACCGTGTGCAACTACGTGGACGGCGAAGCCATACCCACTACCCACACCACTCCCGATCCCCTCACTCTCAATTCCCTTCTCGCCCGCATGGTGGAGGCCGGCTGCGACTACGCCTTCATGGAGGTGAGCAGCCACGCCTGCTCGCAGAAGCGCATAGCCGGACTCCGGTTCAAGGGAGGAATTTTCAGCAACCTCACCCGCGACCATCTCGACTACCACGGCACGGTGCAGAATTACATGAACGCCAAGAAACTCTTCTTCGACGCACTCCCCTCCGAGGCCTTCGCTCTTGTCAACGCCGACGACAAGGCCGGAGCCTACATGCTCCAGAACACACGTGCCCGCAAGTATACCTACTCGCTGCGCACCGAGGCCGACTTCCACTGCAAAGTGCTGGAACAGAGGCTCGACGGCACTCTGCTCTCTCTCAACGGCAAGGAAGTGGAAGTGATGTTCACTGGCCGCTTCAACGCCTATAACCTCACGGCCGTCTACGGAGCATCCATCCTCTCCGGCTTCCCCGAGGAGCAGGTGCTCCCCGGCATGAGCCGACTCGTGCCCGTGGCAGGACGCTTCCAGACCATGCACTCCCCGTCGGGATTCACGGCAATCGTGGACTATGCCCACACGCCCGACGCACTGGTCAACGTCCTCTCCACCATACGCGACATTGTCGGCTCCGCCGGCGAGATAATAACCGTGGTGGGATGCGGCGGCGACCGTGACCACGGCAAGCGTCCCATGATGGCCCGCGAGGCTGCCTCTCGCTCCGACCGCCTCATCCTCACCTCCGACAATCCCCGCACCGAATTGCCCGAAGCCATAATAGCCGACATGAAGGCCGGACTGCTCCCGGAACATCTCCCCTCCTCGCTCTGCATCACCGACCGCCGCGAGGCCATACGCACGGCCTGCGCCCTTGCCTCTCCCCACACTGTGGTGCTCGTGGCAGGAAAGGGACATGAGACCTATCAGGAAGTCAACGGAGTGAGACATCATTTCGATGACCGCGAGGTGCTCCTGGAATATTTCCGCGAAATGAAGAAGTCCGACCTATAATACACTGATTGCCATATGCTCTACGAATTATTCCGCGCTCCCGCGTTTGACATACCCGGCTCCGGCCTCATGGGCTACATCACATTCCGCACCGGCATGGCCTTCGCCCTCTCGCTGCTCATAGCGCTCATAGCAGGCCGCAAGATCATCAACGCTCTGCAGCTGCGCCAGGTAGGCGAGATCGTGCGCGACCTGGGTCTTGAGGGACAGATGAGTAAAAAGGGCACCCCCACCATGGGCGGAGTCATAATAATCCTCTCCATCCTCGTGCCATGTCTGCTGCTCGGAAACCTCGGAAACGTCTACATGATTCTCATGCTCATAGCCACTGTGTGGATGGGCACAATAGGCTTCCTCGATGACTACCGCAAACTCAAGTATCACAACAAGGAGGGCCTGAAAGGAAAGTACAAGATCACAGGGCAGGTGGGCCTCGGCCTAATAGTGGGCGTCACAATGTGGCTCTCGCCGGCCATAGTGATGAGCGAGAATCAGGAAGTGGTGCGTCAGGACTCCGCTTCAATCGAGGTGATACACCAGGGTACGGTGGAGAAGACTCCGCAGACCACCATCCCATTCGTTAAGAACAATAACTTCAACTACGAGTGGCTCTCTTCCTGGCTCTCCGACAAAGAAGCGGCCAAGACGGCCGGATGGCTTGTCTTCGTCTTCGTCACGATCCTCGTGGTGACGGCAGTGAGCAACGGCGCCAATCTCACCGACGGACTGGACGGACTGGCTGCCGGAACATCGGCCATAATAGGCCTGGCTCTCGCCATCATGGCCTATCTTGGCGGCAACGTGATATATTCTTCCTACCTGAATATCATGTACATACCAGGCTCCTCGGAGCTGGTCGTATATGCCGGAGCATTCATGGGCGCCCTGGTGGGCTTCCTTTGGTATAACGCCTATCCGGCACAGGTATTCATGGGCGACACCGGATCCCTCACTCTCGGAGGCATCCTGGCCGTCTTCGCAATACTCATACGCAAGGAGCTACTCATCCCCGTGCTCTGCCTCACCTTCTTCCTTGAAGACCTCTCCGTGATTCTTCAGGTGGGATACTTCAAGCTCACCAAGCGAAAATACGGCCAGGGACGGCGCATATTCAAGATGACGCCCCTGCACCACCATTTCCAGAAGGCGGGCGACACCTCCATAAAGGCCCTGCTCAATTTCCCCAAGAACCCCATCCCTGAGCCGAAGATAGTGACCCGGTTCTGGATCGTGGCTCTGCTTCTGGCCACCATCACATTCATAACCCTCAAAGTACGTTGACCTCATGGACAAGATAGTAATCCTGGGAGGCGGAGAGAGCGGAGCCGGAGCTGCTGTACTGGCAGCGCGCAAAGGCTTCAGCGTATTCCTCTCCGACACCGGACTCCTCAAACCCGAATACACCCGCATGCTCGAAGCTGAAGGTATCCCCTTCGAACAGGGACATCCTCACACAGAAGCCGAAGTGCTCTCTGCCTCAACCATAGTCAAAAGCCCCGGCATACCCCTCTCGGCTCCCATCATAGTCAAGGCCCGGGAAAAGGGGATTCCCGTGATATCCGAAATAGAGTTTGCCGCGCGCTACACTTCCTCGCGCATGCTCTGCATAACCGGATCCAACGGCAAGACCACCACCACCACCCTGCTCCACCACATCCTCTGCTGCGCCGGCATCGACGCCTCTATGGCCGGCAATATAGGCATGTCGCTGGCTCTGCAGGTGGCCACCGACCCTCATGAGGTCTACGTAGTGGAACTCAGCTCTTTCCAGCTCGACAACATGTATGACTTCCACGCCGACACAGCCATCCTGCTCAACATAACCCCCGACCACCTCGACCGCTACGAGCACTCCATGGAGCTCTATGCCGACGCCAAGATGCGCATAACTCGCAACCAGACCCCCTCCGACTGCTTCATCTACTGGCAGGAAGACCCCGAGACGGCCGCCGCCATGACACGCACACGCTCCGAAGCCACTCCTCTTCCGTTCGGAGTGAGGCGCACCCCTTCGAGCGCCGCCTGGCTCGAGGGAGACGTCATGCACATCTCCACCCCGCAGGGAGCCTGGAGCATGCCGCGCGAAGACATAGCCATAAAGGGCCTGCATAACATCTACAACTCCATGGCAGCCTCCATCGCGGCCACCCGCCTCGGCATAGCTCCTGAGGTGATACGCAAGGCTCTGGCCTCATTCAAGGCCGTGCCCCACCGCCTTGAACACGTGGCCGAGATCGACGGAGTGGAATACATCAACGACTCCAAGGCCACAAATGTGGCATCCACCTACTATGCCCTGGAGAGCATGACCCGCCCCACGGTGCTCATACTCGGAGGCACCGACAAGGGTAACGACTATACCGATATTCTCGACTTCATGCGCCGCAAGGTGACTCACGTAGTGGCCATGGGAGCCGACAATGAGAAGATCATGCGCTTCTGCCGCGACCACGGCTTCTCGGCCGACGACACCCACTCTCTGGCCGACGCCCTGCAGGCCTGTCGCAAGGCCGCCCGCCCGGGCGACACGGTGCTGCTCTCGCCCTGCTGCGCTTCTTTCGACCTCTTCAAGTCCTACATCGACCGAGGCGACCGCTTCCGCGCCGCCGTCCTCGATCTCATGGAGTCTCACCATAATCAAGCCTGAACAATGCCCGGCATACGCCTTAACCGCACCGTCGACGGAATACCCGCCTCCGACTCCACGCCTGCTCCCGAAGCCGCCCCTCATCTCAGGAATAGGCTCCGGGCCGACGGCTACCTCTGGGGCATATACATACTCCTGCTCATCTTCTCGGTCATAGAGCTTTACAGCGCATCATCCACCGAGGTGAAGAGCGACAACGTGTATCGCCCGCTCATCTCCCACGCCACATTCCTCATACTCGGCCTCGGCCTCGTGCTCGTGATGCAGAACATCCACTACAAGTTCTACCGCAAGTGCGCATGGTTCATCATGTGGGGTGCCGTGGCTCTCGTGATATACTCCAATTACTTCGGTGTCAACATCAACGGAGCCATACGCGCCATACGCGTGGCCGGATTCACCATCCAGCCCCCTGAGATAGCCAAGCTCGCCGTAGTGCTCGTGCTCGCCAAGATCATGGCCAAGCACCAGATGCGACACGGCATAACCAACTACGGCATAGTCATCTCGGTAATGGTGATCGGCCTCTTCGCCGGTCTCCTCTTCCGCAACGGCCTCACCAATACGCTGCTGCTCGGCTCGGTGGGCTCGGCCATGTTTGTGATCGGAGGCACTCAGTGGCGCAAGCTCCTCATCCTCGGCGTGTGCGCGGCCTGCGTGGGCATGTGTGTGTACATAGTGAAATACAGCTCCGATGACAATGATGACAACGGCGGCACGGCATCGTCGGTGGTAATAGGCGAAGATACCGACAACGTCGACCGCACAGGCACCCACAAAGGGCGCGTAGCCGCATTCCTGGAAGGTGTGGATCCCGAAGACTCCATCACCGATGAAAACCGCCAGGTGATCTTCTCCAAGATAGCCCAGGCCCATGGCGGCCTCTTCGGCAACGCGCCGGGCAACTCCCGTGAAAGCGCCCGCCTTCCGCTGGCTTTCTCCGACTATATCTTCTCTATCATAGTGGAAGACACAGGCTTCGTGGGAGGCGTGATCCTGCTCATCCTCTACCTCTGCCTGCTTGCCCGCGCAGGCATCATAGCCACAAAGTGCACAAAGGCCTTCCCGGCATTGCTCATCACCGGATGCGCCACGCTCATCGTGACACAGGCGCTCATCCACATGTTTATAGTCACGGGCCTCATGCCTGTGTCGGGCCAGCCGCTCCCATTCATAAGCAAAGGGGGCACATCCATCCTCGTGATGAGCTCGGCAATGGGCATGATGCTCTCCGTGAGTAAATTCGCAGTGCAGCAGCGCCGCTCGGCCGACAAGAACCAGGCCATAAAGGAGGCCCTGGCCGACAGCGATGACAGTTCTATCAACCCCACTCAACTCACATATGCCTCTCTCCCTGAAGAATGATGAATAACCCGAGATTCATAATAAGCGGCGGCGGAACAGGCGGCCACATCTTCCCCGCCCTATCCATAGCCACCGAGCTTAAACGCCGCCACCCGGCCTGCGAGATTCTCTTCGTAGGCGCCGCCGGACGCATGGAGATGGAAAAAGTGCCCGCCGCAGGATTCCGCATCGAGGGGCTGCCCGTGGCCGGATTCGACCGCCGGCACCTGCTCCGCAATTTCTCTGTGCTCCTGAAGCTGCGCCGCTCGCTGGTCAAGGCCCGGCGCATAATACGCGATTTCAAGCCCGATGCCGTGATAGGCGTGGGAGGATACGCCTCCGGGCCCACTCTCAAGGCCGCTCAGCGCATGCGCATCCCCACTCTGCTTCAGGAGCAGAACAGCTATGCCGGAGTGACAAATAAGCTGCTCGCCAAGAGGGCCGGAGCCATATGCGTGGCCTATGAGAACATGGAGCGGTATTTCCCTGCCGACAAGATTATTCTCACGGGCAATCCGGTGCGCCCCACCCTGCTTGAATGCCGACTCTCGCCCGGCGAGGCCCGGCGCACGTTCGGACTCGACCCGGAGCGTCCCACCCTGCTCGTTGTGGGAGGCTCGCTCGGAGCCCGCACCATCAACGAGAGCATAGAGGGTGCGCTGCAGAGATTCGCAGAGGCAGGCATACAGCTCATATGGCAGACGGGAAAGACCGGAGCCGACCATGCCCGCGCCGCAGCCAAGGGGCTGAAGGGTGTGGTGGTCACCCCCTTCATAGCCGACATGGCCGCCGCCTACACTGCCGCCTCTCTCGTGGTGAGCCGTGCCGGTGCCGGATCCATCAGCGAGCTGGAACTCCTCGGAAAGCCAAGCATCCTCATACCCTCTCCCAACGTGGCCGAAGACCACCAGACCCACAATGCACGCGCCCTCTCCACCCGTGGCGCGGCCATACTGATACCCGACGCCAACGCACGTCTCACTCTCCCCTCCACCTGCATCGACACTCTCAATAATCCCGAAGTACTGCGCCGAATGAGCGCCGAAATCAAGAAAATGGCACTCCCCGGCAGCGCCTCGGCAATATGCGACAGAATAGATGCCATGATTAAACTATAGAGAAGCATGGAGAATACAGTATATTTCATAGGAATAGGGGGCATAGGCATGGCCAACCTCGCCCGCTACTACATGCAGCGCGGAGCGCAAGTGGCCGGCTACGACCGCACTCCCTCCGACCTCACCCACTCTCTTGAGGCCGAAGGGGCCGACGTGACCTATACCGACGACCCTTCGCTTATCCCCGCTCCTTTCACCGACCCGAAGCAATGCCTGGTGGTGTACACCCCCGCCGTGCCGGCCGACAACCGCATACTCTCCCACTTCCGGATCCACGGATTCAACATCATCAAGCGCGCGGCTCTGCTGGGGCGCATCACCGGCCATTCCGACGCAATATGCGTGGCAGGCTCCCACGGAAAGACCACGACATCGTCGATGGTGGCCCACATCCTCTACTCCGGCCATGTGGGCTGCAACGCGTTTCTGGGAGGAATACTGCGCAACTACGACACGAATCTCCTGCTATCCCCCCACTCGCAGGTATCTGTAGTGGAGGCAGATGAATACGACCGATCCTTCCACCACCTCACCCCCAGAATAGCCATAGTGACCAGCGTCGACCCCGACCACCTCGACATCTACGGCGATGAGCAGGGCTATCTTGAGGGATTTGCCCACTTCACCTCTCTCATACGTCCCGGGGGCACACTGCTGCTGCACTCGGGGCTGAAGCTGCATCCGCGCACAGGCCCTGATGTGCGCACACTCACCTACTCCGCCCACGATGACTCGGCTGACTGCCACGCCACCCGCGTGCGCAGCATCG
The DNA here is from genome assembly GCA_910579305.1 of uncultured Muribaculaceae bacterium. Taxonomy (GTDB): domain Bacteria; phylum Bacteroidota; class Bacteroidia; order Bacteroidales; family Muribaculaceae; genus Lepagella. Next base: position 58,837 of record CAJTTA010000006.1, read on the forward strand.
AGGGGGAACTCATCTTCGACCTCGTGACCCCCTGCTGCACGATAGCCGACATCTCTCTCGGCGTCCCGGTGGAAATCAATGTAGACAACGCCGTGGCCGCCGGAGCCGCCGCCCTGTTGGCCGGAGCCACAGAGCAGGAAGTGCGCGAAGGACTGAACACATTCATGGGGCCGAAACGCCGCTTCGAGACCTGGCTGCGCCCCGGCGACTATCCATCGGGCCAAGGCCCTGTGCTCATCGATGACTATGCCCACTCGCCGGCCGAGGTGGAGGCCTCCATCAGAGGCGTGAAGAAGCTCTGGCCCGGGCGCCGGCTCACTGTGGTCTTCCAGCCGCATCTCTACACACGCACACGCGACTTCGCCCCGGAATTTGCCACAGCCCTTTCCGCCGCTGACCGTGTAGTGCTCTGCGAGATCTACCCCGCCCGCGAGCTGCCGCTGCCGGGCGTGACCTCCGAGATAATAGCCAAGGATGTGAAATCGGCCGAAATTTCAGTAATCGAGCGAAAAGATTTGCTCAGTTTGGTAAAAAATAGTAACTTTGAAATCTTAATGACGCTGGGAGCGGCCGACATAAATGTGCTTCTCCCCGACATCAGAGAGATTCTGCTCGCCAAGCAGAGATAGCCGACAGCGCGGATCCCCCCGGCGCTGCCGGCCTTAAACCCATAAATATCAATAGGATGCCCATACCACGCACACTCACCAAGTGGCTTCTGCTCATAGCCCTGCTCGCCTACGCAGCCTTCATGGCTGCCTGGGCGGCCGCGCAGGTGCATGCCCGCCCCTGCGCGGGACTCCGCGTGGAAGTGGTGGCTCCGGGGCCCGGAGTACCTGCATTTCTCACCCCCAAGGCAGTGGAGAGAGAGCTGGGCGACCTCCCTTCGCGCGCCAAGGGGATCCCTCTCTCTTCGATCGACACCGAGGCCCTTGAGAAGCGCCTCCGGCAGGTAAACAACTTTGAGAGCGCCGAATGCGTCATAACCTCCGACGGCTATCTGCTCGTGCGCGTGGTGCCCATAGTGCCCGAGGCCAGAGTCTTCACCCCGGCCGGCACCTACTACATCAACAAAGAGGGCAAACGCCTCGACGCCCATGCCGAATATTTCGTGAACCTGCCGGTGATACACGGCAATTTCACCGACCGCATGCCGGCGCGACTCGCTCTGCCTGTGGCCCGCTACGTGCAGCGCGACTCGCTGCTGCGCTCGCTGGTGGCCATGATCGACTTCAAGTCGCCCTCCAACATAATTCTCATACCCCGCATCACAGGACACGTGATAAACCTGGGAGACACCACACGCCTGCCTGAGAAAGCCGCCGCCCTGGCTCTCTTCTACCGCAAGGTGATGCCCCACAAGGGCTGGAACGCCTACGACACCATATCGGTGAAATATCGCGGACAGATAGTGGCCACACGGGCCGACAAAACTCCCGTAAGACACGCCCCGGAGTTTACCGACTCTCTGCCGGACGCCGATGAGCTGAACGCAACCGGACAGACTATGGCCGACACCTCTCCCACGCCATAAACATCTCCCTGACTCTTCCCCAAGCACTTACACCTCCCTATGAATCAAGAAAAATATATAGCCGCCATCGAGATAGGCAGCAGCAAGATAAGCGTGGCTGTGGGACGCACCACCCCCGACGGCCATCTCTACATAATAGCCGTGGAGCAGGAGCACACGGTGGAATGCGTGTGTCACGGCGTGATACACAACGTGGAGGAGACAGCCTCGATAATATCCCGCCTGCTCTCCCGCCTGGAGAAACGCACGGGCGTGGCTCCGCGCAAGATCACCTCGGCATATGTGGGACTCGCCGGTCGCTCGCTGCGCAATGTGCCCAGGGAGATCACACGCAACCTGCCGGAAGACACCGAGATCACAAAGGAGATACTCGACGGTCTGCGCGGCGACGCTCTCCTCTCTCACATCGATTCCTCACTGGAGATAATAGATGCCGTGCCCCGCACATATCTCGTGAACAAGACGGAGACCCGCAGCGCCGTGGGCACTTTCGGATCATCCATAAGAGCACAATATCAGCTCATTGCCGCACGCCCCATTCTGCGCAAGCATCTTGAGCGGGTGGTGCGCGACAAGGTGGGACTTCCCATAGCCGGACTGGTGGTGACACCTCTGGCTGTGGCCGATCTCATTCTCTCAGCCGAGGAAAAGCGCCTCGGCTGCATGCTCGTAGACCTTGGCGCCGAGACCACTACCGTGACCATCTACCGCAACGGTGCGCTGCACTATCTTGCCGTGCTCCCCATGGGAGGACGCACTATCACGGCCGACATAACATCGCTCAACGTGCTTGAGGAGCGCGCCGAGGAGATAAAGACCACCTCGGGCAACGCGATACCTTCCGAGAATCCCTCAACCCTCAATCTCGACGGCGTCAAGCTCTCCGACGTCTCCAACCTCGTGGTGGCACGTTCCGAAGAGATAATAGCCAATGTCATAGAGCAGATAACCTATGCCGGAATCTCCGACCAGCAACTGCCCGGAGGCATAATCACCATAGGGGGCGGCTTCAATCTCAACCGCATGACAGAGCTGCTACAGCGACAGAGCAGCCTGCACGTGCGGCGAGGCTCACTCCCCTCTTCCGTGACCATCGAAGACACCAAGGCCCCCACCTACGAGTCCATCGAGGTGGCCGGCATAATGCACGCCGGCACGGATTCCGATGCACCCGAATGCCTTGAGCTGCCTGTGAAGAAGGAACTTCCGGCCGACGACTACACTTATCAGGAGCCGCAGGAGGAGAGATCCGAAAAAATACGCCGGCGCCCACAACAGTCACACCGTCCGGGTCTGCTCGACCGCATGTGGAAGGGTCTCTCGGGAATGTTCAACAATGTGGAGGACAACGACCCCGAAGACACCGAACTTGAATGAACCCCTCTACCACTCCTTTTCAACTCTTCTAACAACCGACCATACAATGGATTCAGAACATATATCCGACCCTCATATATTCATCCCCGACTCTCGTGACGAGGCCGACGGCACTCCCCCCATCATCAAGGTGATAGGTGTGGGCGGCGGCGGCGGCAACGCTGCCAACTATCTCTACAAGCAGGGGATAGAGAATGTGACCTTCATGGTGTGCAACACCGACATGCATGCCCTCAGGGAGCTGAAAGTGCCTTCACGCATAATCCTCGGCCCCGACATCACCCACGGTCTCGGAGCCGGCGATGACCCCGAGCTTGGCAAGGCCGCCGCCGAAGCCTCCACCGAGGAGATAAAGCGTGAGCTATCCGACAATACACGAATGGTATTCATCACTGCCGGCATGGGCGGCGGAACCGGTACCGGCGCCGCTCCCGTCGTGGCCCGCGTAGCTCAGGAGATGGGCATACTCACCATAGGTATCGTGACCATACCCTTCTTCTTTGAGGGGGAGAAAAAGATCATAAAGGCACTCGAGGGTGCCGAGGAGATGCGCAAGCACGTAGACTCGCTGCTCATAGTCAACAATGAGCGACTCACGGAAGTATATCAGGATCTTACGCTGCTCAATGCCTTTGAGAAGGCCGACGACACGCTGGCCAACGCCGCCCGCTCCATAGCCGAGATAATCAACACGCGCGGATATATCAACGCCGACTTCAACGACGTGAAGACCACGCTTGAGAAGTCGTCGACAGCCATCATATCCACCGGCCACGGCGAGGGTGAGCACCGCGTGACAAAGGCCATACAGGATGCCCTTCACTCTCCCCTGCTCCGCAACTCCGACATTCATTCATCCAACCGCCTGCTCTTCTATCTCTATTTCAACCCCAAGGCCGAAAATGTGGTGAGCATGGAGGAGATGAACGAGATCACTCAGTTCTCGGCCAATCTCTCCAAGAACATAGGCATAAAGTGGGGTGCATGCTACGATGAGTCGCTGGGCGAGAGCGTGAAGATGACCATCCTCGCCTCGGGCTTCGACATAACCATATCCGAAAGTTCCGACTCTCGCAAGCCTGTCATAACCTTCCCCGGGGCCGAGCGTTCCGGAGGCACTCAGGCTGAGAGCAAGACTGCGGCCGTGGCCGAAGACAAGACTGTAGACAAGATAGCCTCGGAATATGGCAAGGACAAGATGACGGCGCATAACCAGGCCATGGCCCGCGCAAAGTATATCGTGCTCAAGCCCTCGCAGTTCGATGATGATGAGGTGATATATCTCTTCGACAAGTCGCCGGCATATAACCGTGACCTGCATCTCAAGGATCGCATTCGGTCTCTTGGCCAGGGTGTGAAGAGCGAGAAGAGCCCACACCTCGGACAAAAGGAGGCGCAGGGCGATCCGGCCTCATCCGATAAGATTGTTTTCTAAAAAAAACTCCATATACTCTCCTATCTCACAAGCTATAAAAAAACAAACAGTGATCCCTCATGGAATCTGAAAAATTTGAAATGGTGGCCAAGACCTTCCAGGGTCTTGAAGAAGTATTAAGCGAAGAACTGACGGCTCTCGGCGCCGAAGAGGTGCAGGCCGGACGCCGCATGGTGAGCTTCAGAGGCGACATGCGCCTGCTCTACAAGGCCAACCTGTGCTGCCGCACTGCCCTGCGCATCCTCAAGCCCATAGCCAAGTTCACGGCTGCCGACCCCGATGAGCTGTATGACTTCGTGCGGGACTTCGATTGGGACAGCTATCTCTCTCCGGAGAAGACGTTTGCCATCGACTCCACGGTGAACAGCACGGAATTCACCCATTCCAAGTTTGTGACCTACAGGGTGAAGGACGGCATAGCCGACTACTTCAATGACAAGTATGGCTCACGCCCTTCCATCCGCCTGAAGGGAGCCGACGTACAGCTCAATGTGCACATCCTCGGCGAGCGTGTCACCATTTCTCTCGATTCCTCGGGCGAACCCCTCTCCCGCCGAGGCTACCGCTCCGTGCAGACCGAGGCTCCGCTGAATGAAGCCCTGGCAGCCGGTATAATCATGAAGACCGGATGGAACGGCGAGACCGACCTGGTAGACCCCATGTGCGGCTCAGGAACTTTCCTCATAGAGGCTGCCCTGATAGCGGCCAATATCAATCCCGGCATATTCCGACAGAATTTCGCCTTTGAGACATGGCCGGATTTCGACCGGGAGATGTTTGAGGAGCTGTATAATGACGACAGCGCCGAGCGCACTCCCACCTGCCGCATCTGGGGTGGCGATATCTCGCGCGAGGCTGTGGAGATCACCCGCAAGAATATAAAGAGCGCCGGCGTCGAGGAATTCGTGACGGTGGAGTGCAAACCTATGCAGGAATGGACAGAGCCACCTGTGGAGGGAATTCTTGTGACCAATCCTCCCTATGGCGAGCGTCTGCGTCCCGGCGACCTTGAGGGGCTTTACAAGCAGATAGGCTTCACGCTCAAGCATTATTTCCAGGGCTATCACGCCTGGATACTCGGCTATCGCGATGAGCACTTCCGCGAGATAGGCCTCAAGGCAAGCGTGAAATATCCCATAATCAATGGCTCGCTGGAGTGTGAGCTGCGCGAGTATGTGCTCTTCGATGGCTCCTACGCATCTTTCCGCTCGGCCGGAGGCAGTGTGGGCAACGATGACTTCTCGCGTGAGTCAAAACCCAAGGTTAGGCATCTGAGCGACAGTGAGTGGAAAGCCGAGACGCGCTCCTTCTCTGGAGGAAAGAAGAATATGGCCGACAAGCGCCGCAAGGATGAGCGCCGTGAGTTCCGCTCCGACCGGCGCGAGGACAAGCGCCGCAAGGATGAGCGTGGCGAATTCCGCTCCGACCGGCGCGAGGACAAGCGCCGCAAGGATGAGCGTCCATCCCGCCGGGACGGAGGCAAGAGCCGCTTCTTCGATGAGAGACCCCGCCATGACAAGCCTCGCCGCGAGCAGGAGGCTCCGGCAAAGATGAGCGGAAAGCAGCCTGCCATCGACGCGATTAACGAAGTGCGCTTCGCCGACAACAAAGGCCCGGTGATGCGATCCCGCAAAGGATGGAAGAAATCTTGACACGGAGCTCCCCTATCAGCTCTTCACATCACTGATTACCAATGTCTTACACAGATTAACCTGATATGAAAGAAATAGTCAACATATTACTGCTCGGCTCTGGCGGACGCGAGTGCGCCATGGCCTGGAAACTCTCGCAGTCGCCGCGTCTCGGCACTCTCTTTGTGGCTCCCGGCAATGCCGCGCCCTATGGCACACGCGTGTCTCTCGACCCCATGGACTTCGAAGCCGTGAGGGAATTCGTGGATAACAATGATATCGACATGATTCTCGTAGGCCCGGAAAACCCTCTCGTGGAGGGAATTGCCGACTTCTTCGCCGACTCCCCGGTGAAGGTGATAGGCCCGGTGAAGGAGGGTGCACGCCTGGAGGGAAGCAAGGAATATGCAAAGGAATTCATGGTGCGCAACGCCATCCCCACGGCCCGCTTCATGAGCGTAACCGAAGAGACCCTCGAGCAGGGCAATCATTTCCTTGAGAGCCTGCGCCCGCCTTACGTGCTCAAGGCCGACGGACTGGCTGCCGGCAAAGGGGTGATTATACTCGACTCTCTGGCCGATGCCAAGGACACGCTCTCCGACATGCTTGAAGGGATGTTCGGCGGCGCCTCGGCCACTGTGGTCATTGAGGAATTTCTGTCAGGCATAGAGTGCTCGGTATTCGTTGTGACCGACGGTGAGGACTACAAGCTGCTCCCCGTGGCCAAGGACTATAAGCGCGTGGGAGAGGGCGATACCGGCCCCAACACCGGAGGCATGGGCGCCGTGAGCCCCGTGCCCTTCGCCAATGAGGAATTCATGAACAAGGTGGCATCCCGCATCGTGGAGCCCACGCTGAAAGGTCTCCGGGCAGAGGGAATCAAGTATAAAGGATTCATATTCCTCGGCCTCATGAACGTGGAGGGAGAACCCATGGTGATAGAATACAATGTGCGCATGGGCGACCCCGAGACAGAGGTGGTGATGCCGCGCCTGAAAAGCGACCTCATTGACCTGCTTGAAGGTGTGGCCGACGAGACTCTCGGCATCAAGCAGGTGGTGGAGGATGAGCGTGCCGCAGTGACCGTGATGCTCACATCGGCAGGCTATCCCGGCTCCTATGAGAAGGGAAAGGTGATGACTCTGCCTGCCGACCAGGGTGTGCTCCGCTTCCATGCCGGCACACAGACGGGCGAAGGGGGAGAGGTGCTCACCTCCGGCGGACGCGTGATGGCACTCACCGCCTATGGCTCCACCATAGCCGAGGCCGCGTCCAAAGCACTCGCCGAGGCCGGAAGAGTAGACTTTGAGGGCAAGTATTTCCGCTCCGACATATCGAAGGATCTCGTGTAACGCATTCAGAGAGGCGGTGTGGTGAGAAGCAACGACAACACAGTCATGATGCGAGCCTGCACCGGAGCGCCCGGCATGTTGCTCGCTGTGGTGCTCTGGGCAGTCATGTCGGTGACAGGGATTCACGACGGGCCACCGGCCATAGCCGAAAGCGGCGGCACACTGCTGCCCGCGCCCGGGAGCTGGGGGCTGCATCCGGCTCTCTCGTGCCTGTTGGGCATGATGCTCGCCGCAGGCTGCGCCATAGCGCTGTGGCTGCTTAACAAGACGTTTAATTTCCTGTCAGGGCCGGGAGCTATCTTCTCGGCAATATTCCTCATAGCCTGCGGCGCGACGCCCGACATGAGCGACTCGCTCAGCCCCGGGCTCATAGTGGCGGCAGTGGCCCTGTGGGGCACCTGCTTGCTCTTCGGGCTTTACGGCCGCCGTCGCGCCACCTCGCAATGCCTGCTTCTCTTCTCGCTGCTCTCCTGGGGCAGCATGGTGCAGCAGGCATGCCTCATGCTCGCACCCGTGTTTCTTGCCGGGCTGGTGCTGCTCAGGGTAGGGCGGCCGCGCGAGTTCATGGCCTCGCTTATAGGACTCGTCACCCCTTACTGGATCGTGCTCGGACTCGGCATTGCCTCTCCCGGGGAGCTGAACTTCAGTGCGCCGCGCATGATAGCATATCTGGAGGGGGATCCCTCTCGGTTCGTGTGGACTATCATATCGGCCGGAGTCACGACATTTATCTTCGTGATGCTTGTGCTCTACAACTCTCTGCACACACTCTCGGCAGGAGTGAAAATGCGCGCATGTCTCTCCTTCGTGAATCTGCTGGGAGGCGGATGCATAGCCTGGATGCTATTCGACTGCTGCGACTTCACGGCCTATTTCGCCACTCTCTACATGTGTATGGGCCTGGTGGTGACACGCACCTTCGAACTCTCGCGCTCTCCGCGGGCATGGGTGCTTCCGGCCTGTATAGCCGCAACCTACATAATACTCTATTGCCTCCATGATTAAAGTAATAGCCGACAAATACATTCCCTTCCTGCGCGGCCGCCTTGAGCCTTACGCCGACATTTCCTATATACATCCCGATGACTTCACGCCGGAGAGCGTGAAAGATGCCGGGGCGCTGCTCATACGCACACGCACACGCTGCGGCGCGCAGCTGCTGCAGGACTCATCCGTGAGCTTCATAGCCAGCGGCACGATAGGCATGGATCAGTTTGACCTGCCGTGGTGTGCCTCCCGAGGGATAGAGACCCGCAACTCGCCCGGGTGCAATGCTCCAGGAGTGGCCCAATACGTATGGAGCTGTCTGCTGCACCTCGGGCTGGATCCGCACCGGATCACCATAGGAGTGGTGGGGCACGGCAACGTAGGCTCCATCGTAGCCGAATGGGGGCGCCATCTCGGGGCACGCGTGCTCCTCTGCGATCCTCCCAAGGCGCGTCGGGGAGGAGAGGGCTACATGACGCTGGCCGAGATGCTGCCGGAGTGCGACGTGGTGACGCTGCACACTCCGCTCACCCGCTCGGGTGAGGACGCGACTTTCCATCTGATAGGGGAGAGGGAGCTCGCCCTCATGCGCCCGGGAGCTATTCTGATAAATGCCGCCCGGGGCGGGGTAGTCCACACGGAAGCCCTCGTGGAGAGTGCCTCCCGGGGACACGTAAGGCTCATCACCGACTGCTGGGAGGGGGAGCCCGACAAAATTGACCGCCGTCTGCTCGACCTGAGCCTCATAGCCACCCCCCACATAGCAGGATATTCGCGCCAGGGCAAGCAGAGGGCCACGCGCATGATCATAGAGAGCCTGGCCGCACGATTCGGCCTGCCTGCGGCCACTCGCAAGGGTGAGAGGGGGATAAAGGTGTGGGATCTGCCTGAACCCTACAGGCCGGTGGACACAATCACGCCCTACGACATAGTGAGCAGCTACGACCCCATGGCCGATGACGCGCTGCTGCGCCGCGACCCGGCCCGCTTCGAGTGGGAGAGAGACAATTATGACTATCGCGATGAGCCACTCGCCGGGCGCGCCGGCCATGGCTCAGTAATGCCGGCACTGAGGCTTATCGACAGCCTGGAGCAGGGCAAGGTGCGAGAGTTTGTAAAGGAGCTCATGGTGCTCTTCGGCAAGTATCCCTACAGCATGAAGCTCGATGTGGAGCTTGACTTTGAGCGTGCCCTCTTCGCTCTGATTAATCTCACGGGCGCCGACATAGAGGCCGAATACCGCAGCCGCCTGGGACGCATCGACCTGCTCCTGAAGACCACGTCGTATCTCTACATCTTTGAGCTGAAGCGCGACAGAAGCGCCCTTGAGGCCGTAGACCAGATACATGCCCGTGAGTATGAGGCCCAAAGCGAGGCCCTGGGACGTCGCATAATACGCGCCGGCATCAACTTCTCCACAGAGAAGCGCAACATCGATGCCTGGGCAGTGGAAATAACCGACTTATGAAAAAAGTACTGATCGCAGGTGCCGGAGGATTCACCGGCGGCTTCCTTGCCAAGGAATGCCTCAGGCGCGGATGGCAGGTGTGGGCCGGCGTGAGAGCCTCCACGTCGAGAGTATTTCTCGATGATGAGCGCCTGAAATTTATAGTTTTCGACTTCGATGACCCCGCATCCGTGCGCCACACTCTCTGCTCGGCGCTGCCTGAGGGGGAGAAGTGGGATTACATAATATATAATCTCGGTGCCACTAAAGCCCTGTCGTTCAGAGAATTCTCCTACGTCAACCACGACATTCTGCGCAACTTCACCGAGGCTCTGGAGGGAGCCGACATGATTCCTGAACGCTTCCTCTACATGAGTTCGCTCTCCGTGATGGGCAAGGGTGACGAGAGGGGCTACACCCCCTTCTCGACGGCCGACATACCTCACCCCGACACCCGCTACGGCGCCTCCAAACTCAAGGCGGAGATGCTGCTGGCCTCCGGCCCAATGCCCTACATAATCTTCCGCTGCACCGGTATTTACGGGCCTCATGAAAGAGATTACTTACTCATGTTCAAGTCAATAGCGAGAGGAGTGGACTTCTCTGTAGGGATGCGCAGGCAGCTGCTCACCTTCATCTATGTGGAAGACCTTGCAGTGGCGGTGGCCGACGCTTTGGAAAAAGCACCTCCGAGCCGCACCTATATCATCTCCGAGCCGAAAGCCTATACGCAGAAGGAATTCCGCTCCCTGGCCGCCGAAGCCCTCGGCCGCCGCTTCGTGCTCCCGCTCAAGGCCCCGCTGTGGGTGCTCAAGGCCGTGTGCGCCGCAGGGGGACTCATAGGCCGCATGCGCAACCGCCCCATGACCCTCAATCCCGACAAGTACCGAATCATGAAGCAGCGCAACTGGAGCGCTGACATCTCCGATGCCGCACGCGACTTCGGCTTCGCCCCGCGCACAGACCTGCGCCAGGGATGCCGCAAGGCTGTGGAATGGTACCGCAAGGCCGGATGGATCAAGTAATCAACTAATACACAAGCACATGCCCGAAGCAACAGACACCATAGCCCATGTCGCCGCCGACACTCTGCCCGACCCCGCCTCCATGCACATAATCATGACGCGGCCACGGAGCGAGACCCCGCGCGGCACTTCGGTGCAGGATGACACCGGCGCCTCATCATGGGTCATACTCGCCCTGGTCATACTCTTCGTGCTCGTGGCCGGGAGATTCCACGGCAACATACGCTTCACCGGCTCGCTGCTCAGAGAGCTCACCGAAGGGCCGGGAAGAAAGACCATGTTCGACGACACGATGCGCGAGACCACCTTCATGACCATGCTCAACCTGCTCACCATAGCCTCGGGAGGCGTGATATTGTGGCAATTCACCGGATGCCACTTCATGCCGGACGTGCTCCACGGCCCGGAGATGCTCTTCAATCTCGGAGTGTGCTGCGCCCTTGTCGCAGGCCTCTATCTGTGCCGGCGCGGCATATGCTGGGCCATAGGACGCATATTCTCCACTCCCGAACTCACACGCGGCTGGATGCGCTCATACTCAGCTTCCACAGGCCTCCTCTGCTTCATCCTCTTCCCCCTGGCTCTCACAGGGATGTTCTACCCCTCCGGACTCTCCCTGCTCCTCATCCCGTCCCTCGGAGCCTATGCACTCTCCAGAGTGCTCTTCTCCATAAAGGGATATAGAATTTTTTCGGCTGAAAGAGTGAGTTATATCGGTTTTTTGTACTACCTTTGCAGTGTCGAAATCATTCCAGTGGTCTTCACGTGTGTTGCAGCCACGCATTTATGTCGCCCGTGACACGGCCGCATTCCTCTCCACACTGCGGTGTCTGCCTGGAAGTCAGGCGCATAGGCGACTGAAGATATAATTATATTACTGATGAAAATTAAGAAGATCTTAGTCTCCCAGCCCAAGCCTGAATCAGGCAAGTCTCCTTACTTTGACATTGCAGAGCAGTTTGGCGTAGAGATCGTATTTCGCCCCTTTATCAAAGTGGAGGAACTGCCCGTGAAGGAATTCCGGCAGCAGAAAATAAACATTGCCGACTTCACAGGCGTGATATTCACAGCCAAGACAGCAATCGACAATTTCTTCCGCCTGGCCGAAGAGACGCGGGTACAGATTCCCGACACCATGAAATACATGTGCACCTCCGAGTCAGTGGCCAATTATCTCCAGAAGTATATCGTATACCGCAAACGCAAAATCTTCTTCGGCCTCACCGGAAAGCTTGACGACGCCCAGCTCCTTGCAGCACTCGCAAAGCACAACAAGGAAAAATACCTGCTCCCGGTAAGCTCCGTGACACAGAAGGATGTGGCTGTGCTCGACACCCATAAGGTGAACTACACAAAAGCCGTGATGTACCGCACGGTAACCAACGACTTCACCCCCGATGAGCCTTTCGACTACGACGTGCTCATATTCTTCTCTCCCACCGGAATACACAGCCTCACCAAGAATTTCCCCGACTTCAATCAGGACAAGAGGGGAGTGTACATAGGTTGCTTCGGAGCACACACGGCCAAGGCCGTGAAAGATGCCGGACTGCGACTCGACATAGAGGCTCCTACGGCCAAGAATCCTTCCATGACCGGCGCCCTCAAGGCCTGGCTCAAAGAGATGGAAGACTGATATTCCCCGCTCACCGGCATCGGTCTCCGAGTGCTTTCACCGGGACCGACGCCGGGAGAGTTCCTACCCGTCTCCTGATGCGGACGTGATATTTTCTACTTAGAGCCCCCTCTAAGAGCATGTCTTTACTGCTAAGAAACTGCTGAAAAACGGGAGATATCACAAGCTCTCATCCCCTGACAGAATCCCTCCTCCCGCCACGAACATCCCTCCGATCCACCCTCTACGGCCCCGGCCGCGACCACCTACCCACTATACCACCATCCATTTTCATCATCGATTTTATCCCCCGCAGACGTCTACTCCGCACTCATTGGGATAAATCCACTCATACCAGTAATCACATCGTGAGAAACCTCCTACTCTCGCTGATATTCCTGGCAGGATTCATCTTCCTGCCTACCAACACAATCACAGCTACCGATGCCCCGAAAACACTCGAAGACACGCTCCTGATAAAGCTTCGCAAGGCCCGCACGCCTCTCGACAGCATTAAAGTGCTATATGACCTCTTCGACTCATCCGGGCGCGCCCGACAGGGATACTACGGACGCATACTCCTGCACACAGCCGGACGCGCTCACGACTATGCCAGCCAGAATGACATGCTTCGACAGCTCTCTGTGATATATGCCGCCGACGACTCCATGATGGCGCTCATTAAGAGGCATGTGGCCCAGATGCCAAATTCCATCGACCAGCACATCACGGAAATATTCGTGAATCATCAGGTGCTCGCCACAAAGGCCCAGAATATGAGTCCTAAGGAGAGAAACCGCAGAATTGTGGAACTTATCACAGAAAACAAGCGAACTCCGTCGAAGAAAACCTATGCCCGCATCCATCAGCTCTATTCCATATGCGTGCTCCTGGGCTACAACAGCAAGGGCATGCTGTATCTTGAAATGCTCGACCGCCTCGGCAAACTTATAGAGACTCTTCCCTCTGAGGCTTATCCCCTGTATAATCAATACTATACGGCGCTCGCGAACATCTACACAAATTCCGACAGATATGCCAATGCCGTGGAGGCCGACCGCAAGTTGCTGAAAGTGATATCCGATCTTGAGAAGAAATACGCCGCTCAGGGACGACGATACCGCTCCTACGACAGCAACCGATACCTCTGCTACCGACGCATGCTCAGCAACTACCGTGCCCTGAAAGAAGGGGAGATAGTGGATCTTTACAACAAAATACGCGACATGACCACACGCGACAGCGATGTGGCTGCCAATGAGGAGGCCAATCCGCGTGCCCTTGCCTATTACCTCATGGGCACAAGGCAGTATGTAGCCGCAGTGCCTGTGCTGCACCGGCTCCTTGAATACCCGCACCTGCAGCCCACACAGCGCCGCCAGGCCCTCAAGGAGCTCAGCATAGCCGCCGAAGCAACGGGCGACAAAGAGATGCTGCTGCGGTCTCTAAAGGAATACACGGCCATTGTGGAGCAATTCGACTCTGCTCGCATGGCAGAATCGATCGATGAGATCGACATACGCTACCAGTTCAACCTGCTTCAGCGCGAGAACGTGCGTCTCCAGGAAGAGGCTCTTCAGGATCAGAAAAGCTTCGACCAGCACATACGCATCTATCTCATAATTGCCATCGCAGCCCTCGTGGTGGCCGTGATCACCTCAGTGATAGCCTTCAGGCGCAAACGCCGTTAAAAAACCGATGGCACCCTCTCTCGGTAAGAACTGCGGGAGGGGACTAATATCATATCCGGATACTCACGACTGTGGCTCGAAAGAGGCGAGAATCTCAGCCGTGGGGCATAGGCGCGGTATCTTGCGCTGCCCTCCCAGCTTGCCGTTGCCGTTGGCGGCAAGCCATGAAGCGAAATGACCGCGAGAGACAGCCACCACCTGCGGCGCATCGAGGAAGATGTCTCCCGCACGCTTGGCCTGATAGTCGGAGTTTACTCGCTGCAGGGCAGTGTCAAGACAATAGGCGAATTCCTGCATAGATGCCGGCGGCTCCGTAAATTCTACAAGCCAGCGGTGACGGCCGCGAAGACCATCGTGAGCATAGACAGGCCCTGCCGTATAGTCGGCCACACGTGACCCTGTGGCACGACATGCCTCAGCCATCGCATTCTCCGCGTTACACTCCATCAGCTCCTCTCCGAAGGCATTTATGAAACTGCGCGTGCGGCCGGCTATGATAAGCTTGTGGGGAGCGACACTGGCGAAGCGCACAGTGTCGCCTATGGCATATCGCCACAGGCCGTTGCAGGAACTGACAAGCATGGAATACGTACGCCCCGGCTCCACGTCCCACACGGGCAGGGGCTCGCCCCAGGAGCCGTCGGGCATCATGGGTGAGAATTCATAGTAGACCCCGCGGTCGAGAAGAAGCTGCATGGAGCGGTCGTCAAAATCGGTCTGCACCGCAAAGAAGCCCTCGGAGGCATTGTAAGTCTCAAGGAAGCTCATGCGCGAAGAGTCGGTGAAGGAAGCGTATTCCGCCCTGTAAGGCTCAAAGCTTATGCCTCCGTGGAAGAACACCTCAAGTCCGGGCCACACATCATGGAGGCTGCGTGCTCCCTCGCGCTCAAGCACCTCACGCAACAGGATGAGAAACCAGGAGGGGACTCCGCTCAGAGATGTGACCGGGGCCTTGCGGGCCGCCTCCACAAGAGCCGGAAGCTTCTCCTCCCAGCGCGACATTAGAGCCAGTTCTCTGGAAGGTGTGCGCATCATGGCTCCGAGCCATGGAGCCTTGTCAATGAGCGTGGCGCTGAGATCGCCCACACTCACTCCCGGGGGCAGCTCGGAGCCGAGTTCATTGGCAAAGGATCCGCCGAGGATGAGAGCCTTTCCCGAAAAGAGACGTGAACGGGGATTGAGCCGCATGTATGCCGCCACGGCATCGGCTGCTCCCGCAAAGTGATTCAGGCGCAGAGAAGCGGGAGTGACGGGCACATATTTCGACTTGCCGCCGCTCGTGCCGCTACTCTGTGCGAAATTGCGCGTGACGCCCGGCCAGAGCAGGTCGCGCTCTCCGCAGAGCATGCGCATGGCCATGGGGCGCAGAAGCTCATAGTCGGCCTGTGGCACGCGTGAGGCAAAGGCGCGGGGGAGAACGTCATCCGGCATGGAAAGAAGCTCACTGAAGCCCCGGGAGACCCCTGCGGCCGTGTGGCGCGCGGCATGCACAAGGCTGCGCAGCACGCCGGTCTGCACCTGCCGGGGCACTCCGGGCCGGGCCCATGCGTCCATGCGCCGGGCCCGCCTGAGGAAATAGGGTCGCAACACCCCGGTGAGATTCATCATTTCACAAACAGAGAGAGGGGCTTTCCTGTGAAGGGAAGCGTGAGAGTGAGTGTGCGGGTAGCGGCATTGTAGCTGCGAGAAGAAAGGTCTACGGGGGCATACTCGCCACCGTCGGTCGAAAGCTCCACGTTGCGCGGGGCACGTGCCAGAGTCTTTATTTTCAGGGTGATGGTGCGCAGATTGGGCATCCAGTCGAATGTAGTGGGATGCTTGTCGCTCTCTATCTCCACCTCAATGGCTCCGTCGGAGAGGCGACGTCCACGGAATGTGGTGAGTATATAGTCGTTGTCTACAAGGGAATTGGGGCTGAGGCGGTCATCGTCGAAGAGCACATATTCGCTCTCTTCGGAAGCCGGATAAAAATCCACGGTCAGAGAGGCGAGGTCATATTCCGCCACATTCTCTATAGGAAGCTCGTAGCGGGGCAGGAATGAGCCTTTGCGCACAAACATGGGGAGCACGTCAAGCGGAGCTTTCACAGTAGCTGTGGTGCCCCCTTTGTAGCTCAGACGGTCATTGTTGAGGTCGATCCATTCGCCGGCCGGGAAGAGAACCTTGCGTGAGCGGGCTCCTTTCTTCATCACTGGGGCCACGAGCACATTGTCGCCCCAGAGATATTCATCGGTGAGCGAGGCATATTTCTCACCCGGATTGTCGCCACGGAAGTCGAGCGGACGTGCGAGAGGGTAGCCGTAGGAAGCATTCTCGAAGGCCAGCGTGTAGTTATACGGCAGCCACTCGTAGCGCTTCTTTATATACTTCTTTGAGATCTTTTCCACATCGGGGAAGTGATAAGGCTCCGGATCGAGCTGGGCATGCGTGCGCAGAGTAGGGGTGAAGGCACCCATCTGGAGCCAGCGCGCATATAGCTCGCTGTCGTGGGGAGCTGCCGGATCCACGGCAAATCCACCTATGTCGCTGCTCATATATCCAAGGCCGGAGAGACCGGAATTGAGCATGATGTTCACCTGAGGTTCAAGACCTCCCCATGTGCGGGAGACGTCGGTGCTCCAGGGGAATACGTTATAGCGCTGCAGGCCGGCTGTGCCTCCGCGCATGAGGAGCATGAGGCGGCGGTCGGGATATTGCTGCTTGAAGCCCTCGTAGATGATGCGGCTCCATTCATTGCCATAGACGTTGTGATACTGCTCTGCCGTCATGCCGTTGTGATGGCGTATTGTGGCGGGATGCACCTCAGGCTCGCCGAGGTCGCCCCACCATCCGGCTATGCCGCCGTCGGTGAGAGCCTTGTATCGATCCCAGTACCAGGCACGTGTGGCAGGATTGCTCACGTCGATCATTCCTGCTTCACCCACCCAGGTATTCACGTCATGGTTGGCGCCCGTCTCATCGGTCACGGTCATCCCATTCTTCACCAGATAGTTGTAATTGTCTATCGCACCCTTCTTGTTGACGTAAGGCTGCGTTATGGCCACTACATTCACTCCTGCCGAGCGCAGAGAGTCGAGCATGCCCTCGGGGTCGGGCCACTTGGAGCGATCCCAGTCGAGGCGCCCCATGTCGCTCTCCACTCCATACCAATAGAGGTCGAGCACGAGTCCGTCCACAGGATAGCCTCGGGTCTTGAGCGTGTCTACCACGCCCATCGTCTCGGCCTGATTGTGATAGCCATACTTGGAGGTGATATATCCCAGCGCCCAAAAGGGGGGAAGCTCCTGGCGCCCGGTGAGGGCGAGATATCCGGCTGTGGTGCCGGCGAGCGTGCCGCACCCGTTTATGAAATAATATGAGAGGGGGGCCACTGCCTGCGTGGCCTCATACTCTATCTCCTTATCACCGAGCAAGAGACGGCTCTTCGTGAAGTCATCGAAGAGCACGCCATAGCCTCGGGAGGCTGCGAAGTAAGGCACAGTGATGTTCATCTGACTTATGCGCGGGTCGGAGCCTGTGTAGCCGTAATTCTGACGGTTGTACATCTCGAGAGTGTCGCCGTTAAGCTTCAGCGAGTGTCCGCGCTCTCCGGCGCCGTAGAATATGTCGCCCTTTCCGGGGTTCAGGAAAGTCACTGTGCGGCGCGCCGCATCGGAATTATCCACACCATCCTTCTCTGCCAGCAGCAGGGCTCCTTCGGCATCGTAGAAGCTCACAAGGCCCGTGGCTCTATCCACACACACGCGTGTGGTGGGCGAGGAAAGGGTCACAACCGTGGCTGTGGCTGTGAGATTCACTTGCGGACACTGGCTCTTCAACGTGGCGCTCTGCGACGGAAGCGAGGGCAGGTCGGGAGTGGAGGGGGAGGTGGTGACCTTGAAAATATCGTTGGTCACAGGGGTTATGGTGAGAGTGCCGGAGGCTGTGGCCATGCGCACGCACGGGGTGCATCCGGCCTCATCGGCGACTTCAGCCCGAGGCGGAAGCAGAGAGAGCACTCTGCCTGTTGGCGCGGCCTTGCAGAAAAAGGCCGTGAGCATGAGGGCCGTCAGGGCCAGTGATTGGATTTTCATGAGAATTGCGTGATTTTAGTAAGCTGCTTTCCAATGCATCTACTTATGGATGAACCTTAGGCAGACTGAAAATGTTTTTTTACAAAAACACTTTTATTTAATTAAGCTATGAATAACACTGATTTTACTTATGAGAGGCCGGCACTCTATCTTCTCAGCTTCGGCGAGAGCCGGCGCTACCGATATCTGGTCACGGCACGCGAGGGGCTGGAGAGACTCGTGAGATGCGAGAGGGATCTCAATGAATTTCTTCGCTCCAGGTTTCCGGGCGAGAGTTTTGCCTATTACACCACTCCGCGGCTTGAGAGGATTGATCCGGATCGGGAGATGGAATACGCGGATTATGAAGAATTTGACTCATCGCATCTTGAGGCGATAGAGGAAGAGCTTCTGCGCGAGGTGGATGTGATGCACTGCAACCGGGAGCTGAATTCCAATGAGGGACGGGGGTGATGATTCCCCCCCCGCCGCCGGAAATTCACAGGTATTTTTCGCCGTATCGCGAGCGCACCTCGCTGAGCATGGTCTTTATCTCCTGCTCGCGTGAACGCGGCACTATGAGCAGGGCATTGCCATTTTCAGCCACTATATAGTCCTTGAGTCCTGCAGCCACGATTATTTTATCGCCTTTCACGGCAAATATCGAGCCTGAGCAGTCGGGAGCAAGCACCTTACAACCCTGCGTGACGTTGCCTTCAAGAGTGTGAGGAGAGACATCGTGCAGTGCACCCCAGTTTCCGAGATCGCTCCATCCGAGATCCACCGTCTTCACATATACGTTGGAGGCCTTCTCCATCACGGCGTAGTCGATGGATATATTGGGAGCCGAGGGAAATGCCTCGGCTATGAATGCGCTCTCTTCGGGTGTGGCGTAGCTTCCCACGCCCGGATCAAACACCTCGGCTATCTCGGGCGCATGCTGCGAGAAGGCACGGAGTATGGATGACGCGCTCCATAGGAATATGCCTGAATTCCAGAAGAAGTCGCCGCTTTCAAGCAGGACGCGGGCCATGTCGAGAGTGGGCTTCTCTGTGAATGATTTCACCTTGAGTATGCCGGGGGCATTAGTGGCGGGGGAACCGCGCTGTATGTAGCCGTAGGCCGTCTCGGGGCGTGTGGGCATTATGCCGAGAGTGAGCAGAGCATCGTGGGTCTCCACGAAGTCCAGTCCTTCGGCCATTGCCTGCAGAAATGCGTCGGTCTTGAGTATGAGATGGTCGGAGGGGAGCGTGATTATGGATGCGTCGGGGTCGGATGCCGCTATGTGTTGTGCCGCCCAGCATATGCAGGGGGCCGTGTTGCGGCGTGCCGGCTCAAGCAGAATGTTGGCCTGCGGCACGAGCGGAAGCTGCTCGCGCACTATCGACGCATACTCCTCATTGGTCACGACTATTATCCTTTCCTGCGGCACGAGCGGGGCTATGCGCTCGGCTGTGAGCTGCAGCAGACTCTTTCCGGTGCCGAAGAAGTCGAGAAACTGCTTGGGCATTCCTGCCCGTGAGAATGGCCAGAAGCGGCTTCCCACGCCGCCACACATTATTACACAGTATCGCATAAGGGGTGTATATCTGTTTTTCGGCTATCCATGGGGGCAGGGTTCAATCATGGCGGGGCTTGAACTGGTGCTTCACGCCTTCCACCACATTGAGCATATAGTCGCCGAGTTTCTCGGCTTCGCCTATAAGATCCATGTAGAAGATGCCCTGCTGGTAGTCGTATTTATGATTATTGATGTTGTCTATGTTGGCGTCACGCAGAAGATTGCGCAGATTGTTGATCTCACGCTCGCGGTTGTAGGCCGTGATTATCTTGGCGTCTTCGGGTATTTCCATTTCCTGCAGCAGGGCCTCCATATTGTCCATGGCCCCCTGCACGAGGTCGAACATCGCGTCGATCTTCTCCATCATAGTGGAGGTGAAATTCACCTTGGCGTGATTCTTGCGGTCGAGAGTTTTGGCCACATTCAGGCAGCTGTCGGCTATCGACTCTATCTCGCTTATCACTCTCAGCATGCCGGCTATGCGCATCTTGCCTTCGGGAGAGAGGCGTCCTTCGGCCACTTTGTTGAGAAACTGGCCTATCTCTATCTCCATGCGGTCGGATATCTCTTCATATTTCTCCAGGCGGTTATACACCTGCTGATACTCCGAGGCGCCGGGATCGGTGTGGATGAGCGTGCGGGCCATGCCGAGCATGCGGGCTACGCGCTGGCCATAGACGGCTATCTCCTTCTGTGCCTGCGAGATGGCCAGCTCCGAGGTGCCGAGCAGACTGCCCCCTATGAACTTGAGAGAGAAGTCATCGCCCCCCGTGGCTCCCTTGCGCTCGGGAAGCAGACGGGTTACTAACTTCACATATAGCTTGGGGAGCCATATCATGATGGAGAGGTTCATTACGTTGAAGACGGTGGGGAACATCGCGAGGCCGAATGCCACAGCCGACTGAGCCTGCATCGTGAGGCGACCGTCAAGAGAGAGAAGCGTGGTACCTCTCATTTCGGCTTCCTGCTGCGCGGTGATGTCGCATGGATCGACATTGATGCACCAGGCGGTGATCTCTCCTACAAGGCTGACAAATGAATAGAAGACGCAGAGCACAAGTATAGAACCGAAGAAGTTGTATAGCAGCGTGCCTGCCGCCGTGCGCTTTGCGGCGAGATTTCCGGATAGAGAGGCGAGGATGGGGGTGATGGTGGTGCCTATCTTCGAACCGAGAATCACAGCGCATCCCAGCTCAAAGTTGATCCATCCCTGTGAGCACATTATGAGCACTATGGCGAATGTGGCCGCCGAGGCCTGGGCCACCATTGTGAGGAGCACGCCGAAGAGCCAGAATATGATCACGCTCACGTAGCCCATGGAGGCGTAGTGGGTGATGAAGCGGAGCATGTCGGGGTTCTGCTGCAGGTCGGGCACGAAGGCGCTTATCATGTCGAGGCCCATGAAGAGGAAGGAGAAGCCTATGAGGAACTCGCCCGTGCTCTTGTAGTTGCTCTTCTTCATGAAGAGCATGGGCACGGCTATGGCCAGCAGCACGATGGTATAGTCGGATATATGGAATTCGAATGAGAAGGCCGATATGATCCAAGTCGTGACAATGGTGCCGAAGTTGGCGCCGAATATCACTGCCATGGACTGAGCCAGGGTCATGAGTCCGGCGTTGACAAAGCTCACCACCATCACTGTAGAGGCCGAGGAGCTTTGTATGAGCGCGGTGATGGCTATGCCGGTGAGCACTCCGGTGAGACGGTTTTTTGTCATTGCGCCCAGGATGTTGCGCAGGCGGTCGCCGGCCACTTTCTGAAGGCCTTCGCTCATGACCTTCATTCCATAGAGAAACAGGCACACTGATCCCAGCAGGGATACGAATTGCAGTAGGGAGTATTGCATGTATTGATGCTTGGTTTTATGCGCATTATCGCCCTGCAAAATTACATAACTTTTTGCAAACCCGGAAAAAAAGTGCTACTTTTGTGTGTGAAAAAACTCAAGCACATACGCATCATCCTCTCGCTGCTCATGCTTGTGGAGTGCGCAGCTCTGTGTCTCCTCGGTATCTCCGCTCCCGAACATGCCCGCGTGGCGGGATACATGCAGCTCTCTGCGAGGGCAGTCACCGTTTCCATAGCAGCTACGGCGGGAGCATGGCTGCTGTGGATGTGTGTCACGCTTCTGCTCGGAAGAGTGTACTGCGCTTCGTTCTGTCCGGCCGGCACGGTGCAGGATATACTTGTACGCTGCAAGGGGACGGTGACTCGTCGCCCGGCCAGATGGCGCAAGCACCCGGCGCGTCCCGTGAGATGGTGGGTGCTCGCGGCCTATGCCGCAGCAGTTATGGCGGGAGCCGGCATGGTGCCTATGCTCATTGAGCCGTGGCCGGCATTTGTCAATGTCATCCAGCAGGCATCGGGACAGGGGGAGGCCGCCCACAACATGGCCGCCTCCATAGGCACGGGTGCCCTTTGGGGCGCGGTGTGCGCCATAGTGTCGGCCATTCTGCTGCTGGCCTATGCCCTGGCTTCGGGGCGTGACTTCTGCAACGATGTGTGTCCCATAGGCTCTATTCTGGCACTCGCCGCCTCACGCCCGGCGATGCACATGGCTCTCTATCCGGATAGATGCACGTCATGCCTCAGGTGTGAGGATGTATGCAAGGGGGGATGCATTGACATCAAGACCCGGCATATTGACGAGGCCCGATGTCTGCGTTGCTTCAACTGCATCGCGGTATGTCCGGACGACGCGATAAAATTTCAGCTTAATCCCAACGGCATAATGACGCCCATGCTGCGCAGCCCGCAGTCATCGGTGTAGATGCCTGAATATCTTCACTGCTTATGATACAGTATCTCAATCTGCTTCGCGACATCATCTCCACCGGTGTGCGCAAGCATGACCGCACCGGCACCGGCACTATCTCCACCTTCGGCCACCAGCTACGCTTCGACCTGGCCGATGGCTTTCCGCTGCTCACTACAAAGAAGGTGCACCTCAAGAGCATAATACATGAGCTGCTGTGGTTTCTGAGCGGCGACACTAATGTGGCTTATCTGCAGGAGCATGGTGTGCGCATATGGAACGAATGGGCAGGCCCCGACGGTTCTCTCGGCCACATCTACGGCTATCAATGGCGCTCATGGCCCGATTATTCGGGCGGAAGCATCGACCAGATAAAGCAGGCCGTACACGATATAAAGCACAATCCCGACTCGCGCCGCATCATTGTCTCAGCCTGGAACGTGGCCGATCTGCCCAATATGAATCTGCCTCCGTGCCACGCCTTCTTCCAGTTCTATGTGGCTGAGGGACGCCTCTCTCTCCAGCTCTATCAGCGCAGTGCCGACTGCTTCCTGGGAGTCCCCTTCAATATAGCGTCTTACGCTCTGCTCACAATGATGATGGCGCAGGTGTGCGGGCTGCAGCCCGGCGAGTTCATCCACACCATGGGCGACACCCACATCTATCTCAATCATCTCGACCAAGTGCGCGAACAGCTTTCGCGCACACCGCGCCGGCTGCCGCGCATGATGATCAATCCTGAGGTGAAGGATATATTCTCCTTCCGTTATGAGGATTTCAGCCTTGAGGGCTACGACCCTTGGCCGGCCATAAGAGGCGAAGTGAGTGTGTGACGTATCTTTGAACTTATATATCCATTCATATGTTGACAGTAATACTGGCCATAGCCTCCGACGGAGCCATAGGCGACCGTGGCGACCTGCTCTGGCATCTGCGCGATGACCTGCGCCGTTTCAAGTCGCTCACCATGGGTCATCCCGTGATAATGGGAAGGCGCACATGGGAGAGTCTTCCTTCAGGGCCTCTGCCCGGACGCCGCAATATAGTGGTGAGCCGCAATCCGGCATTGGAAGTGCCCGGAGCTGAAAAGGCTTCCTCGCTCGGGCAGGCTCTGGAGATGTGCGAGGGTCAGGACCCGTTTGTAATAGGAGGGGCCATGATTTATGCCGATGCCTTGCCTCTGGCCGACAGGCTGGAGCTCACCAGGGTGGAGGCATGTTACCCTCAGGCCGACACACGCATGCCCGATCCTGCGGCCTGCGGACAATGGCGACTATCGGAGGCTTCTTCTCCGGCGCGCGATGAGCGGTCGGGCCTCACCTATGTCTATGAAACCTACTTGCGGAAGTGAAAGTAATCATCATAAATAGAAGCGACAGCCGCGGAGGAGCCGCCGTAGTCTCTGAGAGACTGATGGAGGCTCTCAGGCAGCGCGGCGTGGAGGCCGATATGCTCGTGCTCGAGAAGAGGCTCCCATCCCGCTTTGTGCACAGAGTGGTGGGGCGCTGGCGAGCACGCATCCCTTTCCTGCTCGAAAGGCTCCAGATATTTCTCGGCAACGGGCGCAACAGGGCCGATCTCTTCAAGGCCGACACGGCCGCTTTCGGCGTGCCTCTGCATCACGACCCGTTGGTGACGGAGGCCGATGTGGTGTGTCTGGCCTGGATCAACCAGGGTATGCTCTCGCTTGGCGAGATAAAGCGCATAATGGCGCTCGGCAAGCCCGTGGTGTGGATCATGCACGACATGTGGTGCTTCACCGGCATATGCCATCATGCAGGCGAGTGCGAGGGCTATATGCATGAGTGCGGAATGTGTCCGCTGCTTGGCAGGAAGGCTTCGCTCAGAGATATCTCGGCCGGCACGCTGCGCCGCAAGAAGCGTCTTTATTCCAAAGGAGGCATAACATTCGTAGCCGTGAGCAACTGGCTCCGCGAGCGCGCCCGCGGCTCTTCGCTGCTCAGGGAGGCAAGAGTGGAGGTCATAGGCAATCCCGTGCCTACATGCGTAAGCCTGGCGCCTCTCAGCGACAAGCGTGACCATGGAGGAAGCCTCACTGTGCTCATAGCCGCCGCAAGGCTCGATGACCCGGTGAAGGGTCTCCCCATACTCATAGACACTGCCGCACGCCTGCGACTCGACTATCCGGAACTTGCCGAGAGATTGAAATTTGTAGCCGTTGGCGCGCTGAAGAATCCAGACGCGCTGAAGGATTTTCCGCTGCCTCTCGTGGCCACCGGGCCTCTGGATAGCCATGAGCTCTCGCAGCTCTACAGGCGTGCCGCTATAGTGATCAGCACTTCTCTCTATGAGACGCTGCCCGGTACGCTTGTGGAGGGACAGCTGCATGGCGCCCTGCCGGTGGCTTTCGATCGCGGAGGACAATCTGACATCATCACCGACGGAGTGACGGGGGTGCTCGTTCCATTCGGCGATGACCCGGCGGCCTGCATGGCTGCCGGACTACAGCGGGGAGTGGAGATGATCGACTCCGTTCCGGCCGCAGAGCTGCAAGAGCGTCTGGCCAGGGAGGCCCTCACGAGATTCTCCCGCACTGCCGTGGCCGACAGTTATATAAATCTCTTTAACGATCTTTTGAAGAAATGAAGAAATACCTGCTTCTCATCCTGCTCCTGTGGCTGCTTCCGGCGCGGGGAAATGTGCCTGAATATACTTATGGCTCCATGCTGCCTCTGCACGTGCCCGAGGAGGCTCCGGCCTGGCCTGAAGGATACGAACCATTTTATGTGAATCACACCGGGCGCCATGGAGCGCGCTTCATGAGCTCTGATAAGAAAGCAAGGAATCTCTACGAATGTCTCTCCAAGGCAAAGGATGCCGGCGCTCTCTCTTCAAAAGGACGCGCCTTGCTCAAGCTCACCGAGAATGTGCTGCTCGCCTCGCAGGGCAAATGGGGCACTCTCACTCCTCTGGGAGAGTCGCAGGAGCGGCAGATAGCATCCTTCACTCTCTCCTGCATGGGGGAGTCATTGAAGAAAGGAAAGGCCACGGCATGTGCCACTTATGTGCCGCGGGTGGTGATGAGCATGTATGAATTCTGCTACTCGCTGTCGATTCTCACCTCGCGCCTGGAGATGACCACGGCCGAGGGAAGGGAATTCTCTCCTTTATTGCGCTTCTTTGCCGTGAACAATTCTTATGTCGACTTCCTTCAGAGCCCTGCCCTCGATGATCTTGTGGCGAGAAGCAAGGCTCAGACTGTGCCTGCAACTCCGGCCCGAGCGCTGTTTACCGAAAAATATATTCTTTCCGACAAGGAGCTGCGCGACATAACCTATGATGCCTATGAAATACTCCAGTCGCTTCCGGCCATGGAGATGAATGAGAATCCGCTCAAGTGGTTCACCACAGAGGAATTCACTGCCTGCTGGCAGCAGAGCAACTATGAGCACTGGCTTGAACGCACCGGAGGATATTCTCCGGTTCCGCTCAAGAGCGCGCGCATTCTTCTCGACAAGATAGTGAATGAGCTCGATGCGGCGGCCTCGGGTCGCGACGCAGAGATTAAAGCCTCCATGCATTTCGGTCATGCAGAGACACTCATGCCTCTGCTGGCTCTCATGCGCGTGCCGGACATGTGCTGGACATCACCCTCATCTTCCCTGCCCGGAGCCTCTACCGTAGCCTCCCACTGGCGCGACAGCAACGTAGTGCCGCTCGGAGCGTTCATGCAGGTGCAGCTCGCCCGCGACGCAAGTGGCAATGTCTATGGCCGGATAATAGTAAACGGCCACATCACCACTCCTCCCACGCTCTGGAGCACTCTTAGAGAGCGTTTGAATTTAAACCGTATTAACAATTAAAGAGAATGGGAGTAAA
>CAJTTA010000007.1 GCA_910579305.1 uncultured Muribaculaceae bacterium
AATTCCCTCAAAAAATCCTCTCAGCCTTAATTTGATTTAAATTCAAACACTCTCTAAGATATGTATAATAGGGGAATGGCATGCCAGAATCATGGCATACCGATTCCCCGGGTATTATCCTGAAGTGCGGGATTTTAATCCTCCTTCATGTTGTGGAACACGTTCTGCACGTCATCATCATCCTCAAAGCGCTCAAGCAGCTTCTCTATGACCTCGCGCTGCTCAGGAGTCACCTCCTTATAGTCGGTGGGTATGCGCTCGAATTCGGCGCTTGCAATCTCGAAGCCGCCGTCCTCAAAGTATTTCTGAAGGGCTGCAAACTGCTCAAAAGGAGCGTAGATCACCCATTCCTCCTCATCGGCGTCGAAGTCATCTGCACCGAAGTCAATCAGCTCAAGCTCAAGGTCTTCAAGCTCCATCCCCTCTTTCGGCTTGATGTGGAATACGCTCTTGTGGTCAAACATGAAAGAGAGACTGCCGCTGGTGCCGAGAGAGCCGCCATGTTTGTTGAAGTAAGAACGCACGTTGGCCACAGTGCGCTGATTGTTGTCGGTGGCAGTCTCCACTACGATGGCAATGCCGTGGGGGCCATATCCCTCATATACTATCTCCTTGTAGTCGGAAGAATCCTTGTCGGTGGCTCTCTTTATCGCACGCTCGATGTTGTCCTTAGGCATATTCTCTGCCTTGGCATTGTGAATAAGCATGCGCAGACGGGGATTCATGTCGGGATCGGGGCCGCCGGCCTTGACGGCTATTGTGATTTCCTTACCTATGCGGGTGAATGTGCGAGACATATTGCCCCAGCGTTTGAGCTTGCGGGCTTTGCGGAATTCAAATGCTCTTCCCATGGATTTTCTTTGAAATTATGCTTAGTGTTGGTTATTGAAAATGCGGTGATTAGCGGAGTGAGGCGCCGAGCTGCTTGCCGAGGTTTGTGGTGATTTTCTGCATCACGGCTTCTATCTGCTTGTCCTGCAGTGTCTTCTCATTATCCTGTAGCGTGATTGTTATGGCGTAGCTCTTTTTGCCTTCAGGCAGGTGCTCGCCTTCGTATACATCGAAGAGGCTCACCCCTCTGAGCAACTTGCGCTCCGAGGCACGCACACATGCCTCAACCTGCTCAAATGTCACACTGTTGTCAAGCAGCAGGGCCAGATCTCTCACCACAGGCTGGGTGCGGGGCACGTCGGTATACTGCGTGTTGCTGCGTAGCGTGAGCCGCATAATTTCGGGCCACGCTATTTCGGCGTAGCACACATCCTGCTCTATGTCGAACTTCTTCAGCGCGTCGCGCCGCACGATGCCGAGGGTGGCGAGGTGATGTCCGTCGCGGGTGCTTATTTCAAGAGCGGCAGAGTATATGGGAGTGTGTTTCTGATTGAATACCAGCAGTCCGCCCGGAATACCAAGCCTATGGAAAATGCCTTCGACTATTGCCTTGAGATCGAAGATGGAGGCTTTTTCTGCCGTGGAGTTCCACGATGCATTGCGGAAATTTCCTGTCAGCCATATGCCGAGACGCATTCCTTCGCTGAAGGGTGCCAGTGGCTTCTCTTTGCTTGATTCCTTGGCAGGATCACGGAAATAGACGTTGCCGAACTCATAGAGACGCAGGTCGGCCGAACGGCGGTTTATATTGTGGGCTATCGACTCCAGTCCGCCGTATAGCAGAGTCTGGCGCATCACTCCCAGATCCTGACTGAGAGGATTCATGAGGCTGATGCAACGGTCGAGAGGATATACCTCGTTGTCGGCGTAATAAGACACTGCTGTAAGTGAATTATTCATTATTTCCCTGAATCCCTGTCCTGAGAGCTGGCTGCTTATCAGTTCCTGAAGACGATAGCTCTCATCTGTGGATGTGCGCAGGGAAAGGGTGGCGTGCATGGCATCGGATATCTCCACGTTGTTATATCCGTACACACGCAGTATCTCTTCCACTATGTCGCATGGGCGCTGCACGTCGACTCGATAGCGCGACACCAGAAGGTCAAGCGTGTTTTCGTGGCGTCCGGCGATAGTTATGTCGAGCGAGCGGAGTATATCCTCTACATCTTCGGCGGGGATCTCCTTGCCTATGAGGTGGTTGCAGTAGTCAAGCGAAAACTCTACGGCAAACGGCTCTGCCACGGAAGGATATATATCGACTACATCGCCGCATATCTCACCGCCGGCGAGCTCCTTGATGAGGAGAGCCGCAAGCTTGGCGGCGTAAGTGGTTATGGCGGGATCTGTGCCGCGCTCATAGCGGAAGGAAGCATCGGTGTTCAGGCCGTGGCGGCGTGCCGTCTTGCGCACACGCGTGGGATTGAACCATGCGCTCTCTATGAATACATCGGAGGTGCTTTCCGTGACCCCGCTCTCCAGGCCGCCGAACACGCCGGCGATGGCCAGAGGTTTCTGCGGGTCGCATATCATCATGTCAGCCTCGTCAAGCTCATGTTCCTTGCCGTCAAGCGTCGTGAACTTAGTTCCTGCAGGGCAAGTGCGCACTACGATATGCTCATCCGTTACCTTTGCAAGGTCGAAGCAGTGCAGGGGCTGGCCGAGACCAAGCAGGATGAAATTAGTGATGTCTACGATATTGTTGATGGGGCGCTGGCCTGTTGCGAGGAGCAGATTCTTGAGCCATTCGGGGCTCTCGCCCACAGTCACACCTCTCACGGTCACTCCGGAGTATCGGGGGCATCCCGCCGTGTCATCTACAGTCACGGTTGCGGCACCTTCTGCCGAGTCGGGAGTAAAGTCTGCTACCGAAGCTGTCATCACCTCGGCGTCTTTCTCGCCATGACGGCGGAGCCATGCCTTGAGGTCGCGTGCCACTCCGTAATGGGATGCGCCGTCCACCCTGTTGGGCGTGAGCTCTACTTCGAGACAGAAGTCGCTTCCCACAGAGAAGTAGTCGGCCGCCGGAGTGCCGGGAGCTGCGGCATCATCGGGGAGCACCATTATGCCGTCGTGTCCCGCGCCTATGCCTATTTCATCTTCCGCGCATATCATGCCGAAGCTTTCCACGCCGCGTATTTTCGATTTCTTGATCTGAAATTCCTTGTCGCCGTCATAGAGAGTAGTACCTACTGTGGCCACTACCACAGTCTGTCCGGCAGCCACGTTGGGGGCACCGCACACGATCTGCACCGGCTCGCCTGAGCCAAGATCGCAGGTAGTGATATGCAGATGGTCGGAGTTGGGATGCTCCACGCATGTGAGAACCTTGCCTATTACGATGCCGCGCAGACCGCCGCGTATGGTCTCCACCTCCTCCACATTGTCACATTCAAGACCGAGAGAAGTGAGAGCCGCAGCAAGCTGCTCAGGAGTAAGAGAGAAATTGATGTAGCGCTTAAGCCACTTATAAGATATATTCATATCAGCTTGATGATAAGGTCATTAGGGTGGGTGTCCGACGCTTAGACGCGGATGCGCCCATATTAGAAAGCAAAGTTAATAAAAAAATCCCACACTGTAGCTCTTTTACGTGCGGAAAGCTCAGAGCCCTACAGCCTTGCGGAGTATTGGCACACGTGAGCAGATGTATGTTATGATCAATGATGATGCCAGACTGACGGGGAAGAACAAGGCATAGCCTTCACGTAGTGATAGCCCAGAAGTGAGTCCCCATCTGGATAAGAAATAATTAACAATTGTATTTAAAAGGTACATGCCAAAAGTAAGATTGGCTATAAGTGCTACGGCTGGTGAGGATTTTCTGTTGCCACTGATACGGAGTATCAACAATAGAATGGCAATTCCGAATGCCACACAATTGTAGTTACAGTCCCATAATCCGTACCAACCTTTGTCTACATATAATTCGATTAAAGGAATTATTATGGCACTTGTGCCGAAGGCAATGATCATAGTCAGTGCTTTACGGGATGTGGCATCTATGTACCGGTGGATGTAGTAGCCTGCCACATAGGCTCCTGTATAGCCTGTGATCAAGCGGAAGACTGAGCTGTCGTAGGGGTTATAGCCGAATGCCTCGTTATAGAATGGGAAGCATGTGGTGATAAGCCATATGCCGAGATAGAAAGCGACTTCTTTGCGAGATGCGGCGCGAAGCCATTGTGAGAGAATGGGCGTTACAAGATACAACCCGCATAATGTGTAAAGAAACCAATAAGATTGATTGGCGATTCCTTCAAATAGTACTCTTGTAAGAATCCGGTATAGGGATGATCCCATTTTGACTTCATATATAGTATATCCTACGGTAAATACAGCCATGGGAATAAGAATTCTTTTGAATCTGCGTCTAAAGAAATCACGTGTATTATCCGGCTTACCGAGTATAAATGCTCCGGAAATCATAAAGAACATGACTAATGATGAATCATTGATGGATGAGACGTACACGCAGGCGAGTTCTGATCCATAGATTTGGGTAAGGCAGCCCGGAGTGTGAGACAGATATACAAGTATGCAAGATAATATGCGCGCTATGTCATAGCCTGCGGTGCGGCTGTTTGATAAGATCATTATGGATTCTGTGTAGAGGGATAATTAAGAGAATGTCGTAATGATTGATGCGCGATGCGGCAACGCAGACAATTGCCGGGGCGGCAATAGCTGTGGGTGAGTTGCAGCAGTCCCTGCGTCTCCCATGCGTCTGCGGGACGCACCTGTGTGCAGGAAGTCCACATGCGTATTATGCTGTTGCTTTCGGCATCGAGTGAGTGAAGCAGGTCGGAAGCCATATCGTGGTAACGCAGATTGCCGGTGTGGGTGCCATAGGCATAATAGAGAGGGGCAACGGCGTTGATCAGAAGAGAATTGACGGTGCTTCTGCCTATGGCCGAGCTGTAATTGCGGGTGCTCTCCGGCCCGAATGTGAGTCGCCTGCTCCAGTATCCTTCATGCCGGAGAGTGAAAAAGTCATGCAGTCTGTTTAGGTCTCCTTCTGTGTCAAGCAATTCGCTCAGGAGCGTATTTCCTTTGCGCATAAGGCGGGAAAGATACACGAGTCGCCGCAACGGAGAGGCGGCAGGGCGCGAGCCTGAGAACTTCCACAGGTGTGGCGTCATGCTCCGTAGGCCATATTTATGAGAGAGAAATTGCCATTCACCGGCGAGAGCGCGGAAATAGTCATCCGGTCGAGCGCAATTCTCAAGCAATCCGGCGGCACCGAGGGTGAGCGCCTCAAGCTGGAAGAGGGAGTCGGCGTGCTTGCCGGCAAGGCCCGGTGGCAGGAGACGCCCGAGGGTTTCACACGGTTCGGCATTGATTCCGGCACCGATGGCTCTTGCCAGAGTGATGAAAGTGGCGTGCGCCCAGTCATGGCCGGTAGCGCTCAGGGCCTCCGCCACGCGTGCAGCTTTGCCTCTTAGGCGCTCCATTGCGCAGGAGTCTATTGCATCGCGCAGGAAGAGGGGGTGCACTCCTGCTATGTAGGCCCGGCAGCGCAGAGGGCTTGCGTTGCCGGCGAGAGTGGCATATCGCTCTGCAAGTTCCCGAGAGAAAGGGAGATGAAGCTGAGGGATTATGGCTCCGTCGGGGCGTCGCACATATCCGTCATTCTCGCCCACCACATGGAGAATGACGGAGTCGTAGGCCCGGTCGAGATGATGGGAGTGCCGGTGCCAGTCGGAGGCGCGGAGATGCAGTTCTACGTTGCCGGCCCATTCAGTGCCGTCTATAATGAGTTTGGCATTGAAGAAGTCGGGGCCCGACGCTGTGTTGAGAGTCCCGGGATGAATTATGCGTAGCCTGCGGCCATCCGTGAGCGACTTGTCGGGAGAGCCGTACAGGCGCCATTGCCACATGTATTGCATCACTTTCTCCAGTCCTTTCATTTGCCGGTGAGCAGAGATTTCAGGTTGTTGAGAGTGGTCAGGGCCTCAAGAGGAGTGAGTCGGTTTATGTCGAGCGTGAGAAGCTGGTCGCGTATCTGTCCGAGCAGAGGGTCATCGAGCTGGAAGAAAGAAAGCTGCAGCCCGTCGGTGCATGATCCTGCTGAAAGGGCTGAAGTATCGGCCTCAATCGGGTGTCGCCCTTTGTCAGAGTTCTGTTCCGACATCTTGCGGGAAGCCGCTTCAAGGTCTGCCAGCACGGCATCTGCTCTTCTCACAATGGCCGGCGGCATGCCTGCCAGCCGGGCGACATGTATTCCGAAGCTATGGGCGGAGCCCCCCTTGCGGAGCTTGCGCATGAAAATCACTTTTCCCTTCTGTTCCTCCACAGCCACGTTGAAATTCCTTATGCGCGGAAAGAGCTTTTCCATTTCATTAAGCTCATGATAATGAGTGGCGAACAGGGTCTTGGGACGGGCGCCCGGATTCTGGTGGATGTGCTCCACTATCGCCCAGGCTATGGATATGCCGTCGTAGGTGGAAGTTCCGCGTCCGAGTTCATCGAAGAGGATGAGAGACCGTTGCGACATATTGTTCAGTATAGCCGAGGCCTCGTTCATTTCAACCATGAATGTAGACTCACCGAGAGATATATTGTCGGAGGCGCCCACGCGGGTGAATATTTTGTCGACAATGCCGATTCTTGCAGCGTCGGCAGGGACAAAAGAGCCTATCTGCGCCATGAGCACGATCAGAGCCGTCTGTCGGAGCAGGGCCGATTTACCGCTCATGTTTGGGCCGGTGATCATCATTATCTGCGTGTCATCGCAGTCGAGGGCGAGAGAGTTGGAGATATATGGCTCGCCAGGCGGAAGCTGCCGTTCTATCACCGGGTGACGTCCTTCGGTAATCTCGATGGCCAAAGAGTCATCTACCTTGGGGCGGCAGTAGCGGTAATCTTCGGCACAAGAGGTGAAGGAGAGCAGCACATCGGTCTTGGCTATTATGGATGCATCGGTCTGCATAGCAGGGATAGATGCAGCCACGGCCTGCACGAGTTCGGAGAATATGCGGGATTCTATTTCCTCTATGCGGGCTTCGGCGCCGAGGATCTTTTGCTCATATTCCTTGAGCTCGGGAGTGACGTAGCGTTCCGCGTTCACAAGAGTCTGCTTGCGTATCCATTCGGCAGGGACTTTGTCCTTGTGGGCATTACGCACCTCAATGTAATAGCCGAACACGTTATTGAAGTTGATTTTCAGCGATGTGATGCCTGTAGCCCGGATTTCGCGCTGCACGAGATCCTGAAGATATTGCTTGCCAGAAGAAGAAAGATTCCTCAGCTCGTCAAGCACCGTATCCACCCCTTCGGCCACAAAGTTGCCTCTGGATACTAACGATGGAGCGTCCTCGCGTAATGTCGAGGCTATTCGGGAAGCAATCTCGGTGCATGGGTCGATACAGTCGGCCATCATGCGCAGCTCACTGCAGGATGATCGCGAGGCAGTATCCTTCACAGGAACGAGGGCAAGCAGCGCGTTCTTGAGCTGCACCATTTCACGGGGAGAGACTCTGCCCGTGGCTACTTTGGAGACAATCCTCTCAAGATCACCCACCGTGATGATATTTTCCCTGAGCGCGTGCCGCGCTTCGGGATGCCTGAAGAAGTATTCCACTACATTCTGGCGACGTTCGATCGCAGCCGGGTCTCGCAGCGGAAACAGCACCCAGCGCCGCAGCAGGCGCGCTCCCATGGGGGTGACAGTGTGGTCGAGTATCTGCACCAGGCATTTGCCCTCATCGCTCATGGGGGCTACAAGCTCGAGATTGCGTATCGTGAATCTGTCGAGCCGTACGTATTTCTGCTCATCGAGGCGGGAGAGGGTGGTGATGTGGGATATGTGCGGATGCTTCGTTATGTCGAGATAATGCAGCAGGGAACCTGCGGCTATGATGGCATCAGTCATCTTCTCCACTCCGAAGCCTTTGAGGCTCTTTGTGCCGAAGTGGCGGAGAAGACGCTCGGATGCAGCATCAAGGGTGAAGATCCAGTCTTCAAGCTCAAAGAGGAAATACTTGCCTGCAAACGCCTGTTCCGCGCGCGAGCGCTCTCCACGCATTATGAGCAGCTCCTTGGGCGATATGCCTGAAAGGAGCTTGTCGATATAGTCGGCACTGCCTTGCGCGCACATGTATTCGCCTGTGGAGATGTCTACGAATGCCACTCCCACGGCTTTGGCGCCGAAATGCACGCCTGCCAGGAAATTGTTTTCTCTTCCGTTGAGCAGCGAGTCGCTGATATTCACACCCGGGGTGACAAGCTCGGTTATGTCGCGCTTCACGAGTTTCTTCGTGAGCTTGGGGTCTTCAAGCTGTTCGCATATTGCCACGCGCTTGCCGGCTCTCACCAGCTTAGGCAGATACGTGTCGAGCGCATGGTGCGGGAATCCGGCAAGCTCTACATGCATTGCTTTGCCGTTGGCTCTGCGAGTGAGCGTAATGCCGAGGATCTCGCTTGCCGTGACGGCATCTTCGGCAAATGTCTCATAGAAGTCTCCCACTCTGAAGAGCAATATGGCGTCGGGATGCTTGCGTTTCATCTCGATATATTGTTTCATCAATGGGGTTTCAGCGATTTTAGCCATGCATGTGAGTGTTTGTCAGCTTATTATCCGGTGTCGTATTATATAGTAATGCAAATGTTTCCTCAACGCGAGTAACGTATCTGAGCCTTGCGAGTGACGCGCCAGCGACCCTGATCGAATACCGCAGTGCCGGCCGCTTCATTGATTATCACAGAGGCACCCTGCGAAAGTTGAAGATTGCGTCCCGTGCAGGCATTTTCAAGGTAATCGGTGGGCATCATGAGGGCCAGCTCAAATACGGCAGGGTCTTCGATTACCTGATATGTGCCTGACACGCCGTCGGTCGTTACGAGCTTGAAGATGGAGTTGCCCATGTTGTAGGTAGCGTCGGCACGCGTGAACATTCCCTGGGAGTTGGCACGTGCCAGATATATTACTCTCGGCTGGCGTTGACGTGCGGAACCGGGAGTGTATCTCGCATCGTTGCGGCCCGTCTGCTTGCGCAGGCGTTCTACTTCGGCGCGCAGGGCCGCGATTTCCGCGTCACGGTTATCATCGGGTTCCGGTGAGGCATATGATGCGAAAGCGCTTTCATCGCTCTCATCGACAATGCTCACGGGTGTGGATGAGCGTTGAGCCGGCTCCCTGCGGCGGCGCGGGGATTCCTGCGGCTCTTTGTTTTTGCGCATGACGTTGAGCGCGTATGCCACGAGTCCCACTACGACCAACACGAGAATGGCAAGTACGATGATCGATACGGTGTTGCCGGAGTCATTGCTTTGTCTCTCCGTATTGGCCGGGCCCTCCGGCCCTGAGGTAATTACAGAGTCGGTCACTATCTCATTGGCCGGAGCGGCAGCCACCACCGCATCGGCATTAGTTCCTTCTTCGGGCTTTACTTCCTCATCCTTGGGCTGTTCCTCGGGAGCGGGAGCAGCTTCTTCCGGCGCAGGAGCGGGCTCCGCCTTGACCGGTTCGGCTACAGTCACTTTTATGGCGCTTACTTTGCGGGCTATTTTGCCGCGGCATTCGCTTTTGCCGTCGAAACTTGGAGTCTTGTCCATGAAAGTCACCGTCCAGAAGCGGTCGAATGTACCCTTGTCCCAAGAAGCATATTCGCTTTCGGGCGGTATGGGGATTGCTTTCAGCCTGGAGAGATTATTCTCCTCTTTCTTGTGGTCTTTTATTCTGTGTTCAAGTTCGGCGGTTGTGGAGGGAGTCTTTCCTTCATCGAGATATCCGGATCCGTTGTTCATATATCTGAGACACAGGCTGTAGGCCGCAGATCGAGCCTGCTCCATCTGTTGAGGCGTGGCTGCCCGGGCGGCA
Organism: uncultured Muribaculaceae bacterium; assembly: GCA_910579305.1. Taxonomy (GTDB): domain Bacteria; phylum Bacteroidota; class Bacteroidia; order Bacteroidales; family Muribaculaceae; genus Lepagella. The sequence continues at coordinate 9,710 of CAJTTA010000007.1, forward strand.
AAGGAACCTGCGAGTATTATGGCGAGAGAGGGTATGAGGCGTTTCATAAGCATATTGTGTAGAGTGTTAAGTTATCAGGAAAAAAGAGGGATGAGAGTATTGCGTATAATGCCGGTTATGGCATAGAAGAATGGCACATCCTCCACACGTTCATCGGCAGCGTCCTGTTCCGGGAGGAATGCTCGGATTCCTGAGGCGAGATAGTTGGAAATATCGCGGTCAGCCTCGCTGGAGAATCGGTCGAGGGATTCATGGGTCACTCCGAATTCTTCGCCCCACACTCCGGAGAGCATTTCGGCGAAGAAGGCATTGAAGTGAGTCACAGCTTTTTCTATCTCGGCCCGCTCCTCCATTCTGCGTATGGAGGAGTAGGTGTAGGCCTCGGTGGAGGTGAGAGTGTATTGCGACTTGTGAGCCATTATGTTGCGAGGTGAGAAGGGGGTGCGGTTTTCTTCTCCGCGCGAGATGCGGCGTTCAAGTTCAAGACCACCCTTGCAAGTGACCTGCTTGGGATTGGCCCGCTCGATAGCCACTTCAAAAGCCTGTGAGTGAGCGTATGTGCAGCCATATACATTCTCGATGACAGCTTGTGTGAACTCTTCTACCAGAGCGTGACGTCCGAGAATGTAGAGTATCTTGGAGCCTGTGCCGGAGAAACAGATGCGCCGTGGCAGACCTATTCCCGCGTGCTTCATGAGGCGGGCCACATAGTAGATGAGGGCTGTGTAGAAATACAGGAATACGATTTTCAGACCATTGTCGGCGCCGAGCAGCGAGTTATAGCTGTAGGGGCGTCGGTCAAGTTCCGAAAGAGAGCGTATCCCGGGTGCCTGCTCGATTGAGAAGAGGAAAGCGTTGATGTCTTCGCTGCGGCCCGAGAGGAGTATGTCGGAGAGTATCACATCAAGGTAGCTGAAAGAGGCGTCGCCGGAGAGCAGCTTTGAGAAGTAAGCCACATAGCGTGTCAGCATGGGATTATTGGATGCGTCGGCGTGAGAGAAGGCGTCACCGAAAATGGAATTGCCTGCGAAGCGGAACGATGTTATTATCTCGGGATGCGAGTGCATGCGCTCATCATCGGCATGATATATCACTATGTCGCTGGATCCGCCACCTATGTCGATGCATGCGTAGTCGGAGCCGTCGGTAGAGGAGTTATGATAGAAATATGCCGGAGCCACGCTTTCAGGAAGCACCTGCACGTCAGGATGCGAGGTACTCAGATAGCGTGTGTACAGGTCTTCCCACAGGGAGAGATAGCGGTGCTGAAGCGATCGCTTCATGCTCACCGGATAGAAGTAGACCAGGCGGGCACGGGAGGGCGAGCCTGAATGCAGGATTATGCGAGCGCGTATGAGCAGCATGATCTCTCTCAGGAATTGCTCGGATCCTTCCTGCTCCTCTCCCCACTTGAGCATGGTGGTCACCCGATAGCCGTTGAAAGGCTTTCGCTCGTAGAGGAAGGGGATGTTGACGCTGCGCAGGGCTTCGGGACGTGCATCGGTTGAGGCATTGCGGGCCAGCGCTGTGCGCAGCGGAAAACCGTAGCCATCATCGATGGAGCGGGGAATGAATTCCACGTCAAGCAGCGTGTCGGCCTGGGCAAGAGAGCCTGGAGCCTCCAGAGTGGCCACGAGAGTGGCCTCGCTGCCTTCACTGAATGAGAGAGGGCGAGCGGGATTGTCGCCGATGCAGTATTCCACATGGGAATTGGTTGTGCCGAAGTCTACGGCGAATGTAAACTCATCGGCGCCCGGAGCATAAGCCGGCCAAAGCGGAAGAATCACTCCCGAATAGTGGTGAAGATCACTTCGGTCGCTGTCTATGGAGAGGCGGGCATAGTCCCATGCACTGTTCACTTCATAGTACGACGTGCGTGTGACTTTGCTGCGTGTGCGAGTGAAAGGCTCCCGGATGTTGACGGGTTGTCCGCAGTCATCGGCATAGAATGACAGGGAGGCCGTGAAGTCGGGCATCATTTCAAAGAGGCGCACATTATATATGTCCTGTTCTCCTGTGCGGGCAAACGGGAATATCGCGGCCGATATTCTCACGGAGGGGATAATGATTCCTTCTCCTGAAGCGAGGGATGCCGGATCTGTGTCGAGAGGCAGGCGACGATATGTGCGTGCAAGCTCCACATAGCTCTTGGCGGTGGGCAGCCGCAGTATTACGGTTATGCTCTCTGCTTCGTGACGCATTTCCATAGCAGGGCGGCCCGGCACCACATTCGATGCGAGATATGATGCGGGAAAGTACCTGAAGAACAGTGGCTTGACAGGCAAAAGACAGCCTGGGATATCTTGTGAGCGCCGGGCAGCAGTGAAGAATTGCGGAGCGATGGGCGTGGAGAGCTCTATGAGGCAGTCTTCAAGCATGTCGCATGATGTGAGCCAGGGATATTTTATGGATGTGTCGGGGAGGATGCGCTCTTTCGGCTCCAGGCCGCCGGTGTCTACTTTTGTCGTGGGATTCCAGTGATGGCTCACGTAGCGGAATTCTTCGGCGCCGGGAGGAGTGAAACCTTCGCGGAGAATGAGCGGAATGAGTTCATCATCAGGCTGCTCTATGACAGGCTTGAGCAGGAAGTCACTTTCTTTCGGGCTCTCTATGAGCGCTTCGGCACGACGTGTGAGCAACGGCACTCCGAAGATGCGCGGCGGATTGCTCACGGCCGGCTCCGCGTAGATGTGCCGGAGGGAATCGGCGAGGGAGTCGGCATTATTATAGCTCAGGGCCGATGGATTTTCCACACGTGCCAGGATGCGTGAGTGGAGCGCCGGCTTGCGGGTGCGTATAATCTCCAGGTTGGCGAGCAGATATGCGTAGACTCCGCCAAGCCTGCGGCGAGCCTGCGGATATGCGTTGAACCAGTGGATGAGATATATCACAAATTCCTCATCCCGCTCCCACAGGTGCATGGGGTTGCCGAAGAGCGGGCGTCCCTGCTCCACCATTATTTCCGGCATTTCGCCGAGCCCGGGAGCGGCCATGGTGAGAGTGGCCGGAGACGTGGAGCCGATCACGCGTCCTTCACTCATGAGGATGTACCAGTCTCCGGCTTCGGCAAAGTTATAGGCACTTTCATCGCTCTCCATGTAAAGAGTAAGGGTAGAGGCGAGAAGGCGATGTGCCGGAGAGCCGGCCATCATGGCCGCGAGTTCGGTCTTAGGATTCCAGCGCAGAATGCGCAGGTTGCGGGCATGATTTGGCAGATCGAAGATGAGCTGGGCTATGTCGAGAGCGTCGCTCACGAGCCTGTGGTGCATGATGGCACCGGCCGACATCCCGGTTGAGGCGAGGGTCTCGAAAGCCGTCAGCACGAGATCTACCTGAGCGAAAGGGCTCGGTATGGCTGTGCGGGGGTGCTCCACGGTGTCGCCGTTGGGGTCGGATATTTTCTGTATGTCATCGCCGGAATAGGGATCTTTGGGAATCCATCCCGTGCCGGTGGTATTGTCGCTGTATGAAAGAATTACGCTCACTTGGTGCAGGAGTTAATAGGTTAGTACAAACCGGGAAAACGCTCCTTGATGATTTCTGTGGCGGCCAGGTGGAATATGTGCAGGAGCTTGGCCGGCAAGCGGTCGGCCGAGTATTTTCCGTTGAATTTCTTGCTCACAGAGTTTATACGGGCGAAAATATCATCGTAGCTTATGCGTGCATTGCTGAAGAATCCTTTCTTTGCCGGAATGCCGGTGAGGATATTTTCAAGATGCCCTGTGTTGTCGAGATCAAAGAAAGTGACGTGCCTGTGGTTTGCGTCCATTTCTTCAAGCCAGTCCCAGTATTTTGGCAGGAAATTATGAGATAGGGTTATATAGAAGTCGGTGGAAAGGAATTCTATGCCGAGCGAGGGAGAATCCTTGGTGAATCCGCGTCCTATGCAGTCCTTGAGCTTATGGTCGAGGAAAAGGGAAAGCAGGTGCAGTCGCAGCAATGGGGCGGCAATGGAAGAGCGGGTGGCGGGATCGAGCGTCATGAAGTCGATTTCGCCGGAATCTTTCTCGATTCCGAATTCAAATGCCCGTGTGTCGCGCCCTATGTCGGTCTGTGGAATTGAGATGAAATGCAGAGGAGCGAGAGCGCCTATGAGCTCTATGAGATGGGCTGCGTTCTGCTGTCCCCCTTCGCCGGGATCGTTGACATATGGCGATGATGTGGCTTTGTCGCCGAGGTAATATATCGCGTCGACTTGTCGGCCTGCATCCGGGGCTGTAAGGCTTTTTGAGTAGTAATGTAGGGCGGAACGAGTCTTGAGCAGGAAATCGGCTTTGTTGATGGGAGAAGTGCGGGAATGCTCTATGTTGAAGTATGGCAGCAGCGTCAGAGCTCCAATGGGAGCTGTGCGCATGAATCCTCGGGAGGCGAGGGTGGAGTCGGCAGCAGCGCGGATGTTTTTGACCATTATGGGGAATCCTGCCGCGCCTGTTCCTCCGAAGATGCTGGAAATGAAGAAGACACGGTCGCCCTCTCCAAGCAGATTGCCGAATGTGCGGAACTCATCGGAGTCTTTGAATCTGTTTAGAGCCACGGAGCCTATGTTGGGGCTTCCCACGAAGCCTATGTGCATCGATGTGTGCAGTTGCGCTCCGCTGAAAAGCATCTGCATCAGAGCCTGATTGCTCTCGTCCAGGTCGTTGTATTCTATGAATTCCCGGAAACGCATGCGCTCCACAGCCGTCATATTGTAGAGAAACGAGTCGCGCATACCTCCGCTACCTTCCGGCATAAGAGATGCAAGGGTGGAGATGCGGGTGGAGAAGAAACCCTCGGCGTTGCGGGAGCTTCCATGCAGAGTGTTATGGATTTTTCTATAGGCTTCCAGTAGCTCCACCGTGCGCTTTACGTCACGGCCGGCCTGGTGGGGATCGACAATTACGGGGACTATTTCAAGCTCGGCAAAGGGCTTGCCGGTTGCCGGATCAATAGGCTTCACCCCGGCAGCGCAGAGCATTGTCAGTGATTTAAGCACACGGGAGCCGGAACCCCCTATTGCAAATATAAACAGGCGCATTGTCAATGATTTATTGAGGGAAAGGAGTGTGGCGGCAATTTGAGCTCCACCAACGTATGCCGAATGACGCTGTGGTAAATATAATGAAGGAGAAGAGAGCTACCCATCCGGCCAAAGCTTCATTGAGCGGGGCATAGAAGTCGCTCAGCCCGGGCTGGAAATCTTCCATCCTGACTACGAGTAGCCTTATTGCTCCCCATGCAGAGAGAAGCGTGCTGATAGCACTGATTATAAGCCAGTTCCACCATCGGTCAAAATGCACGGAGTTGATGATGTAGTAGAAAAGGCCGGCCATGATCCAGGGTATGGCAGTGATCAGTATGGAAAGGCGTAGAGTCCAGCCTTGCGATCGCAAGTCTTCCCGGAATAGATCCTGAGTGCCTCCAGCATCCGGCACACCCAGATAGAGAGACGGGTAGATCTGACCGCCGAGTATGATGAAAAGCAGACTCAGCAGCAAGGAGCCTATGAGCAGAGCATATTTGATTTCTTGTCGCATACGGGCTTTTTATTTCTCAAATTTTATGGTAAATGAGGTGAAAGCAGGGGTTTCGGCTGTGCCGTAATAAGCATTGTATACACCCTGGAGGAAGGGTAATAGTCCGAAGGTGGTGTGACTGAAAGAGTATTTGTGCGGATCCACATCGGATGCGGCATTGCAATCCTTGATCCATGCCGGCAGTCGGTTTAGCAACTTTATGGAGATACTCTCGGGGAGCACTTTGCCGGTGAGCTGTATCGTGAAGAGGTGGGTGGCACGATTAAGGTAGCGCTTGTTGCGGGGATCGACCATGTCGGGTGACACGGCTTTGATTCCCTTGATGGTGGCCGGAGTATCGCTGACGGTCATATAATTGGCAGGGTCGAGCAGATAGGCTGTGTCAGCCGGTATGCCTGAGAGGTCGGCGGCTACGGTGAAGGATAGAGTGCCGTCTGATGCCGGGCTTGCCCCTTTGAGCGCATGCGAACCCTGTTCCGCACTGCCTCCGGCCAATGAGTATGCACCCTCGCTGCTGTTTTGGCGAGGCATGACTGACCACCATTGAAGCGGGATGGGCCGTCGGTTAAAGAAGTATTCCGCTTCGAATCCCGGGAGCGACTTGAAGTCGGTGAAGGAGGAGTATTGCGCAGAGGAGCGGAGTCGTGATAAGGCGGCGGCGCTTCCGGTGATCACCATGTAGTAGGGGCGGCGTCCTGAGTAATTGAAAGCCCGGTTTGCGCCGAAGGGATAATAGGCGCCTTTGAAATCGGCCGACAGGCGCACGATAATCATGCTCTTGTCAAGGTGGTTCTTGAAGAGAGAGGCGGCCAGAGCGCTTTCTTCATTAAATATCTTATCGCTTGTGGTGCCTGCTGTGCCCTTGGGTGAATATATAAGATCCGTGACAAGGACGGTGATTCGCTCCGGCGCTGTATCGGTCAGCGATTTTGTGAAGATTTTTGCAAAGTCGGTGTAGGCCGGATTGCCTATGGCGGCAGTGGATGTGAAGATGTCCTTATCCTGGATGAATGATTCGAATGTGCCGGGATAAGGGTAAAGGTCATCGTTTACAATGAGTATCGCGCCCTTGCCTGTCTCGGCATGAGGAAAGCGGGTGACGATCTCGCTAAGAGCGCGCTTGAAGTCGCCGGATCCTGAGCGTGAGTCATATCCGTTCATGGAGCCGCTGCGCTCAAGCATGAGCCTGAGGCGCAAGTCTCCTTTAAGCACACCTCCATAGGCCCGCAGATCCCAGTCAGCCGGAGAGTCGGAGCGAGACAAGGCCCTGTCGACGGCTTCCTGAAGCCTGTCGAGGTCAATATATCCGTCCTCGTCAAGGAAATTGCGGTATTTACCGGGAGAAGCGAGAATGAAGCCGGTGAGCTCATTGAACGTGTTCTCATTCCTCGCCTCGGGGTCGGACGCAGCTTTGTTGATCAATGCCTGTACAGGATCGGTCTCAGAACTGCAGCCACACATGATTGTGCCCGCAACTGAGACTACCGCAATAATCAAGATAAATAAGCCGGCCTTGGCCCACGCGCGAGATATCAAATCGGTATGAAGAAGAGAATTGCGCATAGATAAGCGCAAAATTACGAAAAAATCACGAATACACCAATCGCACTCCATTAAAAATTTTGCACATGCTTGTTGTCGCTATAATATGCAAAAAAATAAAGCGTCTTTTGTACAATCGGAAAAATATTGTATCTTTGTAATATTTTACGAGATAGGTTGTTTCGATTAAACACGTTTAAAATATGAAATCAGTCGCCGCGTCAGGCAGCTCAAATAAGATTTTATGGTTATCGATTGTCCAGGGTTGGGCGATTCTGCTGGTTGTGTTAGGTCATGTCAATGGATTCACTTATTCCGATGTGCCGGGCGAGTTTTATCCTCTCTCGGAGTGGTTGCATCGTTTTTGTTACTCGTTTCATATGCCATTGTTCATGTTTGTGTCGGGCGCGCTTCTGTACTATTCCCGCTTGTCGAAAGGATGGAAGGTATCGGCCCTGTACAAGGATAAACTGAAACGCCTCCTTATTCCCTATCTCTGTTTCACAATAATAGGCTTTATGATAAGGGCACCATTTGCGGCCATTACCAAAAGAGGGATGGATGTAAGTGTTGAGGGATTCATGAAAGCTTTGTTCGATCCGGGTAACGGACCCGTGGCGGAATTATGGTTTATAGGCACTTTGATGTGGCTGATGTTCTTGTATCCGGTATATAAGACAATGCTACGCTCTGCATGGAGTGAGATTATATTGTTGGCTGTCACCTTATTGCCTTATGTGTCAGGCCTGCATCTCAATGTGTCGGGATGGCTTGGTGTGGCGAATGTCACTACCTATGCTTTCTATTTTGTGGCCGGTATGCTTTTCTTCAAGTATAATCTTATCCGAATTTTTGAGCACAGTATATGGCCGGTCATAGCGATTACGTGTCTATATGTTGCATGCTTTTTGCTTATTCCTGATTATAAGGTGATCACGGCATTGCTCGGTATATTCATGTCTTTCGGCTGGGGTGTGCGCATAGCTGATGTATGTGATCTTTTCAGCAGCTTCCGCGACCATTCGTTTCAGATTTTCCTGGTGGGAATCTTCCCTCAAATGCTTGTGGAACTGGTGCTATGGACACGTTTCCACGGAGAGCTGACATTGTTGCCGTTTTATATTTTGAGCTGTCTGCTGGCTATTTACAGCGGAGTTTTGGTGAGCAGGATCGGATCACGCATCCGGTGCCGATGCCTCCGATGGGGTATAGGTCTTAAGTGAAGAGAGGGCAATCATGCGCTGAATAGGAATCGCATAGGTCTATAGGGGAGCACAAGGTAACGTCGAAACAGCAATGGGCCTGCTACTCCTGTAATAATCACTACGATAGCAGATACTGTAAATGTTATTATTGAATAAGAGTACAACAATAGTGTATGATTTACTGCTGTTTTGGCAAACCCCATAAATGTGGTGTGAAGTAGGTATATAAGATAGGATGCGGCAGAAATATATATGAGGATTTTATGGATATTATGACAATATAGTTCAATGTATGTACAGACAGTGAGTGAGAACCATATTCCTATCCAAGGTGCAATATAGGAGGCCCCGGAAATTTCACAGAGCAATAATGTCTGGGTGCCGATAAATATTATTGTTATTGCCCACAACGGTACTTGTGATATGTAAGTCCAGATTCTATTATAATCATATATCATTACGCCTGTCATGAACCATATTGCCATTTTTATGGTAGTTGAGATACAAAATATGTTGATGTCAAAGTTGATGGACAGATTCATAAATATGCAGAGTAAAAAGAAAATAAGTCTTTGTCTCTTTTTTGATAATAAGTGAATTATGCAGAACATCCACCATATTGTCCAAATGAACCACAGGAAAGCTCCCGCAACTGGGAGATAGAACATCTGCAGGTAGGCCATAGGGGTAACAGGAGCCTCCACTCCAGCGTTGCTTGGGACAGCAAGTTTGATTGTGATAATAATAACGGAGACTGTTAAATAGGGAACGAGCAACCGATATGCCTTTTTCTTAAGAAATTGCAAATACTGTTGTTTTGTGTTTTGTGTCGCCATGTATAGAAAGCCGCTAATGGCCAAAAAAAGCGGCATGTGGAATGAGTATATAGCGTCGTGGATGATGGCATACCATTTGGGTACTAATGGGGGCCAATAATGGCCGATGACAACTAAAATTATCGCTATAGCCCTGGCATAGTCAAGGCTATAATACCTATTAGCTTGCGGATTGCAGAGAGAAGGTAGAGTGCTATTTTTCATAAAGTTTGTTTTATAAGACTTTATTTGCTATTTCTTTACTTATAGTGAGTATATGCAGGGTATGCATCCTTTCAGCCTCGATTAGTGACAGATATATCCTGTGAGCTTTTGAAAGAGTGTCACGGGGGTATTCTTTTACTATTTCGCGCATGTATGGAAGTCGGCACTGTCGGCGGCACCATGCTATTTTATCTTTATAAGATTCTTTGCCGATCAGCCTGAATTTTAAGAATCCTCGGGCCAGTTCCATGAAATAGCACATTGCGGCCCATCGTGCATCTTGATCGGAATATCCGTCTGTTGCAATCCTGCGTTCGAGAGATAGGGCAAAAGAGCTCAATTTTTCGATGCAGTCATCGTGTACCGACCTGGAGATTGAGCCTGGAGACAGGCGGTAATGCACGAAAGTGTCAAGAGTGCGTCCGAGTCTGTGTGCGGCGCGAGCGGCTTGATAATTGAAAATGAAGTCCTCGGATCCATATTCACGTTCACTTACGAAGCGTAATCCTGCCTTCTCAATCATGCTGCGGCGATATATGGCTCCCCACACGCCTCCGTCAAAGTGAAGCATGCGGTCACTCTCACCGCGTGGCTGACCGATGTAGCAGAGGGCGATGCGGTCTAAGTCACTTCGTGTGTCGTAGATTTGCAGGGGAGTGTCATAGGTTTCTCCCCGGGGCGGCTTCCCGGTTGTGAAGATGCAGCGGGAGGCGCGCACAATGTCAAGGTCATTCCGGTCGGCCTGCCGCAGCATGCACTCGAGGGCGGAAGGATGGAGGATGTCGTCGGCATCAAGGAACGCTATATATCGGCCCGAGGCCAGCTCAAGTCCCGCATTGCGGGAAAGACCGGCACCTGAGTTGGGTTTATGGATGGTTTTCACTTTATCCGGGTGGCGTGCCGCTATGGTGTCACACATCGCGCCGCTGCCGTCGGATGAACCGTCGTCCACCAAAATAATCTCAATATCCTGAAGAGTCTGCGACAGCAGCGAGCCGACACATTCTTCGAGGTATGGCAGAGCGTTGTATACGGGGACGATTACACTTGACGCATATTCAGTCATGTCGGGAGAATATGATTTTTTTCGATCCCAAAAGCGGTATGTGGCGATAGGGTGGCAAGCCGCTCCAGCGGGAACATACGAACACCATGAACATGAATTGCATGTAGAATGGTGGAATGAAGAACGGTGGAATGTAGATACTGAAGATGGCGGTAGTGATTCCGAACATCCAGCTCATGTTAAGGTTGCGGCTTTTCTTGTGCTTTCCCCATAGCCTGAATGCTGTGACCCAGAAGATTATATATAGAATTCCTCCGGGTATTCCCATTTCAAGCAGCGCCAAGTGCCATTGCATGATAGTGCCTTGGAGCAGCCAGAAATAGCGTTTTGCAAATTCTGTCTGTTCCATGCCGTTGCCACCTTTGATTTGCCCGAGACCGAATCCTGTAAGCCAGCTGCCGGGGTATTGGTCGTATATTTTGGGCAGCAGGTAGAATTTAAGTCCTCGGGCGTAGTCAGATTCGTTCACTTCCACCACGTCGTTTTCCACTGCGTATTCCACTACGTCGAGCAGGATGTCGTTGCCCATCAGGTAATCCGCCAGTTCATATGACTCTGTCTGGTTCTGATCACCTACCATAGTTTTGTATAACATGGCCGCGCCAATGAGTATGAGGGCAATTACCGGCAGTACTATTGTCAATCGCTTGATGAACTTGCGATCTATGGGCACGAGCAGCAGGAAATACAATGTGATGTATATGAACGATACTTTGGTCTCGTTGAGCCATGTCGGTATAAGCAGCATTATGAGCACCCAGTTGTTGCGCAGATTCTCGATGTAATTCAGATCGCGGTTCCACCGGCGCATCATCAGGTAAAAGGAACTCAGGTAGATTATAGTGGATGCAACGCCGGAGGCCATCCATCCGATGGATCCTGACACATTGTCGTATGCGCCGTATCTCACGCACTGGATCACCATGCATGGAAACTGTATCACGAGATATAGATATATCAGGCGATCCATCTTGGCCACAAAGTATCTGCGGCGTCCTTCATTCTCCCAGAAATACCTGAGGATGGGCAACATGAATATGAATCCGAAGTAAAGCCGGACTCCATTGAGCCACATCAATACCGATATGTGATTGAATATGACTGTGTCGAGGAAGCTCAGTGTAAATAAAGTGAGAATAATTACTTTGTCTACCCGGGCCTTGAGTGTCCATAGCCCGAGGATGGCAACGGCGACTTCACCGAGAGTCCAAAGTTTTGCCACTTCCGGGCCATGATATTCTCGTGTGACCTCCTGCAGGATGAACGGCACGGTGGCGCATATCCAGAAGGAAAACAGAAAAATACCGGTAATTAACTTATGCTTCTCTATACGCATGTGTCAGGCGATAGTGGAGGCTTTGGCTTTGTTTGACGTTGCAAAGGCTCGTGTCTGGATCAGAGCGGCGGGCACTATGAGTCCCATCAGGAAAGCTACGGCGAGAATCAGCATCTTTTTTGGCGCCACGGGCTTTGATTCAGGGTAGGCAGGGTCTATGATTTTGCCTACGGGCTCTTGCTGCGACAGAGAGATCTGGGTTTCCTCACGCTTCTGCAGCAGATATGCGTAGATCTGATTCTTTACTACTCTGTCGCGTTCGAATGATAGCAGCCGGTGCTCCATGGCCGGCATGCCTCCTATGCGGGAGTCACGCTGTCTCTGCTCTTTCTCCAGCTGCTCGAGAGCGAGTTTCTGGTTGGTCTGTTCGCGGCGAAGAGAATTTATGATCGTCTCGCGCAGGGCATCGATGCGCTGATTCAGCACATCGAGCGAGCGCGCTCCGGGCTTTGCCGTCATCTCAAGCTCAATGCGCTGATTTATCAGGTCGTTGTAGTTGGTCATGAATCGGCCGTAGGATTCCGACATGGAGAGATCTGCGGCTGTGAAGGGGATCTGCTCATTGCGCGTGCGCGGATTTGTGAGCATGTCGAGAAAAAGGTCGTAAGTGGCCAGGCGCGTCTTGGCCTGGGCGTATTGCTCGTCGATCGAACCCATGCGGGTGAATATGTAGCTGGCTTCGGCCTCGGCGTCTACAATTCTGTTCTCGCGCTTGAACTGCTCTACCTTTGTGTCCTGTTCATCAATCTCATTGTATAGAGACAAAAGTCGGTCGTTGAGGAAGTCGAGAGTCGCTTTGTTGTGGTCGTATCTGTCTCGGGCCCTGCGGTCGTTGTATAAACGCATTATGGTGTTGATCACATCTTCGCCACGCTTGATGCAGACATCTTCAAGGTCAATCTGGATGGCATCGGCTTTTTTCGACAGGTAGGTCACTGCAAGTCGCTCGCGCAGACCTTCGACTGCCGAGGGGGTGGAAGCAGCCAGGGCATAGAGGTCAAGTGCTTCCTGAGGATTATAGCTGTCGGTGAGAGTGAGAGTGAAAGAACCGTAGGGGGTCTTTGCCGTATAGGGGAATCGGGTAAAAGTCTTTTCATACAGCTTGTTGCCGTCCTGGTCTACGCGGATGGTGAAATCCTTTTCGCCCTTCTCCCGCCGGATATGGAATTTTGTGGCCACACTTATCGTGTCGAGAATGGACTGAGGAATGTTGATTGCGATAGGAGTGTTGGGATACAGCCATATCTTTTTGCGTAAGATGCCGTCCACGCTCCAATAGTTGTATTGCAGGTGCAGGGTGTTGACCACGTCGCTGAGATTGGTCTGGCTGGTCATTTTCATCATCTCGTTTTCGGGATTGGATGATGAGCCGCCGCCACCTATTATACCTCCGAGCATGGCTGTGATGGAGCCTGATTTATTGACTCCGCCATCTTCTTCCTGATTTACCATCATGAGGCCTTTGACAAGGTATACAGGATTTTTCTTCTTTACATATATGAATGCCAGACCGCAGCATAATATGAGTGAAATGACAAACCACCACCAGTGGTGCAGGTAATTGCGGAATATTTTCCCAAAGTCTATGACGTTGCTGATTTCGGAGACGGACTTGTCAGATGTATTTTCTTGGGCCATGGGGTGATTTTTGGATTGAATGGATGTGGAGTGTGTTGAGATGAGAATGTATTGATTATTTTACAGCCAGGGCTATGATGAGGGATGCCACTACTGAGCAGCCGGATACTATTGTGGAGATGACCTGTATCTTGTAAGAGTCATTGACGCTGTATTCCGACTGATACTTGCGTGTGTCAGTGGGCTCTACATATATCACGTCATTTTGCCGAAGATAGAAGTATGGACTTGTGAGCAGGTTGGCGTCGGATAGATCTATGGAGTGATAGGCTATTTCTCCGTTCTCTTCCCGTATGAGCGTGACATTGTCGCGCCGGCCGAATATGGTGAGGTCGCCAGCTTCGGCTATGGCATCGAGGATTGAAAAGCGTTCGTCGGGCACTTGTATGGCCTGAGGCTTGTTCACTTCGCCTATTATGTTTACCTTGAAATTCTCAAGCTGCACCCGCACCAGCGGAGCTTCGGCGAATTCAGACACTCTCCGGGTGACTTCCTCCGCTATCTGACCCGTGGTGAGGCCGGCCACATGCAGCTTGCCGAGGCGAGGCATGTTGATGTCGCCATTGCTGTCCACGAGATAAGACTGGTCGGTTATGGCAGTCTTGGCCTGGCTGTCCTTAGTCGGCTTCGTGTCGGATGAAGTGGGGGGGAGGTTGAACACGTTGGTCACCTCAGGCATGTCTGAGCTGACTTTGATGGAGATACGGTCACCCGGTTCAATTTTTATTTTCCAGTCGGCTGTCTTGAGGATCTGTTCGGTGGTAGGAGTGTTTTTACGGAAGTAAACAAGATTGTCTTTATTTGTTTTGCAGCTGCACAGCAGCAGAGTCATAAGAGGGATCAGGTAGAGTAATTTCTTCATGTTGGGATGAGACATAATTAAAGGGGTGGCCGCCATGTGGAGGAAGTCCCCTGTTTTTGATTTATTAACGCATGTGTCTGAGTATTATTGTGAGTATTATTGCTTGTCATAAAAAAATATTTGTTGTGGCATTTACAAATTTTTCATTAATTTTGCATCTCTAATATATAAGCTATGGCTAAGGAACATAAATTGCCGCGAGTGGGCATAACCCACGGCGACATCAACGGCATAGGCTATGAAGTGATAATGAAGGCTCTTGCGCCGGAGGGTATCACTGAGCTCTTTACTCCCGTGATATTCGGCTCTCCATCGGTTGCGGGGTATTATCGCAAGACATTGTCTCTTGATAATTTCAAAGCTGTTGCGATAGCATCGGCCGAGCAGGCCGAGCCTGGACGCATCAATCTTGTGGATATAGGCGCTTCCGATCTCACGGTGGAACCGGGAGTGGCCACGGCAGAAGGGGGAGCTGCCGCCCGTGCCGCTCTTGACTGCGCGATAGAGGCCTTGAAAAACAGACAGATAGATGTGTTAGTGACAGCTCCGATCAATAAAGAGGCCATGAAAATGGCCGGATTCCCTTTCCCGGGGCACACGGAATATCTGCAGCAGGAACTCGGAGACGGGGCTTCGGCGCTTATGCTCCTCTGCAAGGAGGGAGGGCCGCGCGTGGCGCTTGTCACGACTCATCTGCCTGTGAGCGAGGTGAGCGAGGCTATTACGACAGAGGCCATAGAGGAGAAGCTTCGCACCCTGCATCACACTATGCGTAAGGATTTTGCCCTGGAGCGTCCCAAGATAGCAGTGCTCTCTCTCAATCCCCATGCCGGTGACGGAGGAGCCATAGGAGAGGAGGAGGACGCTATAATCTCTCCGGCCATCAAGCAGGCTTATTCGCGCAAGATAATGGCCTTTGGCCCCTATGCTGCCGACGGCTTCTTCGGCTCCGGGCAATATAAAAAATTTGACGCCATCCTTGCCATGTATCATGATCAGGGTCTGGCACCCTTCAAGCTGCTGGCTATGGATGAAGGGGTCAACTTCACTGCCGGGCTTCCCTACGTGCGTACGAGCCCCGATCATGGCACAGGCTATGATATCGTGGGTCAAGGCATAGCCGATGCGGCTTCGATGCGTGCGGCGATTTTTGAGGCGATCGATATCCATCGCCGTCGCTGGCGCTATATCCGCTCGAGAAGCAATCCGCTGAAGAAGCAATATGTAGACCGCAGCGGCGACAAGGTGACCATCGATCTCTCGGCCTCGGAAGATGTTATTTTAAATTGATTGACACAATGCATTACGGAATAATAGCCGCCGGCGAAGGCTCGCGTCTGGTGCAGGAGGGCGTGGCTCTGCCCAAGCCGCTTGTCTCGATTCAGGGCAAGCCCATGATAAAGCGCCTGATAGATATTTTCCTTCAGGGAGATGCTGAAAGTATAAGCGTCATTGTCAATGAACAGATGACGCAGGTGCAAGAATATCTCAAGAATCTGGCTCCATCGTTGCCGGTTCCGCTCAGGATTGTTGTGAAGTCCACCCCCAGCTCCATGCATTCATTCTTCGAATTAAGCTCGCTTATGAAGAGGAGCGGTGGCAAATTTGTGCTGACAACGGTCGACACCATTTTCCGCCCGGAGGAATTTATCCCATATGTCAAGGCGTTTGGCGCGGCAGCAGATGATGTGCAGGGCATGATGCCCATGACTCCGTTCATTGACGATGAGAAGCCTCTGTATATAGAGGTAGATGGAGAGCGCCGCATCACTGCTTTCCTGGATGCTCCGCTGCCTTCCACGCGATATGTGAGTGGTGGAATATATGGTCTCACTCCTCCGGCTTTTGATGTCCTGCAGAGCTGCATGTCGCGCGGAGTGAGCCGCATGCGCAACTTTCAGCGAGCACTTGTAGAGGCCGGCCTGCTGCTGCGGGGGTATGAATTCCAGAAGATAGTGGATGTGGATCATGCCGGCGATATAGCCACCGCAGAGGCTTTTCTTAATGAAAAATCTTAAAAGTATGAGCGAAATAAAGATTGCCGGCATTATGCGTGCCGGTGCATACTCTCCCAATCATATAGGAAATGACGCCGCCATCTTCAATGCTACGGCCGAAGAGCTTCGCAAGCGAGGCTTCACTGTCAATATTTACAGTGAGGAGCAGTTCCGCAGTGGGCTTATGGGCGAGGACGTGATAGTGAATATGTGCCGGGAGGCATCATCCATAGGAATGCTTCAGAGGCTTGAAGATGAGGGTAAACTTGTGATTAACTCCGGCTACGGCATAGAGAACTGCACTCGTGAGCGCATGACCCGCCTCCTTCTCGGGCATGATATCCCTTATCCCAAGAGCCTTATAGTCAACACTAATGAGGCAGTGATACCTGAACTTATGCGTGCAGGCTTCACTTCATGCTGGATAAAGCGCGGAGACTTTCATGCCATGCATAAGGAGGATGTGAGCTATTGCCGTCATCCGGAAGAGGCGCAGGAGGTGCTTCAGGAATACTTCTATCGCGGCATAAAGCGCGCGGTGATAAACACCCATCTCATAGGAGATCTTATCAAGTTTTACGGCATAGCGGGAAGCCCGTTTTTCTATTGGTTCTACCCCTTTGACGCCGGCCACTCGAAATATGGCTATGAAGAGGTGAACGGCAAGAGTCGCGGCATCAGTTTTTCCGAAGATTCCCTCCGCAAGATATGCGACAGGGCGTCGGCTGTGACCGACGTTAAAGTGTATGGAGGCGACGCCATAGTGGCGGATGACGGCTCTATAAGCATTATCGACTGGAACGACTGGCCCTCTTTTGCCCCTTGCCGCAAGGAGGCAGCCCCGCATATAGCCAAGTGTATAATCAATGCTATAAAGGCCCATGACGCAAAACACTAATAAGGGACGTCTTGCCGCTCTCAGGCAGGAATATCGGGCGTCGCTGAAATCAAGCGATACGGAAGAGACATTTGACTTGATGTTTTATCGGCCTATCGGTTTTGCCTGGGCTGTGCTCTTCCGCCGCATGGGTGTGAAGCCTAATGCCGTGACCATAGCATCGATATTCATTGGCCTGGCGGCAGGCATAATGATGTATTTCGACTCTATGTGGCTTAATGTCGTGGGAATGCTGCTGCTGGTATGGGCCAATTCCTATGATTCAGCCGACGGGCAGCTTGCCCGGCTTACGAAGCAATACTCGCGTCTGGGCCGGATACTCGACGGCGTGAGCGGCGACATATGGTTTGCCGCCATATATATAGCCATATGTATCCGCGAGGTGCACACCTCTGAATTTTTTATGGACCACAACTGGGTGGTGTGGCTCATAGCAGTGGCGGCCGGATTCTGCCATGCCATGCAGGCTGCACAGGCCGACTATTACAGGCAGTTTCATCTCTTCTTTCTCAAAGGCAAGGAAGGGAGTGAGCTTGACTCCTCGGCCTCGCTTAAGGAGAAATACTCCACTTTATCATGGCGCAAGGATTTTTTTGCAAAACTCATTATGAGCTTTTATCTCAATTACACACTGCAGCAGGAAAGCCGCACTCCGGCCATGCAGCGCTTGCGTGCTGAGCTGTCGGAGCGTTTCGGGCAGGGTGTTACCCCCGCCTCCTTCAGAGACGCTTTCCGCAAAGCCTCGCTGCCTCTGATGAAGTATACCAACATGCTCTCCTTCAATACGCGCTGCTTTGCTCTCTTCGCTTCTCTGTTTTTGCGCATGCCATGGCTATACTTCGCCTTTGAGCTCACGGTGCTGAATGTGATGCTTCTTTACATGATGCTGCGTCATGAGAGCATATGCCGCAGATTTACTCAGGAACTAAAGAATGGAAAATACTGATTATTCGGCCATAAGAGGTGTTATCTTCGATTATGGCGGCACGATTGACTCTCGCGGATGTCACTGGAGCGAGGTGATATGGGATGCCTATACGGCTTCCGGCATTGAAGTGGAAAAGGATGCCTTTCGCGAGGCATATGTGCATGCGGAGCGTGAGCTTGCGCGTGTGCGCCACATACTTCCTCATCACAATTTTCTCGACCTGCTCCGCATAAAAATGAGAATAGAGCTGGAGTGGCTTGCCGACAAGGGCTTGATTGACAAAGGCTCAATTGACGCATATGTGGATGCTACGTCGCGCAGATGCTACGAAGCTGCTGCTGCTTGTGTGGAAGAGGCACGTCCGGTGCTTGAGCACTTGCATGCGCGTTACCCCATGGTGCTCGTGAGTAATTTTTACGGCAATGTGGAGGCTGTGCTTGAGGATTTCGACCTGCGTAAATATTTCCGGAGCATAGTGGAAAGTGCCGTAGTGGGAGTGCGCAAGCCGGATCCGCGTATTTTCTCTCTCGGATGTGAGGCTCTTGCTCTTCCCGCCTCCGAAGTTCTTGTGATAGGCGACAGCCTTCGCAAGGATATTGAGCCGGCCGAGAGCATAGGCTGTAAAGTGATGTGGCTTAAAGGCAAGGGATGGACTGCGGCCGAAGATGAGCAGACTCATCCGTGTATCATCCGTTCGCTGAATGACATTCCCGCTTTATTGAGATAAAGATAAGGCCGGGTTAGATTTAATATAATATCCCGCCTAAGTCATGGCTTCAGAGTGTCATGACTTAGGCGGGATATTAGTTGGCAGTGTAATATAGATATAAGTAATGGGCCGAGGGGTAATATAATAACAATGCCACCGGGCCGAGGCCCGGTGGCTATATGTCGCGGCGTTAGCCGCGTGTCTGTTCAATCAGTGATTAGCGGATAACCTGCTTGGAAACCTTGCTGCCCTGGCGAACGATGTAGAGACCGTTCTCGGGGTTGGCTACGCGTACACCCTGAAGATTGAAGTATTCAACTTCACCCTCTGCAGTCTCGATAGCCTCAACACCTAAGTGGATGCCTGCCTGGAAGCGAACGATAGCTGCGGCCTGAGGCACGTCGGGAAGGATGAAAGTGATTGTGCCGTCGAAGTCTTCGGCTACAGTGCTGTTTACAGAGTCGTTATAGTTCCACTCGCACTCCTCTTCAAGAGTTACAGTGCCACCTGCGCTGTAGTTGATGGAACCCCAGTCAGCGTCAGCGATTTTGAACTCGATACCGGCGGGGATTACAGTCTCTCCTGCGCAGTCGAAAGTATAGGTGATACCATCGTCAGTGTGCATTTCCCACTGCTCGAGAGCGGCCCAGTTGGGATCCATGCCGCCACGGATATATACTTTAGTGAAGCCTTCGGGCTTGGGAGTGTCGGTGGTTACAGTGATAGTTGAGAGGTCGCCGGCCACTACGAAGTGGTAGTTGCCTTTCCAGGGGCTCTGGATGTTGCCTGCTTCGGGATTGAGCTCAAGAGCTACGGCAGTGCCGAGGTTCTCTTCAGTGATTTCTGCGAAGTATGCGCCTGCGTTGAATTCGTCCCATTCGCCGACTGCAGTAGAAATCTTGATGGCAACGCAGTCGTTTACATCGAATTCATAGTTGCCTTCACCATTGGGGTTTACTTCAGCGGGAGTGGCGGGAGTCCAGTCGAGAGTAACGGCTTCTTCACCCTGAAGGATACCGGAGCCTACGATATAGAGGGGCTCGGCGTTCATGGACAGAGCTGCAACGGCAGCGGCTGCAAAAGCGTAAAATTTCTTCATAAAGAGGAATTTATTAGTTAAACTTATGATTTTGATTATTCTAATCTAACGGTTGTCGTATGTAAGGGAAACTCTGAAGAGTCAAAAATCGGTGCAAAGGTAGTCAATATTGTGAGACGGAAGAAAATTTTTTTTATGTTTAACAACATATTTTTCTAATATCACTAAGGTCTGTGTCATCTCCCCCCCCTATGTCTGCCTTATGCAAATAAAAGGAACCGATACTTCCCATATTCAGGAAAGCATCGGCCTTAAGCGGATTATCTCTTCGCTATTGCTTACTTAGCAACTGCAGAATCAGCAACGGGAGCAACTTCTGCGGGTGCAGCAGTCTCAGCAGCGGGAGCAGCAGTCTCAGCAGGAGCGGGAGCAGCAACCTCAGTCTCAGTTGCGCAGCATGCAGTTTCAGAATCAGTAGCGGCAGCGCCCTTGTTGCAAGATACGAGTGCTACAGAAGCAAGTACAGCGAGAGAAAGAACGATCTTTTTCATTTTAGTCAAGATTAAAAATAAAACAATTTTGCTATCAAAAACGGTGCAAAGTTACAGCTAATTTTTTTTACACCAAATTTTTTCG
Organism: uncultured Muribaculaceae bacterium; assembly: GCA_910579305.1. GTDB lineage: Bacteria > Bacteroidota > Bacteroidia > Bacteroidales > Muribaculaceae > Lepagella. The sequence goes on from CAJTTA010000007.1 coordinate 30,122, forward strand.
CTAAAAAAATGATAGGGAAACTCTGATTTTAGCCAATTAACACATAAAACGTTAAATTATCTCCTGATTTTAACAATTGAATTGCTCATACTCTTCGGTTGTGTGCAATATTGCCGTAGCTTTGCAGCATGTATGTGTCGGATTACGCTTTAATAGCCTCGTTGCATTTCAACCTCATCAGTCACACCGGGCGGATTCTTGATTGCATCCCGGCGGGGCACTTCGGGCAAGATGAAGCGTAGCAGGCTATGCAGGCGGAGAGGCTTGGCTTAGATTACTCAATCGCAGTTTGTGATAAAACCATTTAAACCCAGGCATGTTATAACAATCTTATATGTATAATTGTTAAAGTATATATACCCCTATAAAATCTATTGTATTATGAAAGGATTCAGACACTTGTTAATTACCGCTCTCTTGAGCCTCATGGTAGGGCTTTCCGGATGTTCTTCCGGAGGATACTGGGGTGTGAGCGGAGATGTGCCCGGCACAGGTACTTCCTATTATATGGGCGATGGCTACCACGGCCATCATTACAGTAAGAAGCACTATAAGAAGATGCGCAAGGAGATGAAAAAGCGCGAGAAGGAGCGCCGGAAGGCCTATAAAAAGGCACAGAAGCGTGCCAAGAAATATTACAAGAAGCACCACTGTCACCATGATGACTGAGTGTCACTCTCCTGCGCAAAGAATGCATGAGGCTTCAATCGCTGAGGCGCGGATGGTGTAAGGCGTGGCCTGTGCCCGGTGTGGAGCAGGGGATTTGTGATAGTAGAAAACATATTGCCTGTCCCATGTAGAGAAATCCAGCTTTCGGGTTTCTCCGGGTGGAATATTGCAAGGTATGGTTACTTTGCGGCGGGTGATCTGTCGGCCGTCGGTTGACAGATATTCTATCTCAAGAGTGATCCCGATCACGGTTTCGTTTCCTGAATTGGTGGCCAGGATACTTTCTTTAGAGGCGTTACGGGTCTTGGAATAGCCGGAGAGAGTGATGTAGCGGGCGTAATGTGCGGCCAGCCTGGCAGCACGGTCATCTGTCATGATCGTGTCGCAGGCAGATGTGTCGAAGTTTATACGGGTTCTCCGTGCTTCGGCGCCGAGCGGGCAGCAGGCAGCCGCGAGCAGAAACAGGCATATGTCATTTAGTGGAGAACGCATAACGGAAACCGAAGCTTAATATCTCCTTGATCATCCAGTAGCGCCAACCCTTGTCAGTGGCGGCAGAGGCTGTGTCGTAGCGCATGTGAAGGTATATCTGGGTGGATAGAAAGCGGTTGATATAGAAGTTAAAGGTATTTTCCCAGTCTGTCTGAAACTCATCATAGTTAGTGAAGATGAAGAGTCGCGATTTCCAGGCTATATTGTCGGTGAGACGCCATTCGGCAGTGAGCTCGGCATTCGAACCTATCTGATTGTAATATTTCTTGCCTTCAGGCATAGAGAAAAGCGTTGGATCGATATGCCTGTCGATACATGTCTTCAGGTTATAAGATATAGGAGAAATAGATGAGTTGAATTTCAGCCGTCCCTTGTAGCCTGTGGTGGCATAGGTCATACCGAGACCGAGGTTGAGCTCTCCCGGGGAGAGGAAAGACGCCTTGCGTTCCTGAGAGTTCTCTCCATAGTTGTGGAGGAATTGCGTCTTGAACTGCAGGGTGACACTATAGAACCATTTATTGCTTGCCCTCAGACCGGCCTTCAGATTCCATTGAAACAGGTCTTGGGAAATGCCGTAGGAGTGATACAGATCCTGAGGGGTGCTGTAGAGTCCCAGTTTATAGCTCACAGAGTTGGTGAATAGAACGGAGGGATGATATACCTCATTGATTTTTACGTCCCAGAGGAAGTTCACAAGGAGCGTGAGACTGTTGGTGCCCCCCTGATACCAGTTGGGGCTGAGATAAGCCTGAGAGAATTGCACCCCGCTGTCGAAGGCATGCAGCCAGTTTATCCTGTCAATGTCATCGATGAGCACAGGTGCAGGCCCGTTATCCACAGGCAGTGGCAGGTCTGTGATAAGGTACTCGCGGGAATTGTCGGGAGTCTGATGCAGTTGGGGAGGCTCCGGAAGCAGCCAGGCAAGATGCAGAGGCTCATCGGAGTGGGAGAGCATGTAGGAGTATCTCACACGCTCAGCCGTCTCACGCATCAGCCGGTGCTTCTCAAGCGCAGTCATTGAGTCAGGCACCTCGGGCCGCAAAGCTATCTCCCGCAGTTCTGCATATGATGAAGGCCGGGAGACCTCAACTGCAGGAGCATTGGGATCAATGCCTGTAAACCCTTGAAAGATAAGAGGCTTGGATGTTTCGTATATTGTAACGTCATGATTGCGTGCATCCTGTGCCTGAAGAGCTGTCGCTACAGCACAGGCACAGGATGCAGATATGAGTCTGGTCAGGATCTTCATGGCCGGACGGCTTAATGTCTATTCTTATTGATGTGAAGTTATCATGCGGTCATAGTCCTCGCTGTTGATGAGCCTCAAGGCTTCAAGGAAGATAGGATTATGACGGTTATAGACTTTTTCATAAGTCTGTGATTCGTAGATGTCTCTGCCTATAAGACCTTTGAGGATAAGCTTCACAAGAGGCAGTGAACGCTCCCATTCCTCCAGGTTGAATTCTATATTTTCGGCATCGGCCATGGCGCGTATCTCAGAGAGCATCTCATCGGTGACCTCAAATTCCTCTACGTATCGATCATCGTTCTTGTACAGTTTCTTGATCTGCTTGCGATGAGTGTCCACGTATGCCACAGCATACTGATTGAGTATCCCTTTGGCAGTGATGTTGCGCAGATATTTGGTGTTTTCGGTAGTGTCAAGAGGCACGAACACATCGGGCGTGATGCCTCCACCGCCGTAAATTGCTCTGTTGTAGAGGAGTGTGTGAGTGAGTTTGGTAGAGTCGAGGTGGATTGAATCGGCATGCATGAGCTCTCCGCCCTCAAATCTATTGAGCATATCCTTGCGATAGCTCTCCTCATCCCCCTTGGTATAAGGCTTCTGAATGTCTCTTCCGGCAGGAGTGTAGTAATGCGATATGGTGAGGCGTATCATGGAGCCGTCGGGGAAAGGAATCGGGCGCTGCACCAGGCCTTTGCCGAAGGTGCGGCGGCCCACAACGAGACCGCGATCCCAGTCTTGCACAGCCCCCGACGTGATTTCCGAAGCGGAGGCTGAATATTGATTCACCATCACCACGAGACGCCCGTCGCCAAACAAGGGCTTGGAGCCGAGCGGATTCGTGCGGTAATCCTGGCGGGGAGCCTTGCTGCCTTCCGTATAGACGGCAAGACTGCCCGGCTCAAGCAGCTCGGCAAGCAGCCCGGTGGCGGCAGTGATGTAGCCTCCCCCATTGTCGCACAGATCGAGTATGAGATTCTTCATGCCCTTCTTTCGCAGCGTCTCCACAGCCTTGCGGAATTCATTGGGAGTCTCGGCGGCAAATTTATTGATGGCGATATAGCCGGTAGTAGGATCGGCCATATAAGCAGCATCCACGCTGAAGATGGGTATGTCATCGCGTATCAGGCGGAAAGGAACCGTATCCGATCCGCGCAACACCGTAAGGTTTATCTCAGTACCTTTAGGCCCGCGCAGCTTTTTCTGTATCTGCGAGGTGGAGAGCTTGCGTCCTGCTATTGAGGAATCTCCTACCGCAATGATACGGTCGCCGGGAATAATGCCCACCTTTTCGGACGGCCCTCCCGATACGGTCTGAATCACATATAGCGTGTCCTTGACCATGTTATATGTTATGCCTATGCCGGAGAAATTTCCTTCCAGCGGCTCGTTCAGCTCGGCGGTTTCCTTGGGGTCGGAGTAAGAGGAGTGAGGGTCAAGGCTTTCCAGCATTCCACGGATGGCACTTTCCACAAGAGCGTCCTCATCTACAGTATCCACATAGAATTGAGAGATAGCCCTTTCGGCATATCGCAGCTTGCTGTTGGGCGTGCTGGCACCTATCTGCGCCATTAAGGCGCATGTGGCGCAGGCTGCAATTGCAGTAAAAAGAAGTTTCTTCATATCAGAGAGTAGTTATAATTCATCTTGAGGAGGAGAGGGGATAAAGGGAGCAGTGTCCACACCGAAATGACTCAGTTCCCTCACCATTGATGAGGAGATACATGAATGCTCGGGAAGAGTGAACAGCAACACAGTCTCAATGCCCGAGATGCGTCGGTTTACATCGGCCAGAGTGCTCTCATATTCAAAATCCTTTACAGAGCGCACGCCACGTAAAATCCACTGTGCACCCATTTCCCTGGCGAAGTCCACAGTGAGGCCTTCATAGCTGAATACCTCTACGGCAGGCTCATCGGCATATAGAGAAGCGATGGCCCGGATGCGGTCGGGGAGAGAGGCCGTTTCCGCTTCTTTGCTTTCGTTGTAGCCTATGGCGATTATGATGCGGTCAAACAGCGGCAGCGCTCGGTCCACTACAGATTTATGGCCTATGGTGAAGGGGTTGAAGCTACCGGGGAATAAAGCTATGCGTGCCATATAGTCATGCTATTTCGGAGTCATCTTCCACCACCAGATTGTCGATGATGAAATTCTGTCGGTTCATAGTGTTCTTGCCCATATAGAATTCCAGGAGCTTGTCCACAGAGTCATCACGGCGCAATGTTACGGGATCAAGCCGCATGTTTTCGCCTATGAACTCTTGGAATTCCTCTACGTTAATCTCACCCAGACCTTTGAATCGGGTTATTTCGGCATTGCTGCCGAAATGCTCGATGGCAGCAATGCGCTCTTCATCGGAATAGCAATAGATGGTATCGCGCTCCTGAGAGTCAGTCGCTTTCGACGCAGGCTTGCGCTTGCTGCTCTTGCGCCGGGCGAGTTTCTTGTTGCGCACTCGGAACAAGGGGGTCTGGAGTATATACACATGCCCCTTCTTCACCAGGTCGGGAAAGAATTGCAGGAAGAAAGTGATGATGAGCAGACGTATGTGCATGCCGTCTACATCGGCATCCGTGGCTATTATCACCTTATTGTAGCGCAAGCCCTCGATGCCGTTTTCTATATTGAGTGCGGCCTGGAGGAGATTGAATTCTTCATTTTCATATACCACCTTCTGCGTCAGGCCATAGGAATTAAGAGGCTTGCCGCGGAGAGAAAACACGGCCTGCGTCATGGCGTCGCGGGCCTTGGTTATAGTGCCGGAGGCAGAGTCGCCCTCGGTAATGAATATGCAGGAGGTGTCGCGGCGGTCATCCTTGGCGCTGGCTTTAAGCACATCATTATAGTGCACGGAGCAGTCTCTGAGCTTGCGGTTGTGCAGACTCACTTTCTTAGCTCTCTCTCGGGCCAGCTTAGTCACTCCGGCCATAGCCTTTCTCTCCTTCTCCGAAGCCTGGATTTTGTGCAGCATGATTTCGGCGGCATCAGGATTCTTGTGGAGATAATCATCCAGCTCTTTCTTGATGAAATCGCCTACGAATTTATTCACTGTGAGAGTACTGTCGGGAGCCACCTCCTTGCTGCCGAGCTTGGTCTTGGTCTGACTCTCAAAGACCGGTTCCTGCACGCGCACGCTCACCGCTCCGGCCAGACCGTTGCGTATGTCGGCATACTCAAAGTTCTTGCCGAAATGCTCCTTTACCGTGCGGGCCACCCATTCGCGGAAAGCCGAGAGATGAGTGCCTCCCTGAGTAGTGTGCTGACCGTTGACGAAGGAGTAATACTCTTCTCCGTATTGCGAAGTGTGAGTGAGCACGATCTCTATGTCGTCCCCTTTGAGATGGATGATGGGATACATGGGATCGGCGGTAAGCTTCTCCTTCAGAAGGTCAAGAAGACCGTGGCGGGATATGTATCGCTTGGAATTGAGATAAAGAGCCAGGCCGGTATTGAGATAAGTATAATTGTTGACCATGTTCTCCACAGTCTCCATATTATAGGCATATCCGCGGAAAAGAGATGGATCGGGGGTAAATCTCACGAAAGTTCCGTTAGGCTCGCGCGTAGGAGTGGGTTCCGAGTGTTCCACTATCTCACCCTTATGATATAGCACCCTCACGCATTGTCCCTCGCGATAGCTTATCACTTCGCATTCAGAGGATAAGGCGTTGACGGCTTTGAGGCCTACGCCATTCAGTCCCACAGACTTCTGGAAATTCTTGGAGTCGAATTTGCCTCCCGTGTTGACATCGCTGGTGGCCTCTTTGACTTTACCGAGAGGTATTCCTCGCCCATAGTCGCGCACAGTCACCGTTCCCTCGACTATTGTAATGTCAATCTGCTTGCCGGTACCCATGTTGAATTCATCAATAGAGTTGTCTATCACCTCCTTGATCAGTACATATATGCCATCCTCGGGATGAGAGCCGTCGCCAAGCTTGCCTATGTACATGCCCGGACGCCGACGTATGTGTTCATTCCATGCCAGAGTCTGGATGGCACTCTCATCATATCCTGCTGCTGTGTGTGCCTGGGTAGGGCCTATATTTTCGACGGAGGTATTGTCAAACAGATTATCCATATCAGCTACTTATTTAAAAACAATGACACTGCATGGCGCAGTGGCGCCATGACTCATGCCAGGTGCCGAGAGACGGCATACGGCATTATATATTCCTGCGGGAACCCTGTCGCCGGCAGCGTTGCAGAGATCCCATTCATATGTGTTCTCCTCCATGGGCACGGAAAGTATCTCATTGCCGGCGGCATCCATCACAACAAGAGTGCGAGAGAGACCGGCAATCTCATTGGCCACAGCGAGTGTGAATATCGCCGAATCGCGAGCCGGCTCATCGGCCGCCGAAAGAGTGCCTTCCAGCATAGGCGATCCTATGCACACGGTGATGGAGCGTGACCCCATATGGCCATTGGAATCTTTGGCCCGGAGAGTGATTGTGTGGAGGCCGGGTTCCAGGTCGGAAAGTTTATAGGCAAGATGGCATCTGCGCCCTTCATCAGCAAGAGTGGAGAATTCGCTTAGATTGCCTATCTCCCATCGGTCATCAATGGTGATGGAGAGTCCCGTGAGCGCCTCCACTTCATATATCATCACGCCATAGTCATCGGTTATATCGGCATGAAGCACGCTTCCGGCCGCTACGGGCTCACCCTCTTCTACTTCGGGAGAGTTCACATACATGGCTTCAATGCAAGGGGCATTATCCTCCTCCACGGCTTTTGACTCATCATAGGGCTGCACATCAAGTCTCCTTGAGCCGGAGGCGCCGATGCGGGTAGAGGGATCATAGGCAGCGATGCGCAATGAGGCTGTCTCTCCTTCAGCGCATGGCAACATTGATTCAGGAAGCAGTATAGAGCCGGAGAAGCGACCGTCCTGTACCTCAAAGGCGTTTACCGAGATAGGGACTTCATCGACCGCAACTGTCACAGACGGTGAGCCGTAGCGGCTCGAGGTGGTTTTAGATACAGGTGCTGCATACAGCTTGGCGACAGCAGTGCCGGAGAAAGCCGACAAATCGGTTGTCCCACGACCGATCACAGTTCCTTCTATCTTAAGTTCACTCCCGGGATATACGTTTATTGCCTCCTCCATGGCCACTCCATCGATCTTTATCTCGATATCGGCCGAAGCCACCGGCAAAGTGAGGGCAGGATCACTTATGAGCACATAAGCCAGCTTATTGGAATTATTCTGATAAGCTGTTTTGGTACGGGCATAAGCCTCGCCTATTGTGATAGGTCGTGAGATAGGAGTCTGGTCTTTCGGAGTCTCGAGAAGCAGGCTGCGCATGAGCAGATCGATCATCACAAAGTTGGAGTAGGAATAGGCTGACCGAGTGGACATGAATCCTCCCACGAGCCCCTCCCTGGGATGAAATACAAGGCTTTCGCCTGACCCTCTGTAGTTATTGTCGAAAGCAGTGATGGTGCATCCGCCGAACAGCATGAATCCCAGGCGGTTGTTATAGAGCAGTTGCTCCTTGGAGAACTTCCAGAATTCATCATTCAGGCCTGTGGCATCGGCGTGGCCGAGATAGAAGTTGAACAACGATCCGCGGGCAAGATTGCGGCAGAAAGCCTTGGTGGTGCCTCCTGCGGGATACAGATTGTTGTATAGCTTGGCACCTGTATGTGAGTTGCCGGTCACCGACATGAAGTCGCGATAGAGGTTCTCCATGTCATTCTGGTGCTCGTTATTGTTAGTGCCGTCGGCATTCATTGTGCTTTCATTCAGCCAATAAGCCAGGGATTCATCATTATAGAAGGCTTCAAGCTTGTCGATATACGTGTAGGCATCCTTAAGATCGGTGGCAGGAATATTTCCCACACCTATCTCCATAGGCACCTTAATGAAATCATTGGCAGGAGCATCGGGCGTGGCGATAGTGTAGTCGCCCATCATGCCATACCAGTCATTGAGAACATAAGAATCATCTACATTCCGGGCTAAGAAACTCTGGTTGCATATCAGTGTGCCCTTGGAGGCCATGCCCAATATATTTCTTTGGTCGCGCACACAGGGGCCGAGCAGCAGAATGTTTTTAAATGTCCTGTCATCAGGATTATCCCTGTCATAAAGCATCTTTGCCATAGCACGGTAGGCCATAGGATCTGGCACACCGGCCGAGAATTCATCGATCACGTCGTCACTCAGCACGATAGCGGTATTGATTCCCTCCATGCGCTTGTGCAGATCGGCTATACGCTCGGCTGCGGGAACCAGTTCAGGGAGAGTTATTATGAGCAGTGCCGGCATCTGATCAAGTCCGAGCGAGTGAAGGTCGGCACAATGCACCTCGCTCCAGGAAGATATGGGAAGCTGAGTCTCCGAAGGGCTGAATGCCACCATGATACCCTCACTCTTGGAAGAGGTGAGATAACGGGCATAGGCACCGGCACCGGTATCATCCCATGGCAGTAAACTTACTTTATTAGGAGTTGTCACGTCCCATATCACCATGTCATCCGGGGCTTCTGCGAAGTCGATACGTCCATATGTGTCGCGATTGTAATCACTCACAAATGCCATCATGGAGGGTTGTCCTACCGGGAGACTCAGACGGGTGTGGGCCGTGATCATATAGTAGTCGAGATATGCCCATGAAGATACGCCGGTGTATTCTATGTCCAGTGTGCCCTCTGCACCCGGCATGAATGTGGGGAAATACTCAGTGCCGTTGAGGCTGTAATAGTCGCCGGTATTCAAGGCACGCATGGCAAGTGATCCCGTGTAGGCATCGGCACCGGAAGAGAAGGTTATATTTAGTGCGCCGGGAGACCCGGTAGGCATATGGGCGGCACGCATGAAGATTCCGGCTTCATCGCCGGGCTGAGTCCCGGGAATGGAGAAGGGGAAAGAGAGCGCTCCGGCGCGAAGATCCTCGCCAAAGAATTCACGCCCCGATAATATAGGGCTCACGAGATCATTATTGTGATACTGCACGCTCCATGCGTGAGTGTATTGCGGCTTTCCGGTCATGATCAGTCCGTCGGCCTGCCGGGGTATCAGCACGTCATCGCGCGAGTCGGTGAGGTAGTAGCAGCCTTCAGAGGCATATATGTTTTCACTGGCAAGCTCTATCTGCTGATACTGATTGTTGCCGGCATACTTCGTGTTGTGCCTAAGTAACGCAGGGCCTTGACCGAAGAATATTATCTTTGAGTCAGTGCGCAGCATGGCCACCGGCGGCAGGGAGCTGTCGTAGACCTGACACTTCTGAGCATCCACAAACTGCATGGGCTGCAGATGGCCTCCGTGGCCGAATATGCCCACTCGCTCAGGATTTTCAAAACCCATTTGGCGAAGTTGGTCGAAAGATATCTCATACACACCGGTAGCAGGGAAGCAGATCTTTACCCAGTGCCCCTGTGACAGGGGAGAGGTAGTGGGAAATTTCACTGCTCCGTGAGCATGTATGCCTCCTGCGATGATCGCTGTGCACACTGCTGCCATAAACTTGCGTATAGAAGCGTGCAGAAAGAAGTTCATATGCGTCTTTTAGAAAGTCAAGTTTTTATTTTATGTTGAAATGCAGCAGCTTTCCGGCTGCAGGCGATAATAGCTTGATCTCGACATCCTGTCCTTCTGCTATTTCGATGCCGGTATCCTGAAGGGGCAGCATAAAGACATCGCCTGTGCGTAGAGTGTTGCGGGATGCCACTGATGAGATTATATCCTCAATGTCGCACGTCTCGGGCAGAGCCAGCTGCAGGATGCGCTCTTCATCCGGTTGCCCCGAAGCGCTGCTTATTGACATTGACGCACTGATGGCCTTTGCCTGCTCGAGATTCATGTCGGCAAAGGGGGCGGAGATGACCGATGAGTCAAACGCCAGTGCCGATGCCAGAGGAGCGCCTGCTGACGTTAAGGCTGCGAGAGTGCGCATGCCACGGGCATGAAGCCACACCGAGGCTTGCCTTATGTAGCGGTGTACAAAACGAGTAGGAATGCCTTTGCCCACATGGTCTATGCGGAGAGCCAGCATGGGATACAACCGAAATTCTTCATCCCATGCCGGGATAAAAAACGGGCGTCCGGGGCGGAGCATGCATGATTCGTTCAGCCAGAAAGTAGCCGGACTTCCGCAGCCGATGTGGGTGGAGTATATGCCGATGATCTTCAAGACGGGAAAATGATAATATCAGGTCAGGAGGTGAAGTAAAGATTCTTAACACGCAAAATTACAAAAAAATCCCGGCGTTGCCAAGTGTAGCCGGGATTTCTCGTATAAAGAATGTTAACTATGAGATATATCAGTATTTATTCTGCCGTTACAGCTATTTTTCGCGTGCGCCGGTGCATGTTGCCCGAAGCGTCGGTCACTGTAGCGCGATAGAGATATATGCCTCGTGGCACGCGGTTGCCCCCCTTGTCGGTGAGATCCCACTTCACACTCATGCTTTGGGCGAGCTGCTCGGGCATAGCACTCCACACCATGCGGCCGGCCATGTCATATATCTCCACTACAGCTTCACCAGGCAGCGAGGAAGTCGTGATGAATATGTTGGCCTCCACTGATGCCGGGCTTGCGTCGGTGCGTAGTTCCAAGTCGGGAGTGAGAGCGTTGGCACCCACCTTGAAGGTGATTGATTCCTTGGCGCAGTTGCCGGCGTTGTCGAATACCTGGAAGGTAAGTTCATGCTCACCGTCGGCAAGGTCTGAGAGAGGATATGTCACCGATCCCCCGGTGGGATCTCCCGGGTCAGTCATGAAGTAATCGGCGAGATCATCGTAGACTTTTCGGCCATCGATTATGATCATCATCTGCTTTCCTATGCCTGCGGAAGAGATGTTAATGCCTGACTCATCACGCACAGTGGCGAGAAATGTGGTGGAGGAGCTTACCGTGTCGCCCGGCCTGAATAACTGGCTGCCCAGGGCAATGCTCTCTATCTCCGGCGCTTCGGTGTCCTCCGGCAGTGAGTCATCATAGCCATACACGTAGAAATCAGTGGTGGAACCCATGGCCTCGGTTCCCTCTGGAGTGTTGGCATATAGGGCCAGGAATGCCGGAGAGTAATTATTGTCGATTTCTTCAGGGAGGAATAGTGTGGTCTCCCATGCACCGTCTTTCACGATGAATGAAGATACAGAGAGACGGTTCTTCCGGTCGTTGTAGATGGATACTTTGCCATCGTTCTTGTTGCTTGCAGAGGGATGGCCATAGGTCTCTATGACGCGCTCGGCATCGAAAAGGGTCGCGGTCACAATGCCATTGAATTCTGTGTCGACAGAGCCGTCGGGCAGACATATCTTGCCTGCTATTTTCATCTGTGACCTGGCCGGCACTATTGGCCTTTCTCCCGTGAGGGCGGCAAGGCGCAGATCGGTGTCATCGATTGTCTCGACTTTTACCCGGCGCATGGGCGATGGCATGCGCATGGCCGGGTCGCCCATTATGGTGAAGCAATGCTTGTTATTCTGGTTGCCTATTGTATTGATTGTCTTGAAGTAAATCTCTCCGAGAGTGCGCGGGTTTCCGTCAGCGTCGCGTGCATAGATGTTCTTCCCGAGCGCATTGCACATGTCATAGTTGTAGTTTATGAGAATCTTGCGGTTGGCGGCGATAAAGGCGATTGCGCCCGCAGTGGGATTCAGCCACATGATCTCCGCCCCCGACTGAGTGTCGGAGTCAAAGCGCACAAATTCACATGATGCGTGATAGATCACGGGCAGATGTCTGTTGTTCATCGACGTTATGTCGGTATATGTCATAAGGCCCTCGTGAGTCCAAGACGTGGGATTGGCATGCCCTACATATCCGAGGAAGCTCACACCCTCGTCGAGGAGCTTGAACATGCGATCCTTGGCCTGAGGGAACGTCTTGCCGTTGCCTCCGGTGCCTACAGGATATGAGTCGAGATACAGCCGCTCGGTGATGAAGTCGCGGCCGTTGCCATAGTTGGCGTCATTGATATTGGCATGGAATTTCTGCATCTGAGTGAGATGTTCGCCATAGTCGGCATCATCCGCTATGAGCATAATGTGGCTTCTCCATGCGCCGTAATCAGGGTCGGTCACATATGCAATGAGTTTATCCACAGCCGTTTTGGCTTCCTGCAGACTTTTTACAGGCATGCGCCCCACGCCTATCGACATTTTTGCCGTTGAGAGGTCGAATGTGGAGGTGTTGTCCGCCAGGCAGGCTATGTAGTTGTCAGTGCAGAATGAGGTGGGGGAATCTTCGCCAAGTACCTGACTGGAGTTATTGCCGGCAATATATAAGGATTTCATATAGCTCTGCCACGTGAGCACGCGCGGAAAGCCAGCATTGCGAGGAACATCTGTGATGAGCCTATGGTCATAGCTCGGACGTCCGAAGAGCAGACAGTTCTGAAGCTGATTGCCCGCCGGATTGGCCAGCCCTCGGTCGTAAAACATTTTAAGCATCTTTCTATAGGCGGTCACGTCGGGCTTGCCGGAGGCGAATTCATTGTAGATTGCCTCAGGCGACAGCACTATGACATCCATGTCGTCATGGTCGCGATGAAACTGGGCCAGCCTTTCGGCCTGTGTCTTGAATGCGTCGGGAGATATGATCACCATGTGGGGCACATCCATGGAATGTATATCCTGATTGGATACGCTGCCGGCCGAGGCCGGAGCCAGTTTTACCGATGCGGGATTAAACGCGATATAAGTGCGCAGGATCGAGCCGCTTGTTGGCGCGAAGCATGCTGTGGTGCCACGGAGTTCATAGTTGACGGGGCATGGCGCAGCCGGGTCGGTCACATCCCATATCAGGGTGCTCTGAGAGCATCCTTCCACCTGAAGCATCTGGTTGCCCGTGGCTTTGTGGCGGAATTGCAGTATTCCGTCTGAGAGTTTCAGTCTGCGCTGGTATGCAGCCAGGATATAATCGAGCCTTGCCGTCTTGATTACTCCGGCTCCGGTGAATTTAAGCGTCAGGTCTATTTTGGGCTCAGAAGGGATGGGAGCCGTCAGAACAAAATAATCCATTACCACATAACGGTCTGAAGAAGTGGTTTTCATCAGCGCCTTTTGTGAGAGAATGGAGCCGGAGGCGGAGAGTGTGAGTTGTGAACTGAGGGAGGTGTTGGTTGCGAAGACAGTGCAGAATTTCACATTGTCGCCCACAGGGTCTGTCAGAGGAAAAGAGAAAGAGCGCTGCGATGTAGTGCGGAAGTCTTCTCCAAGCATATCGGCACCTGAAGGTCCGGCTGCTGCTATATCCTGTTCATGCACAAGTAGTTCGGTGAATTCTGCCACGGTTGAGGCTCCTGCCTGGATGGAGGGGTTGATTGCCTTGGGAGCAATGTCGGAGTCAGAGCGGTCAGACAGAAAATATGTTGCAGTCGTGGAGTAGAAATTGGTGTGATGCGCATAACCGAAAGCACTCGAAGTGCTGAACCAGTTCACAAGGCCGGCACCATAAAAGATTATCGATCCGTCGGCCGTGCGCACCACCGGCTGGAGCGGGAGGTCGTCGGGAGTGGAGTCATCGAGGGTTTCGGAGAGACGGTGGCCTCCATAACCGTATACATGCACTTTCGATGGATCGCTGAATCCCATGGTCTTGAGGGCCGCAGGGGTGAGAATCTGCATTCCTTCTTCCTTGACTGTGATTTTTACCCATTTTCCCTCTTTCATTGCGGAGGCCGATGCGTATTCACGAGCCTGTAAGACGTTGGATACAAGCATGGCAAGTATCACCACAAGGGTCTTTAAGAGCGGCTTGTGAACTTTGCGGGCAGTGGAAGTAGTAAATATATACATGGGTAAGAAGATGAATGTTAACGGTTTATGGAAGCTTGTGGATGAATGGCTTCATGCAAGAGTCTGATTGTGGGCCTATGCGCGCGTATGCGCGTCGCCATATTGAAATAACGCCAAGGGTACTTCTTTATTGTTCAAAAGCAGACTTGCCCTGATCTGACCGGGCGCTTTCATATTATTCAGCACTGTTTTTTTTGAGAGTGCTCCAGACAGAAATCGCTCACGGGGCATTCTCCGCACATGGGCTTGCGAGCTTTGCATACGTATCTTCCATGCAGAATGAGCCAGTGATGAGCGTCCGGCAGCATCTCGGGATCGATATGCCTTACAAGGGCTTTCTCCACAGCGAGCGGGGTGGTGCAATTGCGTGCCAGGCCAAGGCGTCGGCTCACCCGGAAGACATGGGTGTCCACCGGCATCGCCGCCTTTCCCCACACTACCGCCAGCATGACATTGGCTGTCTTGCGCCCTACGCCGGGTATGGTCACGAGACTGTCTATATCGCCGGGCACTTCGCCTCCGAAGTCGGCTACAAGCTTGCGGGCGGCATTGACAAGGTGACGGCTCTTGTTGTGAGGGAAGGTCACGCTCTTAATGTATGCAAATACCTCTTCCGGCTCTGCCGCCGCAAGACTTGCCGCATTTGGATATGCCTCGAAGAGAGGCGGAGAGATAATATTGACGCGCTTGTCGGTACACTGCGCCGAGAGGATCACAGCCAGCAGCAGATGAAACGGGGTGTCATAATTCAGTTCTGTCTGCGGCGAAGGCATAATCTCACGGAATCGTGAGATTATGCCTTCATATCGGTCTTTGATAGTCATGCCGACTGCTATTTAGCAGCTACGAATTCATCAAGGAAGCGCACGTCATTTTCCGAGAACATGCGCAGGTCTTTGACGCGGTATTTAAGATTGGTGATGCGCTCTATGCCCATGCCGAAAGCATAACCGGTGTAGGTGCCGGAATCTATGCCGCAGGCCTCAAGCACATTGGGGTCGACCATGCCGCAGCCGAGAATTTCGACCCATCCGGTGTGCTTGCAGAATCCACATCCCTTGCCTCCGCAGAGATTGCAGGAAATATCCATTTCGGCCGAAGGTTCGGTGAAGGGGAAGTAGGAGGGGCGCAGGCGTATCCTGGTCTCTGCCCCGAACATCTGTCGGGCAAATGTGAGAAGTACCTGTCTGAGATCGGCGAATGATACATTCTTGTCGATGTACAGTCCCTCGATCTGGTGAAAGAAGCAGTGCGCTCTGGCGGAGATGGCCTCGTTGCGGTAGACTCGGCCGGGGCATACGATGCGGATAGGGGGCTTTGCGGTCTCCATGGTGCGGGTCTGCACCGAAGAAGTGTGTGTGCGCAGCAGCACATCGGCCGGATTTCGTGAGATGAAGAAAGTGTCCTGCATGTCGCGGGCCGGATGATCATCCGCAAAGTTGAGGGAGGAGAACACGTGCCAGTCATCCTCCACTTCGGGCCCGTCGGCTATGGTGAATCCCATGCGGGCGAATATGTCGAGCATTTCGGCCTTCACAAGGCTCAGTGGGTGGCGGGTGCCCTGGGGGAGAGGCGTGGCGGTGCGAGTGAGATCGAGAGAGGTCTCAAAGTCGGCCTCCTCTTTGTCCAGCAGGCTTTGGCGGAGAGAGGCTATGCGCTCTGTGGCAAGAGTCTTGAGTTCATTAAGAAGCTGGCCCACTTCGCGCTTGCTTTCGGCAGGCACGGAGCGGAAGTCGTTGAACAGCAGAGAAATCTCGCCTTTCTTGCTGAGGTATTGCACACGAAGCTGCTCCACCTCCTCGGCCGAGGAGGCAGTAAGAGCTGCTATGCGTGACTTGAGTTGATTGATTTTCTCTATCATAATTGGTGATATGCCATTGAGTTCAGGGTATGGCTTGGAGGATGTTAAAAAAATAAACTTAACGCCGCGAATTTACTAAAAATTTCCTGCATGTGCAAATCCGGTCAGCCGGTGTCTTCGCAAGATTTCAATCAGGGATCGGAAAGAGAAACAAGCAAGCCGCATCCATGATAGCCGTACAAGGCTTTGTCATACATGCAAAAGAGTGTATGCAATATGGCAGCCTTCCTGCTGTAAATATTATTGTTTTAGCCGGAATTGCTCGTTTTTAGGGTAAAAATACGCTTACGAACTATTTTGGCACATTATTTGTTTAACAGTAAACCGCTCTCCAAGCGGATAACCCGAATTATAACTCACTACATTTAAATTATATTATTATGAAAAAGATGTTACTCTCAGCCGCGCTTTTATGCGGTGTGGCGTCGATGAGCGCCCAACTGAATCTTCAGAAGCCATCTTTCTTTGACAACTGGTCAATCGGCCTCAATGGTGGCGTAACAACTCCTCTCAATCACGGAGCATTCTTCGGCGACATGCGTGGACTGGTAGGTCTTCAGCTCCAGAAGCAGATCACTCCGGCCTTCGCTCTCGGCGCAGAAGCAAACTGGGGTGTGAACACTTCCTCATGGCGCGGATATGGCCCTAAGAGCAGCACTGCCTTCGACAGCCAGTATGTAGGTCTCTACGGCGCTGTGAATCTATTCCAGCTCTTCGCTCCCTACTCCAATGTAACCAATGTCTTCGACATGGAGGTAGTAGGTGGTGCAGGATGGGGCCACTACTTTAAGAACGAGCCTGTGGCCGATCACAATTTCTTCGGCACCAAGGTGGGTCTCAATTTCAATTTCCATCCCTCAAGCCGCGTGACCATCGCCCTGCGTCCTTCAGTAAGCTGGGATATGAGCGATGCCGATGTGAAGTACACTTCAGCCGCATATAATGCCAATAAGGGCCAGTTCAATCTTCAGGCCGGCGTCATGGTGGCTCTCGGCAATGGCTTCACTTATTCCGATCCCTACAATCAGGCGGAAATCGATGCTCTCAATGCCAAGATCAATGGCCTGCGCGGTGATCTCGTGAATGCAGGCAATGCTCTCGCTCAGGCTGCTGCCGACAATCAGGCTCTCGCCGCAGAGCTGCAGGCATGCCGCAACCGCAAGCCCGAAGTGGTGACTACCACTACTACCACCGACCAGCTCTCCACCGTGCGCTATGTGAACTTCGATCTGGGCCGCTATAACATCACCGCTTCTCAGATGCCTAATGTGGCTGCTGTGGCTTCTTACCTCAAGAATCATCCCAAGGCAAAGGTGATCATCAAGGGCTACGCTTCTCAGGACGGCCCTGTGGACGTAAACATCCGTCTTGCCAATCAGCGCGCAGAGTCAGTACGCTCCGCTCTTATCAACAAGTATGGTATCGATCCTTCCCGCATCCAGGCAGAAGGCCAGGGCATAGGCCACATGTTTGAGGAAGAGAGCTGGAACCGTGTGGCTATCTGCACACTTGAGGCTCCTGCCAAGTCCACTACTACTGTGACTAAATAAGACAAAAAGATAATGACGGCTCAGTCATCCCGATGCATAAAGGGTTGAAATAGGCAAGAGCCGTAAAAGTAATTTCAATAATGAGTGCGGACGCTCTTTCTTCGGAAAGCGGCGCCCGCACTCTTTGCATTGAATGCCGGACGGATATGCCGCAGGGATGCAGATATTTTGCGGGTAAAGATTTTTTAACTAATTTTGCGGCCTCATTCGGAGGCTTTTTGCCTGCCGGATCTGTTCGGAACTATATTTAATCAGTGTTATGAGCTATTTACCAAAGCCGGATTTTAATCCGGCACTTTTCTCTTCACTCAAAGGGTATTCCGCCGCTTCATTCAAGCGTGATCTCGTGGCGGGCATTGTGGTGGGCATAGTGGCCCTGCCGCTTGCCATAGCATTCGGCATTGCCAGCGGAGTGGCTCCTTCCGTAGGCCTTGTCACGGCCATCATAGGCGGATTCATAGTGTCGGCCCTGGGCGGCAATTCGGTGCAGATAGGTGGCCCCACAGGCGCTTTCATTGTCATAGTCTATAATATCATAGCCATGTATGGACTCACTGGCCTGGCCATAGCCACGTTTATGGCCGGATGCATACTGGTGTTGATGGGCTTGTGTCATCTTGGCACCGTGATCAAGTTCATTCCATATCCTATCGTAGTGGGATTCACCGCAGGTATAGCCCTCACTATCTTTTCCACGCAGATGCCGGATTTCTTCGGCCTCGACATTCAGGAGGGAGTCCCTGCCGGATTCATAGCGAAGTGGGGAGTATATTTCAGGCATTTTGCCGACATGTCTCCACTCACTCTCGGGGTAGGTCTCGTCACTCTCATATTGATCATTGTCACTCCGAAGTTGTCGCACAAGCTTCCTGGCGTGCTCACAGCCATAGTGCTCGTGACGCTTGCGGTGTGGCTCCTTAAGGAATATTGTGGAATTGAGGGTATCACCACTATAGGTGACCGTTTTGGCTCGATGAGCACGTCGCTGCCCATGCCTCACGCAATAGGCTTCAATCTGGAGTCGATGAATCTGTTGCTGCCGTCGGCATTCACCATAGCCATGCTCGGCGCTATAGAGTCGCTGCTCAGCGCCACTGTGGCCGACGGCGTGACAGGCGGACGCACCAACTGCAATACGGAGCTTATAGGGCAAGGTGTGGCCAATGTCGTGGTGCCTCTGTTTGGCGGCATACCGGTCACCGGCGCCATTGCGCGCACCATGACCAATATCACCAACGGAGGCCGCACTCCTGTGGCCGGAATAGTGCATGCCGTGGTGCTGCTGCTCATAGCCCTGTTTGCCATGCCTCTCATCAATCTTGTGCCTATGAGCTGCCTGGCGGCCGTGCTCATTGTGGTGAGCTACAATATGAGCGGCTGGCGCACGATCGTGGGTATGGCCGGAAACCCCAAGGGTGACATATGGGTGATGCTTGTGACGTTCCTGCTCACCGTTATTTTTGATCTCACGATAGCGATAGAGATCGGCATGCTGCTGGCCGTGGTGGTGTTCCTGCGGCGCGTCACGGAGAACACCACTGTCCGCATGTATGGCCGTCAGCTGGATGCGGCCGATGGCACGGATATGTCAACGCATGAAGTGCTC
This sequence comes from uncultured Muribaculaceae bacterium, assembly GCA_910579305.1. GTDB lineage: Bacteria > Bacteroidota > Bacteroidia > Bacteroidales > Muribaculaceae > Lepagella. The sequence continues at coordinate 49,307 of CAJTTA010000007.1, forward strand.
GACCTGGCGCAGGGAGTGTCGGTCTATGAGATAGACGGCCCGTTCTTCTTCGGCGCGGCTACGAAGTTTGATGAGATGGTGCGTCTTGCTCCGCATGACACTCCAAGAGTGCGTATCATACGCATGCGCAAGGTGCCTTTCATAGATTCTACAGGTCTTCATAATCTTCAGTTGCTCATAGAATCATCCCAGCGTGAAGGAATACAGATTGTGCTCTCAGGCGTGCAGGATAATGTGCGGGACACTCTTGAGAAAAGCCATATTCTCCAACTCATAGGAAAAGCCAATATATGCAGCCACATATCCGCTGCTGTGGTGGTGGCCAATAAGCTTGCCGAAAGCAAGAGCGCGAAGCAGGATTAATACTGCCGCGCGCTCTCTTGAAGGCCGGATGTCCTGCGGGATAGCCGGCCTTATTGTATTGCAGAAGGTTTTTTATTTGCCTGTCATGACGATGTATTGCCAGGGCTCCAGTTCAGACGGTAATTCAGCCGGTTCCGAAGTGAAGTAGTTGGTCTTGCCGGAGGTGGAGGGAGCCTCTCCTTTCCACCGGAGCGGCTGCTTCTTGTCGCTGAGATTGATTATTACCGTGATCTCGTCATCGGGAAGAGTGCGGGAGAAGGCATAGATGTCATTGCTCTTTGTGAGATGGCGGAGCATCTCGCCTCCGCGTTTGCCTGCGCGCAGGCAAGGATGTTTGTGCTTGAGAGCGTTGAGCATGCTATAGAACGCGGTAAACTCATTGGCTGTATAATCGGGAGTGACGGGGTCGGTCTCGAAGAATTCTAACGGGTGGTTGAAGCCTACTTCCTGGCCTGTGTACATCAAGGGCATTCCTGGAAGCGTGTAGCTGAGCACGGCGAATGCTCCCATGCCGCGGCCATAGCGTTCGAACTCTGTGCCCTCCCAGGAATTAAGGTCATGATTGGTCACCATGTTCATCCTGTAGCTGTCCTGGGGGTAGGAGCGTGTCTGTTCTGCGAGCAGGGAGTCGATGGCACGGGCATCGCACTTCGGGAGTTTCTGATTGTGCTCACGGGCGTAGGCATTCACACCCTGAGTCGCGGCAATAGCGTTGAAGACATCTTTCATGGGCCATGCATAGTCGGCGTCGAATGCCGCACGGCAAAGCTCAGGTTTCGATGCCTCGGCAAGCATGAATATGGGTTTGAGTTTCTGGAGTTCTGTGCGAGCCTCCTCCCAGAAATCAGTGGGTACTTCCATGGCCACGTCGCAGCGGTAGCCGTCTATGTCTGCCTCTGTGATCCAGAATTTGAGGGCATCGATCATTGCGTCGCGCATGGCACGGTTGGAGTAATCGAATTTGTAAGTGTCAGTCCAGTCAAACGGGCCGAACATCTCTCCTTTTTCATTGCGTGCATAGAACTCGGGACGCTCTTTGACCCACGGGTTGTCGCAGCCGGAGTGATTGCACACTTCATCGAGTATCACCTTCATCCCCAGTGCGTGTGCGCGGCTCACGAAGTCTTTGAGATCATCGATGGTGCCGAATTCCGGATTAACAGCCTTGTAGTCTTTCACGGCATAGTAGGAACCGAGCGTGCCCTTGCGGTTCAGCTCGCTTATGGGGTGGATAGGCATGAGCCACACTATGTCTATGCCAAGTTGCTTGAGGCGGGGAAGCTCATAGCCCAGGCTTTTGAGTGTGCGGCCTGATGTGCCCTGACGCACATTTGCCTCATAAATCACGGCCGATTCGGCCCATTCGGGATGTATGGCACGCGTAGTCTCTGTGCCGTATTCCTGTGCTGACGCGGCTGGCGCGAAAGCTGATGCGGCGGCGATCATCATCGCTGCCAGTGTCTTCTGATTCATAATTTGCGTATATTGAATTTTATCGATGAAATCGGGATGCAATGTGTCGTAATGCCTCTTTAAGTAGAGAGTCGTGGCTTAAATGGAGGATAGCTGTATAGATGCCGAGACCCACGGTGCACTGTATTGTTATAATGATTATGGCAGGCAGGTCAAGGAGCGTTGCCAGCAGCATCGCTGCGAGGGCAGGCAGGAGTGGTGGCAGGTATTTCCACAAGGCAGTGGAGAGTGAGCGCATGGTGCAACCTGTAGCTCTCCGCACGCGCCATAAGATATAGGCATATGTTATGCAAGAGGCGGCAAACTGCCCCCACACGAGTGCTTCCACACTTTTCAGGGGCATGGTGAGCAGAATTGCAATGACAATGGTGGAGTCCTTCACGGTCTCTATCATGATAAGGCTTTTGGCGTAGCCGAGCGACAGGAGATAGTTGGTGCATAGGGATATGTAGACAATGAGCACCCCGCGCATCATCAGGATCTGAAACAGCGGAATAGCCTCATCCCATTTTGTGCCGAAGAGCACGTGAAACAGCGGAGCGGCCATTACTGTGAGAGCGCACATGAATGGAAGGGTTATGAAGCCTGTGAAGCGGGCCACCTTGAGCATCATTTCTTTGAATAGCACGGCATCATCCTGGAAGCGTGCGAGCAATGGCACGAAAGTGGCTGTGACTATCTGGGAGAGGGAGGCGCTTCCCATCTTGCTCCATTTATCGGCCTGAGTATATATGCCGAGAGATACAAGGGAGATAAATCCTATTACGAATGAATAGATGTGGAGAAATACGGTGTTGAGAAAAGATGAGAAGAAGACTCCTAACCCTACTCGGTATATGCTCTTTAAGGAATGAAGGGAGAAGACGGGACGCGGGCGCCATCCGCCGGTGATCCATAGCCATATGGTCTTGCATGCGGCAAGCACAATGGTCTGCCATACGAGAGCCCATGCACCTGCGCCTGTCAGGGCAAGATATATGCCTGAGGCTCCCGAGAGAATCAGTCCAAGCAGATTGGCTATGGCTATCTGCTTGACGTTCATTTCTTTCATGAGCCTGTTGGTCTGCACTATTCCCAGGCCGTTGAGAATGAAGCTTATGAACATCACGCGGCATAACGGGATGAGTCGCAGGTCATTATGGAACAGGCGGGCGATGAGAGGCGCACACAGGTAGAGAATGATATAAATGACTATGCTGACGGCGAGATTGAACCAGAATACGGTGCTGTAATCTCGCTCGGAAGGTGCTTTCTTCTGAAGCAGTGCCGCTCCGAATCCGCTGTCTACAAACAGGATGCCGAAAGCCTGGAAGATGAGGATGACACCCACGAGGCCGAAATCGCTTTTCGACAGCACATTGGCCAGCACTATGCCTGTTACGGCATAGAGTATCTGCGATGAGAATCGGTCAATGGTATTCCATTTCAGCGTGCGCGCTGTGGCGTTGCGCAGAGAGCGGGTGTCTACACTCATATTATGGCGCTTTCATCGGCAATTTTAAATGTGTGCTTATTCTAACGGAAGAAGCTTGCCTAATCCGGATTTTGTGATTTTATCGGGTGTGCCTCTATAGTAGACGCGGGTTGATCCGAGTCCTTTAAGCACAATCTCCTTAGGATAGCAGTAAATCTCGCCGCCTCCGAGCACATGGCATGTCACTTTGTCGGCATAAAGATCATGAGCCTCTATCGAGCCGGTGCCTGTGAGCTTGAGGAGTGTGTCTTCACCATGACCGGAAAGGCGCACTTTGCCATTGCCTGTGGCGAGAATCCCGATTACTCTATGGGCATTAATTCCGCTCACTTCAAGATTGCCGTTGCCTATCAGAACCGCTTTGAATTTAGCGCATTTGGCGGGGTTGACCACACTCACCTTTTTTTCTGAGTCGCTTTGCACGGATTCAAGAATATCCGTGTAGACATAAATGTGAGGAATACGATCGGTTTTATCGGCAAAATCAGGTGATGCCATGACTTTCAGCCGCGAGGGCTTGCTCTTATCGAGGATTACGGCATCGGCCATCTCATCTTCCGTGAAGAATCTTACATATCCCACGGAGTCGGGCAGGAATTTGCATGTGACCCGGATATTATTCACTACTTCAAGTGATGCAAACGCTCCTACTTTGAGTTCATGCCAGCGTCCGCCGCACATGGCTGTGACCGCCATGCTTAATGTTGCTATAAGAAATAGGATTCTTTTCATATGATATGGATAATAAGATTAATGCCAATTGTGCTTATGAAAGATATTTTCCTTCGATTTCATCGAGAATATCAAGTAATTCCGACAGAGTGTCGGCACGTAGCATCCTTATGCGCGTATCTCTGAAGGATGGGAGCCCTTTCAGAAGCGGCGTGGCTGCAAGATGCCGGCGTATGTGCAGAATGCCCCGGTATTCATCGATGCGGTCGACGCTTTCTTGAATCTGCCGGCGCAGCAGATTCATTTTTTCTGCCGGCGACAGGGGAGTATATTTTCCCTTGTCAAGATACTCGCGGATGTCACGGAAGATCCATGGCGCTCCGAAAGCTGCGCGGCCCACCATTATGCCGTCTACGCCATATGTGTCAAACTTATCGAGCGCTGCCTCGGGCGATGCGATGTCACCGTTTCCTATCACAGGTATTTCCATTGAGGGATGCTGCTTGAGTTCTCCTATGAGAGTCCAGTCGGCGTTGCCGGTGTACATCTGGCTGCGGGTGCGCCCATGGACAGTGATAGCCTTTATGCCGCAGTCCTGGAGACGTAGTCCGAGGTCTACGATTATTTTGCTTTCGCAATCCCAGCCGAGCCGTGTCTTTACGGTCACGGGGATGCTTACGGCGTTCACCACATCGGACGTTATCTGCAATAGCTTGGGTATATCGCGGAGCATTCCTGCTCCGGCACCTTTGCCTGCCACTCGCTTCACGGGGCAGCCGAAGTTGATGTCAAGCACATCCGGCTGCGCGCGCTCCACTATGCGCGCTGCGTCCACCATGGCTTCGGGATCGCGTCCGTATATCTGTATGGCCACGGGACGTTCCGCATCATGCACGTCAAGCTTTCGCATCGTGGAAGCCACGTCGCGAATCAGTGCTTCGGCCGATACAAATTCTGTGGTGACCATGCTTGCGCCCAATTCCCTGCATATGAGGCGGAAAGAGGGGTCGGTTACGTCTTCCATGGGAGCGAGCATCACCGGTCGGTATCCGAGATCAAGGCTGGCTATCTTCATAGTGAGGAGTCTTTTATCTATATATCAATGTGGAGAGACCATGCTTCATTATCTCTTCGGCGCATGCGCGAAGGTCTTCGGGTGTTATGGCCCCGATTATCTCGGCTATTTGCTCACGGCTTGACACGCTTCCATATCGCAGCAACTCCCGGCCGGCATTTCCCGTACGCTTGTTTATAGCGGAATTCAGGATTTCCCTGCGCCCGGAGAAGTTTCGGCGCAGGCGCTCGAAAACGGTCGGTTTCATCGGCGATTCTGCCAGGTGAGAGAGCAGATTATTGATGAGACGGCGGCATTTGGCCTCATTTTCGTGGGCGCTGCCGAAGTAGATGGAGAATGAGCCGCAATCAGTGTAGAAGTTATTGGCAGCCTCGACATTATATACATATCCACGCTTTTCTCTGAGCTCTCGGAACAGCAATGCATTCATGCCACTGCCGAGGTAATACCTGAGCAGGTTCATGGGATACCTGCGGGTGTCGAAGCAGTCGAATATTCTTGTGGCCATTATCGTGTGGCACTGGCTGAGACCCTTGTCGCGTATTTCTTCAAAACGTTCCACAGGCGGTGCCTGGATACGCTTCTGTATTGTAGGCCGCACCTCGATGGCATTCATATAGCGCTCTATGAGGCGTCGCATCTTGGCCACAGGCATGTCGGCCACGCAGCTCAATACCATATTGGATGGTGTGTAGAGATTTCTCACGAATTCCGCTGCGCAATCGCGTGTCATTCCCTCTACGCTTTGATATGTGCCGAGGATATTGTGGCTGAGTCTGGATCCGGCATACATCAGGTCGGCCATTTCATCGAATATAGCCTCATCCGGAGCATCGAGGTCACTCTTTATTTCCTCGTGGATTATCCCTTTCTCCCGGTCAAGCTCTACTGCCGGAAACGATGGATGCCCCACGATATCCGCCAGCAGGTCGAGAGCCCTGGGCAGTTGTCCTGTAGGAGTTATTGCGTAATATACAGTAGTTTCTCGTGAGGTGTATGCGTTAAGAGCGCCACCCACGTCTTCTGCACGTGAATTGATCTGCCATCCGCTGCGTCGTTCTGTTCCGCGGAACACGGTGTGCTCCACGAAGTGGGCAAGGCCGTCATATCCGGCGAAATCATCACGGCTGCCGGCGTTGATGCTCAGCTGGCAATAACAGGGGCCGTCGAAGCTTCTCACCACACATTGTAAGCCGGATGGCAAAGTGAATATCTCAAAATTATCTACAGTCATATGTAAAAGGTAATCAATCTACAAAATTAATTAATATTTCGCAGTCGGGCAAATTTTGGATGTTTCTCCATTTATTAGTAACTTTGCATGCGCTTCATAGGCTGTGCAGCTATGTGAGGTGAAGATGCAAATGTTTTATAATCAGTAGCTTCCTTCTTACGTGTTAACCCATTTACTTATGTGTCGTTTTATTGTACGTCTCCGGCGTCGATCCGGTATTGTGTCTATACTATGGTTGTTTCCGCTGATCGCTCTATTTTCTTGCGGCTGCTCATCGGAGTCAAAAGATCAATCGCTCCCTACAGAAGAGCTTGATGGCCTTGACGAGATGCTTGGCAGGAGCAAGGAGTATGATAACAGGAAAGGACAGTACATAGACTCTCTTCAATTGTTGCTGAAGAAGACACCTGTTTCCGACACCCTTTCCCGTGTGGCATTGCTCACTCATATAGGTGATCAATACCGCTCGTTTTGCTCGGATTCATCGATAATATTCTATCTTAATGCCTATGATCTCGAGCATGCTTCCGATCCTTCCGACAATCAGATAGAGCTCTCCTTGAAGATCCTTAACTCTCTGGCCGCATCGGGCATCTTCAGCGAGGCGCAGAAGGTGAAGGCGCATATTGACTCTCTCACCCTCACGCCTGCCCAGGAGCTGAAATTCGCGCAGGCCGGCCGCCAGCTTTATTCCTATATGAAAGGTTATCTTGATGAGGAAAATGAGCTTGCGATGTCGCTTACATCGGAATTTGATGACTATGATGCCTATCTTAGAGAGAATCTGCCGGAGGATGACCCTTACCGCATTTTTCTTGTGGGAGAGCAATATGTGCGTGTGGGTAAGAACAAGGAAGCTCTGAAGTTGCTCACCAAGCTTCTAAAGACGCTTAAGCCCGAAGACAATCTATATGGCATGGTCACCTACAGATGCGCCCAGGCATCCCGCAATCTTGGAGATGACTATAATTATGGCCGCTATCTTGCCTTGTCGGCCATGAGCGACGTGCAGGGTTCTGTGAAAGAGACTCTTTCGTTGCCCGCACTCTCTCAGTGGCTATATGACAAAGGGGATGTGGACAGGGCTTATAGATATGCCAATGCCTCTCTGAATGACGCCACGGCCTCCAGCTCGCGAATGCGTACGGTTGCGATAGCAAACTTCATGCCGATAATTGACAATTCGTATCGCCAGAAGATCAGCGCCTCGCGTGATGAGCTGATGGTGTATTTTCTTTTGGTAGTGGTCTTGCTCATCACGTCAGGGTCTTTACTGTTTATTTTCCTGCGCAATCTTCATCGCTCCAATCGTATCCGCCGCCAGCTTCATGCCCAGAGCAAGATGCAGGAAAATTATATAGGTCACTTCCTGAGTCTGTGTGCCTCGTATGCAGATAAGCTTGAATCTACCCGCCGCCTGGTTCATCGCAAGATTACAGCAGGTCAGACCGATGAGTTGATGAAGATGATGAGTTCGCGCTCAGGAGATGACCAGACCGATGAGTTCTTCAAGATATTTGATGAGACTTTTCTTGACCTTTACCCCGATTTCATCGATAATTTTAATACTCTGTTACGTCCCGAGGAACAGATTGCGTATACCCATGGATCTCCGCTTACCACTGAGCTGCGCATATATGCTTTTGTGCGTCTCGGCGTGCAGGAGAGTGTGAAGATAGCTCAGGTGTTGCGCTGCTCTGTAAGCACGATATATACTTATCGCAATAGGATGAGAGGGCGTGCCATAAATCGAGATACATTTGAGCGCGAAGTGGCCACTCTCGGCGAGGAGAAATAGTGTAGCCAGAGGGGAGAAACGCTCTCGCAGATCGCATACTTTAGCATTTTGAAGCTTGTATCCTGATTATATATGGTCTATATCGACTTATATTCTTACGGTATAATATATGCTGATTATCAGTATATTATATTTGTATGAGTTTAGATATTACATTATATTCTCTTTTCAAAGCTTGCACAACGCCGGAATCAGTATTAATTTTGCAGTGTCAAAAAGAAAACGACATCGCATCGCCGATCAGGTTCTTTGAGACAGAGTATTAAGAAAAAGTAAAGACAGCAATGTCTATTAGATATAGCAAGAACGCATAGAAGAGATTTTTAGGTAGAAAGATTAGGTTAGTTATTAAGATATTCGTAAATAAATCGTTTATGTTAGGTTTGTAGAAAAATCAACGACAAAGTTTTTACAGTTGCAATTCCTTGTGAAAGAAGTTGCAACTGTTTTTGTTTTTAGTAATATGTATTCTTATTTTCGATAATATTTTTTAATGAGATGTCTTGGCCAAGACAGGTATTTTGGCTAATTTTGTACGTTGAAGAATAATCGCCATACGATATAATATTACATTAGTTAAAAAGATGGATAGAATACTGCTTTGCCTGGCTCATATGTCAGGCCGCGAGATGGATTTTGTAAAAGAAGCTTTCGATGATAACTGGGTTGTGCCTCTCGGGCCTAACGTCAATGGATTTGAAGAGGATCTCAGGGAGTTTGTAATTTCAGAGGAATCAGCAGCCGGTGCGGCAGATCTGTCTTATCAGCGTCTCTGTCCGAGTCTTAAGGATGAGAAAGTCGTTGCGCTCTCTGCCGGCACAGCCGCAGTGCATCTTGGCCTGCTCTCATGTGGCGTGGGCCTGGGAGATGAAGTTATAGTGCAGACGTTCACATTCTGTGCTTCATCGCATCCTGTGACCTATCTCGGAGCTACGCCGGTCTTCGTGGATTCGGAGCGTGATACATGGAACATGGATCCCCAGTTGCTTGAAGAAGCTATCAAAGACCGCATAAAGGTCACAGGCCGTAAGCCCAAGGCCATTGTTCCGGTATATCTTTACGGCATGCCGGCGCGCATTGATGAGATTATGGAAATAGCCGCGAGATATGATATTCCGGTAGTGGAGGATGCGGCAGAGGGAATGGGTTCCCGATTCGACGGAAGAGTGTGCGGCACTTTCGGCCGCTACGGAGTGTTGAGCTTCAACGGCAATAAGATGATAACCACTTCAGGCGGCGGCGCCCTCATATGTCCTGATGAAGAAGCTTACAGAGAAGTGATGTTTTATGCCACTCAGGCACGTGAGTCCTATCCCTATTATCAGCATGAGAAGATAGGTTACAACTATCGCATGAGTAATATATGTGCGGGCATAGGGCGCGGACAGATGACTGTACTTGCCGAGCATATAGCCCATCACAAGCATGTGCAGGAGTTGTATTGTGAGCTTCTTGCCGATGTTAAAGGAATAGAAATGCATGTGAATCCCTCTCCGCGTTTTGATTCAAACTTCTGGCTCTGCACGGCCACTCTTGATGAGGAGCTCAAGATAAAGGGCCAGGATGAGGTATATGGGGAAGTGGTGACCGGCAGTGTGGGAGGCGCAGCCGGAGTGACACACACTGCTGCAAGCGCCCACACGGATGTAGAGCCCAATACCAACGTGGAGGCTTTGCGCGTGTGGCTTGACAAGGCAGGCATAGAGAGTCGTCCTCTGTGGAAACCGATGCATCTTCAGCCTGTGTATAAAGCTAATCCTTCCTACGTTAATGGAGTGTCTGAAGCCTTGTTCCGTGTAGGCATATGCCTTCCCTCAGGCCCGTGGGTGACGGATGAGCATGTGCGCTATATTGTGTCGCAGATCAAGGCAGCCATAGAAGCATAAAAGACTTCCCTGACCTCTTTGCGGAGCATCCGCGGAATTATTTTATTCCGCAGGAGCTCCGCAAAGAATTTTAGTGTAGCCGTTAAGGAAAAGCGCCCTTCGGAAAGATTATTCCGAAGGGCGCTTTTTATGATTGTCAGGAATTAGCCTTAGGCAAATTACTCGCATTGGCGGCAGCTTATGTGGCGCTTGCTGCAAGAGTTCATCTACCGGTAATCCTGCAGTTGAGCGCGAAGCTGACGGCGGGTTGTAAAGATGCGGCTCTTCACTGTGCCCATAGGCAGGGAGAGTTTCTGTGCGATTTCATCATATTTATAGCCGGCGATATACATTTGGAAAGGCTTTTTAAAGTCATCCGGGAGCCGGGAGATGATTTCGTTTATTTCGCCTACGGCATATGACCCGTCGGGATTCTCATATGCCTCGGGATGAGTAGCGTTAAGATGAAACAGATTGTCGGTGGTGTCGGTGACGGTGTTCTCGCGCACCTGACGGCGATAATTGTTTATGAATATGTTGCGCATGATTGTGAAAAGCCAACCCTTGAAGTTGACGTTTTCTGCGAACTTGTCTTCACTGTCGAGAGCCTTGAGCGTGGTGTCTTGCACGAGATCCGAAGCGCGGTCGTGATCGGACGTAAGTTTATATGCAAAGCTGAAGAGATTGCTTTGCAAGCCGACTACGCGTGAGATAAAAGGCGAATTCTTTGACATAATTACAAAGTGTGGCGAAGAGGGCGAAGCCGCTTCTGAGGTGATAAATGTGGATGCCGGAGCATCCGAAGATTCTCGTGTGTCAATGCCGGATGGCATTTTAGCAGATGCAAAAGTAGGAAGGAATTCTATTACTTCCAAATAAAAAGGCTTTTCTTTTTGTGAAATAAATATTACAATTGTTAATTAGGGTTTATTTAATGCTGAATCAGTGTGTTACGTGGCTATTCAGATAGCTTGAACGTAATAGGGATAACTGCATTGGAAGCTATAGGATGTCCGGCATTGTCGGTGGCGGGAATCCATTTCGGCATTGCATGCACGATGCGCAGAGCCTCCTCTTCAAGGTCAGGGTCTACGGGGCGCAGGATTCTTGCATTGGATATTGTGCCGTGTTCATCTACATCAAATTGCACGACAACTTTCCCCTCTATGCCGTTGTCTGCCGCGCGGGTCGGATATTGCATATTCTTGTTTAAAAACGAGAAGAATGCTTCCATCCCTCCGGGGAAGGCTGGAGCGGTGTCGGCAAGCAGTGAGGCAGTAAATGCTCCTGCAAGAAGAATGGATAAAATAAGTCGTTTCATATCAGGATGAGATTTTTAAGTTAAGAAGGATTCCAGCAATCCGGCACAGGCATCCTCCAGAAGGTCGAGCACGAGTTCAAAGCCTGAGGCACCTTCATAATAGGGATCGGGAATGGCATAATAATGGGGGTGAAGCCTGCAGAAATCTATCATTCTCACGATCTTGCGTTCGGCCTCGACAGATGGAGCCATGTTTTTCAGAGATTCATAATTGCTGTCATCCATGGCTATTATGAGGTCGAAGTCCTCGAAATCGAGAGCGCGCACAGGCCGGGAATGATGTGTGAGGTCATATCCTCTGCGGGCTGCGTGCACACGCATGCGTTTGTCGGGAAGCTCACCGGCATGTCCGGCGTAAGTCCCTGCGGAATCCAGCATGAAATTGCCCGACATCTTCCGCTCATCGATGAGTCTCTGCATCACTCCCTGGGCGGCCGGCGACCGGCATATGTTGCCCAGGCAGACGAAGAGTATTCTGACCATGGTCTTGTCCTTCAGCGGCTCGATTGATTGTTTATGTCTCGGTTCAATCATATGTGCGTGTTTTTATGTTGCAAAGATAAGTGATTTTTTGAAATTAACCACAAATTATGAGATGTTTTTTGTGAGAAAAAACGATTGTGATGCAATCTCCTGCACCTCATGAAGAGTCGTTTCCGATCGGAGAGTGTATATGAGGTTGTATCGGCACTCTCTGAGAAGACAAAGTAGCGTGTGAGATTGTTATAAAGGAGAGAGGGATTTTTTTATTCACTGGATTGTGCCGAATCTTTGCGCTATTCTTTGCTGCTTTGTGCAAAAAGTATTAACTTTGATGCAGAATGCAAAAAATGGGCTTTGTAATCCCTCTGCTTAACTAATTCAATTTCTTCAAAATGGAAAAGAAACTATCAATGCTCCGTTCCGATCCATGGCTTGAGCCCTTCGCTCCGGCCATCGAGGGACGTCATGAGGATGTGCTCCGCAAAATGGCGGAGCTTACAGCCGCTACCGGCGGTTCTCTGTCGGATTTTGCCAATGCATATAAATACTTCGGTCTTCAGCGTGCCGGTAATGGCGAGTGGATTTTCCGTGAATTTGCCCCCGATGCCACTGAGATTTTTCTCATAGGCGACTTCAATGGATGGCATCCCACTGCCGATTATGCGCTTAAAGACATAGGCGGAGGCACATGGGAGCTGCATCTTCCCGCCGGCGCTATAAAGCATGGCGACCTATATAAGATGCTCGTGCGCTGGCCGTGCGGGGAAGGCGAGCGCATTCCGGCATATGCCACCAGGGTAGTGCAGGATCCACACACACACATCTTTTCTGCCCAGGTGTATGCTCCCAAGAAGCCTTACACATTCCGCATAAAGAAGTTTAAGCCGGAAGAGAAGCCGCTCCTCATATATGAGTGCCACATAGGCATGGGGCAGGAGAAGGAAGATGTGGGCACCTATGAAGAATTTCGCGAGAAGGTGCTTCCCCGCGTGTCCCGCGACGGATATAATGCCATACAGATCATGGCCGTGCAGGAGCATCCGTATTACGGATCCTTCGGCTATCATGTAAGCTCCTTTTATGCGGCTTCTTCACGCTTCGGCACACCCGATGATCTCAAGGCTCTCATAGATGAGGCCCATAGCCTGGGCATCGCTGTCATAATGGATATAGTGCACTCGCATGCCGTGAAGAATGAAGCAGAGGGTCTCGCCCGAATTGACGGCAACCGCGATTTGTATTTTTATCCGGGGGCAAGAGGCGAACATCCTGCCTGGGATAGCCTCTGTTTTGACTATGGCAAGAACTCGGTGTTGCATTTTCTGCTGTCAAACTGCAAGTACTGGCTTGAGGAATATAAGTTTGACGGCTTTCGCTTCGATGGGGTGACGTCGATGCTGTATTACGACCATGGCCTCGGCAAGGCCTTCGGTTCGTATGCCGATTATTTTGACGGAGGTCAGGATACCAATGCCATAACATATCTCTCGCTGGCCAATATATTGATTCATGAAGTGAACCCGCGTGCAATCACTATTGCCGAGGAGATGAGCGGCATGCCTGGACTGGCTATGAAATTTGAGGAGGGGGGCATCGGTTTCGATTATCGCATGGCCATGGGTATTCCCGACTATTGGATAAAGATGATAAAGGAGAAGAAAGATGAGGACTGGCATCCCACATCAATCTTCTGGGAGCTTACCAACCGGCGTGCCGATGAGAAGACTATTTCTTATTGTGAGAGCCACGACCAGGCCCTTGTGGGCGACAAGACCATCATATTTCGCCTGATCGACAAGGAAATGTACTGGCACATGATGGTGGATGACGCCAATTACACAGTGGAGCGCGGAATGGCCCTGCACAAGATGATACGCCTTGTCACTCTCGCTACGATCAATGGCGGTTATCTCAATTTCATGGGCAATGAATGGGGGCATCCGGAGTGGATAGACTTCCCGCGCGAGGGCAATGGCTGGAGCTATAAGCACGCCCGCCGGCAGTGGAGCCTGGTGGATAGGGAGGACTTGAAGTACAAGTATCTCAATAGGTTTGACAATGCCATGATAGCCCTCGTGGCAGGCTGCTACGATTTCCAGGCGAAACCAATAGAGAAGCTGTGGGAGAAAGATGATGACCAGGTTCTTGCGTTCATGCGCGGCGACCTCATATTTGTCTTCAATTTCTCTCCTTATAAATCGTTTGACGGTTATGGCTTCCTTGCTCCGGAAGGGGAGTATGAAGCTGTGCTGGATTCAGATGCCAGGGCTTTCGGCGGCTTCGGAAATGTCGATGACAGCGTGCATCATTTCACTACTCCTGATCCTCTTTACCGTCCTGCCGGCAAGGGTTGGCTCAGAATGTATCTTCCGGCGCGCACGGCACAGGTGCTGCGCAAGGTGAAAACTGCGCCGTCAGGCCGCAAAGCCCGAAAGAAAAAATAAGTAACAATCATCCATATAATGCGACACGTGCCTGAAGGCAGGGCGTGTCGCATTATGCAATGTTGTATAATAGATTCAGATGTTTCCATGCGTTAAAGCGGGCGTAGAGCGATATACGGTGCGCATTGTGATGCTCATGTGCTCATTGGTGTGCGGGCTTATGGTATATCTCACTCCCTGGCAGATGGATGACCTGGCCTACAGTATCCAATATCGTGCCGAGATCATGAGCGGTTCCTTCTCATTCAGCCGATTATGGGATTTCATAGTATGGCACTGGCAGTATGTCAACGGGCGTATCGGCGACAAGACACTTCTTTTCTGGCTGGCGATGGCTCCGAAATGGCTATTGGGTGTGGCAGCCACGGTCGCATGCTATTCCATCTATAGTTTTGCAGGCAAGATTGTCTTCAATTCATTGAGCAGACATGTCGCCGGTCATATCATGCTGATAGCGGCGATAACCTTTTTTCTGCCATGGGGTACCTACATGTTCATTACAAACATGTTTGTGAATTATGTGATGGGCCTGGCTTTTGTCATGCCGTCGCTTTATATCTTTGTGCGGGGAGATGATAGAGACGCATCGCTTGCCAAGTGCCTGATGGCCGGAGTGCTTGGTTTTCTGTCAGGCGCCTGGCATGAGGTGTATAGTGTAGCCATATTGCCGGGTATGGTTGTGTTTTGCTTGCTTATGAGCAAGGAGGGGAGGATTCAATTGCAATATGCTGTGATGGCGGGAACTGCAGTAGGACTGCTGTTTATTCTGATTACACCCGGATTCTGGATGCGTATATATAATACTCAAGCCATGTCGTGCCGGCCTATAACCGGTGATCCTGAAGCCCTGAAAAATATCATGATAGGTCTTGGGCTGAATGCTCTCTTCATACCATGCTTCATAATCTCCATATCGTTGAAATCATGGCGCAGGAAACTTGACAAAACAGCTTTTGCATTATCGCTCATGTGCGTTATAATGCTGGTGGTCACAGTTGCGATATATTTCCAGGCTGCGAGATGGACTCGTACATTCTTTTACTTCGATGGCGTGGCTATAGTGGCGGGAGCCATGTTGCTGAGGCCTGTGTGTGTCGGATTCCGAGGATGGGGAGTGCGGGCAATGGCAGTGTTGACCCTAATGCTGATTGCAGCCCACAGCGCATTGATACTTGCGTTGCAATATAGATTAAAGCGAGAGCACGATGAGATAGTGAGGGCCTACGTGGCATCACCCGATGGCGTGGTCTATCATGATTTTCATGGTAACGGGCTTGGGCCGGTATTTGCCTTGCGTAAGGCAAGAGCCTGTAACTTCTATGGTAATCAGGATAATTATATGAGGGATTTTTATCGTGGTGACAGTGTGTGTATTCAGCTTATACCCAAGGTGTTGCAAAATTTTGATCCTGAGGCTGAGAGTCGTAAGGGCCGGTTGAGAAGGGAGGGATTATCTATGGTGTATGAAGGTCTGTTCATAACGACTGACAGCGCGATCTTATCCAAGCGCATGTTGTACCCTTCATTCCGCATGACCGAGGGGGATACACTTAGAGCATCCATGGTAATCAACAGATTCAAAGATGAGCATGGCCGCGAATGGGCTTATCTGGCGCCTGACATGAGACATCTCCATGACCGGACTCCGGTGGAGATTGTGGCATGGTAGGCTTGACGTCTACGAGTCTGCTTCGGGTAGCTTAAGCGCCACAAGCTCGATGCGTGTGGCTGTCATGCGCAGGATTTCGAAGCGTATGTCATGAATCGTGAAAATATCACCTGTCTTGGGAAGAGCCTCAAGATTATGCAGTATGTATCCGGCTATAGTGTGATAATCCTCGCTTTCGCGCAGGTCGAGACCGAATTCCTTGTTCACCGTCTGAATTTCGGCACGTCCGGAAAATTCGTAGCATCCCGGAGCAGTCTGCCGGGCCGTAAGGTGCCTGCGGTCATGCTCATCCTCGATTTCACCGAATATTTCCTCCACAAGGTCTTCAAGGGTCACGAGGCCTGCAGTGCCTCCGAATTCATCCACCACGATAGCCATGCTTTTTCTCTCGGCCATGAGGCGGTGCATCATCTTATTGGCAAGCATTGACTCGGGCGTGAAGATCACCGGCTTAAGGCACTCCTTCCAGTCGCGTTCCGTATTGAAGAGTTCGCTTACGTGTATGTAGCCCAGCACCTCATCGATATCTTCTCGATAGACCACTATTTTTGAAAGACCGGTGGTGATGAAAGTGTCGACAAGCTGTCGGCGTGATGTATTATCGATATTCACCGCCACAATCTCATTGCGGGGAATCATGCAGTCATGTATGTGAGTGTCCTTGAAATCCAGGGCGTTGCGGAAAATCTTCACCTCATTCTCCACGTTCTCCCCCTCCTGCTTGTCTTCTATGGCCTGCTGCACGAAGTGATCTATCTGGTCGATAGTAAGACGCGAGTCATCGGTCTTGTCATCCTTTATGCCTGCTATGCGCATGAGTCCGCGAGACAAGCCCGATGCCAGCAGGCTCACGGGATAGAGCGCGATATATATGATATAGATGGGTAGTGCAAATAATTTCAGCATGGCATTGGGGTTGATGCGGAAAAGCGTCTTGGGCAGGAATTCTCCCGCAATCAGGATGATGCCGGTGGAAATCAGAGTGTTGCATATGAGCACAGGCGCTTCAGACGGGAATAGATGCTCAAGCCAGGGATTGATTATGACCGAAATCGCTATGCCATAGATGACAAGCACAATATTATTGCCCACGAGAATGGTGGATATGAACATATCCTGATGCCTGGTAAAGCCTCCTATTATGCGGCTGATGAGACCTCCCTGGCGCTCATCGATGCCTATGCGCACCTTGCTCGACTGCACGAATGCTATCTCTACTCCGGAGAAAATGCCGGAGAAGATTACTGCGATTATAGTGAGAATTATAGCTGAAACCGGATCCATATGTATTTTGTATTGGCGTGTTAACGCCCGGCGGGCATCATGCCCGGCGGGATCATTGTCGGGTCGAGTGCGGCAGGGTCGACTCCCGCAGGAATGGCTGTTCCGTCGCTTCCTGATATTTTGCTTTGATCGTAGGGGAGCACAGCTGTGGGGCGGTGCAGGATATAAGATGAGAGCTTACCTGAAGCCGAGGTGTGCCCCTCGAATCCATAGCCCTCTATAATCTTGTCGGGCTGCTCTATATGTATGAACGAATCGGAGTACACGAGTTGTTCACGCTGATCCCAGATTAATTGCTGGGTGAGAATGAGCAATCCGGGATTTTCCTTGAATTCCACATTGCCGGTGAGTATCCATTGCCCTGTGAGGCGATTGTTCACGGCCGAGTCGCAGGCCACAGTGAAGATGGTGCGCATCTTTTCGTCAAACTTCTCAAGGTATGGCCCTCCGGGCAGCACCCACTTGGGCGTGTCCACATTGTCATATACGAGCCATAACGGGCACACGAGCTTATATTGCGGTATGCCGGAGTCGGAAATGATAGTCATGACATTCTTCGTGGTCATGGTGGGCATTCCCTTGGTCTTGATGCCGGCCACTCCCACAGGGTCTTCATGGCGACATGCCCCGCATATGGCACATGTCGCGACGACACATCCCGTTAGTGCCGGAAGAATCTTTAGCGACGGAGACTTACTTGATCTTGCGCTGCCAGAACCAAAGCTCATTGAAGTTGAGACCGAGAGTTATGTTGAAGTAATTTTCAGATATTAGGCTATGAGGAGCTGCCTGACGGTGCAGCCACTCAAAGCCTACATTCACGAGCGTCTTGCCCTCGATGGTGGGTAATCCCACACCGCAGCTGATGCCGTAGTCCTTCACATTGTTTCCATTGATGCAGAGATAATCGCGGGTGTAATGTCCGCCGAGTCGCCATGTGATGCGCTGCAGGTAATTGCCACGCACGCGATGAGTGTACTCGCCTCCCAGGGCAAAGCGCAGGCGGTCGTTGAATTGCTGTGCGGCGAGCACAGTCTCCCCCTTGGCGTCATACAGCGCTGAGAACGGGGCCTTGCTCCATTGCTGCATGCCGAAGTCGGCCTCCACCATTATGTGGGAAGCCTTGTCGCGCTGCCAGTTGATGCCAAAGCCAAAAGATGTGGGACGGTAATACTTGCCGCTCATGGATGTGTGGCTCACGGTGTCGGCCTTTGTGTCGGCGGTTATATCCCAGTAATTCACCCATGTGTTGCCATGCAGGGATTTCTTGGGAGAATAGGTGGCGCCTATGGTCATGCGGTGAAAGCGTGCCGGAATGAAAGAATATTGCAAGCCGGCAGTCACATTCCAGTCGCGCACTTGCATCACATGCTCAAAGAGTGTCTGATTGGAACCTGCATATGCGTAAATGTCATTGATTATATTGCCGAAGTCATAGCTTACGTTTACACCTACAGAGAGCCCTTTCCAGTGTCCGGAGAATCCGGCATAGGCCTGTGTTATGCCGCCGCTGCCCTGATTGGATAAATTGCCGTGCACCACTTCATCACCGAAGGTATAGCCTACGGAGCTATAAGGAATAAGGCCGAGCGATGCGCCGAAATGACGTCCTATGGGGAATTGCATCTGCAGATAGTCTAGACCTCCGCCCTGGCCGTTGGCCTTGTTGACAGTGCCGTTCACTGTTTCCTCACGATGGTTGAAACTTAGGTCGGCTCCTATGTCCCACAGGAACGTCAGGGAGTCGATCGAGGCATAGGATGCCGGGTTCATGGCATTGATCTGCCGTGTGCCGCGCATCGCGTAGCCTATGCCGCCCATCTGTCGCTGCGTGGCAGTGGCGCCATCGCGCAGCAATCCGTAGCCATACATGGAATAGGGAGAGGATGTGTTCTGGGCCGTCGCAGGCAGTATGGCACATAAAGCCGTAAGCAGAGAGAGGAAATGTCTTGTATATGCGTTCATTTGATTCGTATTTCAGCGTCTTGAATATTGATTTCCGAGGAGTGTAGAGCCTCGTTGTGGAGGAGAATGGTGATAAGCCCGAGCATCACAGGTTTGTCGCTCACGGTGCACGGGATTGCGCCATGCAACATAGGCGCGAGCAGCGGCGCGTCACCCCCGGTGAGCAGCACATGAGTCTCTCCATACGTCAGCTCGGCACGGCGGCATGCACCTTTTATTTCATCGGCTATGCCATGAAGCACGCCGCACCTGAGCGCTTCATCCGTGTCACGGCCGAAAGCGGCTTCCGGGAGGTGGCCGGGCCGGGCGCTCACCAGCGGCAGGGCGCCTGAGTATTCATGCATAGCCCTGAAGCGCATCTGCACGCCCGGCGATATATTGCCCCCTTTGAAGCGGCCGTCGCTCACAAGGTCAAGAGTGATGCATGTTCCGGCATCGGCTACAAGCAGGCGTCTGCCCGGCATGATTGAAGCGGCTCCTACGGCTGCTGCTATTCGGTCGGCGCCGAGAGTGGCCGGTGTGTCATAATCGATTCCTATGGGCAGAGGGGTGTTGCCGGTGAGCACAATGCAGCCGCCCGGAAGCAGCCTCTCCAGAGTCTCGGCAAGGCGCACGTCCACACCCGCAGTGCTGGCGTATATGGCACTTTGCACATCATAGGGGAGCATCCATTCGAGCAGTCGGTCGCAGTCCATCCTCTCGAGAGTGAACGTAGTCACAGCCTCAAAGTCACGAAAAATCGTGGCCTTGAGGCGTGTATTGCCATGATCTATGGCGAGACGGGCTGTATTCACGGTGCAAATTTACCTTAATTACGATGGCGGCGCAAATATTCAGTGTGAAAAATTCTAAACTGCGGCTGTCACTTGCGTGTCTTGCCGGATTTTCCCTGAGAATCGGCAGCAGCATTCTCACGAGCCTCTTTCTTGAGGCGGAAGTAGATGAGCCACACGGCAATGAGCTGTATCACGGCTCCGGCCAGAGAGAAGAGAATGGTGTCACGCAGAATCATGAGAGCGCCGGTGAAGGGCATGGCAGCATATTTGTGGCAGTTGTAAAACCAGAAGACTGCCGCTACTCCGAAGCATGCTCCGCTCCAGAACTCAAGGCGTCGGAGCCTGCGCATGCGGGTGCTGTCGGCAGGTGCGTTCACGGGTATGCACCGTCCTCCCCAAAAGAGTAGTGCTCCTGCGGCAAACACCCATCGGAACGTGTATAGCATTTTTACGTCGAGCATGTTGAAGAGAGGCAGCAGCATGCTTGCTCCTATGAGCAGCATTCCTATCGATGCGCATGTTTCGGCAATAGCGCGGCGGCGCTTTATGGAGACAGGTACTTGGGAGTTGGATTTCATGTAGAGATTGATTTATTTGTTATTGTCGCCGGATTCTATCACATATACATCTTCCGAAGGGCGCTGCATGTTATAGCTTTCCCGTGCCACCTGTTCAAGTTCCTCTGAATTGGTGAGCAGAGCGTGGCGCGATTCACGATAGAATGCGGCAGAGTCAGTGGCGTCTTTTATTTCACGCTTGAGCTTGGAGATGCGTGCGTCATATTCGCGTGAGCGCGTGAGACTTGTCTCGTCATTGAAGAAGAGTAGAAGCACCACGGCGGCACACACTAAAAATACGGGCAGATGCGACTGCCGGCGCATAAACAGATTCAATCGCTTGAGCTTGCGGCCCATAATCGTTTGTTCTTTTTTCTAAATTGGCCGATTCTGTGGATTCGGCACAGAACCATGAAAATTTGCACTGCAAAATTAATGATTTATCGCCGAACTTGCAAAGGTGTTGAAATTTATTTGCTTTAAAGTTTGTTACTTTTCAATGAAATGATTACATTTGCACTCCTAATCTAAAGTTAAGCAACATCTAAATAGTATACCAAAAATCTCATTTTCAATATGAAGAAACTACTACTTGCTTCAGCCATGTTCAGCACCATAGGAGGTGCATGGGCCATTACTCCCGACGCCGGCGAGCACTACCGTGTGTGGCGTCCGTTTAATGAAACAGTTTTTTATGACGGCTATAATTCCGAGGTCTTTGATAAGGATAAGGTGGGTGAAGATGACATTGTGCGTCACACCAACTACCTGTATGCAAAGAAACTTAAGCCTGAAGACTTCGCATGGTTTGGAGAAGAGACCGATCTCAATGTGTCGATAGGTGCTCTTTGCGACAATTATGACCGAATAGGCAACATATCTCTTTCTCTTCTTCCCAAGGGCTCGGAATACGCGCCATCAGAGGATATGCGATTTGAGCTGGCTCGCTTCATCACGCCCTTCATGAATATGAACGCGCAGCCCTATGAGGTGCCTTATCACTTCGACGCGCGTCTGCTCTCGATGATTTTCCGCGACAAGTCGCTTCAGGAGAAATATGACTTCTGGCTGGAGTTTGAGATTTTCGGCATTCCATATGCAGCCAATGTGCAGATTACAGGATGCGGCGACCGTAATGACGTCTTCAAGGGCACTCTTGAGTTTGTGGCTCACGATGAGCCGGCTTCTGCTGTGACCGACCACTTGCTTGTGCCTATCTATCACAAGATTCCTGAAATACATGGCGACAAGAATCTCAATAATCACAATCCCGATGCCTGCGACAAGATAGGCGAGACCTCACGCACCTGGAAGGTGACTGTGCCCGAAGACCTCGCAGATGCCTCCATCACTCTTCAGCTCTCCAATCATGGTGCCAACGCAGGTGGTGAGGAGTACAATCGCCGAGAGCATTTTGTCTACTTCGACGGAGAGCTTATCGCCACTTTCACTCCCGGTGGCAAGAGCTGCGAGCCCTATCGCTTCTATAATACCCAGGGCAACGGCATATATGGCTCTTATCCCAAGTCAGATAGGGCGTGGGCAAGGAATTCCAACTGGTGTCCGGGTGACCTTGTTCCCATCCGCGTGTTCAATCTCGGCAAGCTTGCCAAGGGAGAGCACACCTTCAATATCTCAGTGCCCGATGCAGTCTTCGCCGACTCACAGGGGGACATACGCGTGAGCATGTATCTCCAAGGTGTCCGCACTGGTCTGCTTCCTTCAGGCATAGATGAAGTGGGAGCGGAGGCACAGGCCCCGTCGGTGTCTTACAACGGCTCGGTAGTCACGCTTACAGGAATGCAGGTAAGCGAAATAAGCATCCACAGCTATGACGGCACAATGCTTTGGGGCCGCAATACTGAGGAAAATTCTGTGAGCCTCGTGGGCTTTGAGTCCGGAATATATCTCGTTACATTCACTTCCCCCGAAGGCGAGACATTCACTTATAAGGCTGTGCGCAACTGATCAAATATCGCACATTCTGATTATAATTTACCCGCTATATCGTATTGGTGTAGCGGGTAAATTGCTTATATATGAAAAATCGATCTATTGTCCGTGGATATGTGGTGCATCAACGCGTTTATGTTGTAAGGGCGTAGGTCGATCTCACGGTCGTTTGATTTTAAATAACATGTAATCAACGATTTCTGTATTTGGGACAAATTCAAAATCAAAAGAGGCTCTACCAATTTTATAGGGTGGGTTGCTAAAATTAGGGTCGCGGATAAAATAGTCTCCATCAAAGCCTAATAACGCGAGTTCGGGATAAGAATATTTAATTTACGACCTATCCAAAGGATA